>JAZRMQ010000022.1:0-55225 GCA_045647745.1 Bacteroidaceae bacterium | reverse complement strand
GCAATTTGTGAATTTGCTTTGCAAATCGACAATACCGCCAGCAAATAGTCACGCGTAGTGCAGACGTAGTTTGCACCGCGTGGGATGCGAAAATGCGGTGTTGTCAACAAAGGAAGCACCGAATGCCGTACACGACTGCCCAGTTCTTTGGTACTTTCTGTCGCACAGAAAGTACATTTAGCAAGACTATAGAAAGAATATAAGACAACTGAACAAGGTTGAAGATTGCGAGTATAGGTAAATTTACCCACAAAGTGAGCGGAAGCAATTTCAAAAAAAGTTAAAACTACAATCAATTCTATAAATCAATAGACTACACCCCCAGACTTTGCAGGTGAGCCGTGAAAAAAAGTTTCTATTGAATGGCGTTAATAATCAATGTGTTGTTTGATTTTAGTAAAAAAGTTGTAAAAAATAGTTCTAAAATATTTGCTAAATCAAAATAAAGTCGTACCTTTGCAACGCGTTAAGGAAATGCGCTGTTAGCTCAGTTGGTAGAGCAATTGACTCTTAATCAATGGGTCCAGGGTTCGAGTCCCTGACGGCGTACGAAAGACAGTTACTTTAGTAGCTGTCTTTTTTTGTTTTTATATCAACTCCTGAAATAGAATTGCTGCGCCAACAGTCATACAGCCGGCAACTGCTACCGATAGACTGCTCATTGCTCCCTCAATCTTTCCAATTTCCATCGCTTTCGAGGTGCCCATCACGTGAGAGGCTGTGCCGATGGCAATGCCTTTGGCAATGGGGTCTTTGATGCCTAAAAGACGACACAAGAGTCCGCCGGCGATATTGCCAAAAAGTCCTGTTATCATTATTGCCGACACTGTGATTGCTACGTAGCCATTAAGCTCCTCGGAAAGGCCAATGCCGATGGCTGTTGTTATTGATTTTGGAAGCAGAGTGACATACTCGGTGTGTCCGAGCCCAAAAAGCAGTGCCATTGCAAAGATTGATACTCCGCTGACGAGCACTCCCGATGCTATGCCAATGAGTATTGCCGCAAGGTTCTTTTTGAGTATTGACACCTGCTCGTACAAAGGAATTGCAAGTGATACGGTAGCAGGGGTGAGCAGATAGCTCAGATATTTTGCGCCGTTGTTATATTCGCTGTATTCAATGCCTGTGACCAGCAGGGTGGCTATTGTCATTGTTATTGCCAACAGCAGCGGATTGAAAAGAAAGAAGTTTATCTTTTTCTTTATGATGGTGCCTAGGATATATGTGCCAACGCTTATTCCTACCCCGAAAAAAAGTGAATTGCCTAAAATCTCTTTCATTGCTTTTTATCCTTTTTCTTTAGGTTGATAATGAATTGTGTTGCGTGTCCCGATGCAAAGATTACAACAACTGTCGATACGAGGGAGATGACTATAATTGCTGTGAGGAAGCCTTGCATTATATCCCAAGATTCAAGCAGCCCCACTGTGGCAGGGATAAACAGCATTGGCATAATCTGTATGAGAAAGTGCCCGCTCTCTTTAACTGCCGAGAGTTTGATTATCCCTGTGCAGAGTGCTGTGAAAAGGATTACCATTCCATAGATGCTGGCCGGAACGGGGAGTGGTATAAGACGGTTCAATAGCTCGCCAAGGAGCGATATTGCCAATATTATTTCAAATTGTTTGATGTATTTCATTGTGGCAGAGTGTGTAAAAAGCCTCCTGTTGGAGGCTTTTACAAGTTTTTTCTTTATTCTCTTGCTGCTTGCGAAAGGAAGAGTGTTAAATCAAAGTACACGCGTTGGCCGGGGAATTTATCCGATGGCTTGACGGTGACAATGTTGCACAGCGTCTCGGTGTCGAGTGTCTGTGAGATGACATTCTCTATCTGGAGCTTTCCAAACATAATATACTCCTGATCGTCGGGGGTTATTATGCGAAAGGGTGTCTCGCTGCTTTTGCCGTCGCCGTAGCTGCAAATCATATCAATAATGTTCTGATATTTCTTCAGATAGGAGTGGCACTCTTCGTCGCTTTTACCCAGCTCTTTTGAAGCTATATAGATGCTGAATAGGGCATTGAGGCTCACAGGGTTGTATGTGAGTATCTTTTTTGCGGTGTTGTAAATTTCTATATTCTTTCTCTCCTCGTAGAGTTTTTTGAGCGCTTGCTCGTTCTCGTCTTTTCCGGGGTTGTACTGTGGCAGAAATGCTTGTCCGTAGTAGACGAGGGCAATGTCGTCAATGCGCAGCATCGGGTCGTTGCTGTTGAATATTTGGGTTATCTCGTCAAAATACTGACGTTCGTTTTTTACTATATATTCAATAATGCTGTCGTTGAGCGCTACTTGGCTATGGGCTGTGGCGCAGGCAATGAAAAGTATTATCGACAAAAGTATTTTTTTCATAATTATATGCTGAATTTTATTATTACTCCGCTGTTGGCCGGGATTGTTACCTGTATTTTATCGTATGGGTTGAGTGGCAGGGTTAATTGCTCCTCTGTCAATAACTCAACAGCCTTGTGTGGAATATTGTTGTAGCTTTTTCCAAAGTAGGCAAATGCCTCCTCGGGGATTGTGATGCCACACTCTTTTGCGTTGTCGCTGAAATTGGTTGCAATGAGCAATAGTTCGTTCTCGGTGCCTCTGAGGTATGAGAATATGTGGTGGCTGTCGTAGTGCTCACTTTCAGGGTTGGCATATTGCAGGCCATAGAATTGTCCGCTGCAAAGAGCTTCGTTGCTGTTGCAGAGATTAAGCAAGCGTGCGTAGAATGATTGCAGGGCTTTCTCCTCGTTGGTGAGTGCTGTGCCTTTGTAGTCGCCATCGCCTTTCCAACGGCGCAGGGTGTCGACACTCCAATAATCGAAGATTGTGGTGCGACCGTCTACGCCACTATAACCCTCTTTGTCCATTCCTCGTTCGCCAAGCTCTTGTCCTGCATAGAGCATAAATGGCTGAGTGTCAATGGTTGTAGATATGATAAGGGCTGCTAATGCACGCTCTGCCTTTGCCGCAAAGAAGTCTGATGCAATGCGCTGCTCGTCGTGATTTTCGAGGAAGGTGAGCATATTGTGACGAATGTCGGCTGTGCTTTGCAGTGGGTAGCTGATGTTGTTTGCCGACGTCTGTCCGTTCATCACTGCACGCAAGGTGTCGTAAAGGCCAACCTTGTCGTAGAGGTAGTCAAAATGTCCTTCTTGGATGAATGAACGGTATATGTGTGGCTGGTATATCTCACCAATGAATAGCATACCGGGGTACTCCTCCTTTATTTTGGGTACAGCCCAACCCCAGAACTCAACGGGTGTCATCTCGACCATATCGCAACGGAAGCCGTCAACACCTTGTGATGCCCAGTATTGCAATATTTTGAGCATTTTTACCCAAGTGTTCGGCACGGGTGAGAAACGGCGGTTGCCGGTGCGGTAGTCGATGCCGTAGTTGAGCTTTACTGTGTCGTACCAATCGTTGCGGCCGGGTGAACCAAAGCAGTCGTTGCCTGTTGCACGCAGTGGTGTTTCGCTATACTCTTCGTCGGCGCAATCTTTGGCGTCGAGGTTGCAGCCGTATGAGTGGTTGCCAAGGTAGTAGAAGTTGTTGTGTCCGGCAAAGAATGAACCTTTGTCGTCGTGCTCGCCAAAGCTATATGTTCCCTTTGGGGTGTTGTCGCTGCAATAATGGCGTGCTACGTGGTTGGGGATAAAGTCCATAATTACCTTCATCCCGGCTTTGTGGGTGCGCTCTATCAATGCTTTAAACTCCTCGCGACGCTTCTCTACGTTGACGGCAAGGTCGGGGTCGTTGTCGTAATAGTCCTTTATGGCGTATGGTGAGCCGGCTTCGCCCTTGACAATGGCGGGGTGGTCGGGGGTGATGCCGTAGCTGCTGTAATTGGTGCGAGTGGTGTGTTCAATGACACCGGTGTACCAAACGTGGGTGGCTCCCAGATTGCGTATTGCCTTTAGGGCTTTGGGGGTTATATCGTTGAACTTTCCGCAACCATTTTGTTCGATGGTTCCGCCTGTAACGCATTGTGAGTTGCTGTTGCCAAAAAGGCGTGGTAGCAATTGATAGATTATTATTCGTGACATTTTTTCTCTTTTTTCTTGTTTTTTAGACGCCTGCTGCGGCTTTAATCTTCTTTATAAGACCCTGTTGTACATTGCCGGGGCCGCACTCAATGAATTCGTCTGCTCCATCGGCAATCATCTGCTGAATTGTCTTTGTCCAGCGAACCGGGGCGGTGAGCTGTGCAATGAGGTTTGCCTTTATCTCTTGTGGCGAGGTGTAGGGCTTGCCGTCTACATTCTGATATACAGGGCAACGCGGTGTTGACAGCTCCGTTGCGTTGATAGCTGCCTCAAGTTCCTCTTTTGCGGGTTGCATAAAAGGGGAGTGGAACGCTCCGCTAACACTCAATGGCAATGCTCTTTTTGCGCCGGCCTCCTTTAGCTTTTCGCAGGCTTTATTTACACCCTCGATGCTTCCCGAGATTACCACCTGTCCGGGGCAGTTGTAGTTGGCTGCCAATACAATGTCGCCACTGTTGCTGACCTCGTTGCAGATGTTTTCTACAATCTCGTCGTCGAGGCCTAATATGGCTGCCATTGTGGATTGTTGCATCTCGCAGGCTTTTTGCATTGCCAGTGCTCGTTTGTAGACAAGCTTTAAACCATCTTCAAAGGTTAGTGCTCCGGCTGCTGTGAGTGCCGAGAATTCGCCGAGTGAGTGGCCTGCAACCATAGCTGGGGCGAACTCGTCGCCTTGTGCGATAGCCGAAATTACCGAGTGCAGGAACACAGCGGGCTGTGTGACTTTTGTTTGTCTTAGCTCTTCGTCGCTGCCGGCGAACATTATATCTGTAATGCGGAAGCCCAAAATTTCGTTTGCTTTCTCAAAATATTCCTTTGCAATGGGGTTGTTGTCGTATAACTCTTTTCCCATTCCACTGAACTGTGCTCCCTGTCCTGTAAAAACGTATGCTTTCATTTTCTGCAATTTTATTTTTGCGATGTTATTTTACAAAGATAATGCTTTTTTTTGGTTGCGTGCGCATTATATATAATTAAACTTAAATAATTAAACATATACGCGCATAAAAACCCGGCACGCAGACTGCGTGCCTGCTTTTTATGTATCTCTGTTGCAGGTTATTTGCTTGTTACCTCAAGAAGTTCAACGTCGAAGCATAGTGCTTGATTAGGACCAATGTCCTGTCCTGCGCCTCTCTCGCCGTATGCAAGGTCCGAAGGAATCCACAATGTTATTCTGCCACCTTTGCCAATGAGTTTCATACCCTCGGTCCATCCTTTGATGACGCGGTTGAGTGGGAATTCGATGGGGGTGTCCACTGATACTTGCTCGGGTTGATATGACTTAATCATCTCCTGACGTTCCTGTGACATATCGTTCCAACGGTTGCTGTCGAATACTTTGCCGTCTTTTGTGCGGCCGGTGTAGAGAACCTTTACAACATCTTCGTCTTTTGTGGCTTTGATATTGCTGTCGCCGGCGTTCTCAATCTTGTAGAGTATGCCGCTCTCGGTCTTGTTCACGCCCTTTTGCTTCTCAATTTCGGCGAGCCAAGCCTCTGACTCTTTTCTGTTCTTCTCGGGAATAACTACGGTAAAGTAGTTCTGCACATACTCCTGTGCAAATTTATCTTCGAGACGGGCTTTGCCGTTGTGAATGTCGTTGATGGCTGTTATGAGTGAGTTGTTGTCGAGGTCGAACTGTACTCGTGTTGCGCTGTAGGCAATATCGGCGCCAAGGATTGAAGAGATGATTTTCTTCTCCTTCTCGTCGGTGTATATGCTTGCGGTGCCGGTTGTGTCTGCTTGCGCTGCCATAACACGGCCTCTCAACTCGTTGCTCATATATTGGTCGCCAATCTCGCGGAAATTGTCCTTGTTGAATGATACACCCTCAACTTCTATTGTTGCATTGGGGTCGAGTGCCTGTGTCAAGGCATTTATCATCACGTCGTAGTCAACCTTAAAGAATGGAATCATATTCTTTTCAATGCTGTTGGCAATATCCATTCCCACGATGTATGACAATGTGTCCATCTTTTCATTTTCGGGTAACAATAGCGCTTTAACGCCTTTCTCCTCCTTGCAACCACAAGCTATTACTGCCGATGCAAGGCATACTAAAATTGATAAAAATACTTTCTTCATAATGCTATTAATTGTTTTGTTTATGATATTCTATTAATCCGTTCATTGGGCTGTCTACAATATTGCCAATTGATAGTCCAAGGCTCTCGGCGGTCTCTTTAATCTCTTCACCAAAGTGAATTCCGATATTTCCAATAATGTGTATTGGTAACCACGAGCGCCTGTAGGTCATTGTGTTGCGCTGAAAGAACTGTTTGAAACAGTTTTTGAGCATACAGCTTATTTCGGGGATGTTTTTGTTCTCGCTCAAAAATGGCGTGAAACTTGCTAACCAACGATTGGGGAGTGAGCTGTGGTAAGTTTTCTCGAGTATTGTGGCAATGTTGAGATTGTATTGCTCGAAGAATTTATCGCAAACTTTTTTGGGCAACTGCTTTTTTAGGCAGTCGCTCAATAGCTGTCGGCCGAGGTGTGCGCCACTGCCTTCGTCACCGAGGATGTATCCTAACGATGGGGTGTTCTCAATTATTTTTTCGCCATCGAAGAGGCAGGAGTTTGACCCTGTTCCCAGTATGCAAGCAATGCCCTCTTCGCGTTTGCACAATGCACGTGCGGCAGCTAAAAGGTCGCTGTTTATGTGTATCTCTTTTGTGGAGAATATGTTTTCTAATGCCTGACGCATACGGTTGTTTGCCGTTTCGTATGCGCAACCGGCACCATAAAAATATATTTTTTCGGGGGTGTGTGCGGTTATTTCGTCGGTAAGCTCAGCCGACAGGATTTCAAAAATTTCTTCGCTCTCCTGATGGGTGGGGTTCAGTCCCTGTGTTCTTACCCTCGCTACAATATTATCACCTTCGCACAATACCCAATCGGTCTTTGTTGAACCGCAGTCTGCAATAAGTATCATATTTTTCTAGAGTTGTTTGCAAATATATATCATTTTTACTTTTTGCCAAAGCCGGCGTCGATTTTTATGAGTGCTGATACGATAAAAGTTATTAATGTGCAAGCTGTTACCCAAATGAAAAAGTTTTCATAACCCATCCACTCCTCGAGCACGCCGGCAAACATTCCCGGCAGCATCATACCTAGTGACATAAATGCTGTGGAGATTGCAAAGTGAGCTGTGGGGTAGTTGCCTTGGGCAAAGTATATCATATATAGTGTGTATGCTGTGAAGCCGAAGCCGTAGCCCAACTGCTCAATGAAGATGCAGCTGCCTATTATTGTCATATTCTCGGGTAACGCTATGCTCATATAAACATATACAAGGTCGGGCAGTGAGATTGCTACTACCATTGGCCACAGCCAATATTTGAGTCCTTTGCGCGAGATACATATTCCGCCGGCAATGCCACCGATGATGAGCCCGATGACTCCAAGAACGCCATAAATAAAACCTATCTCGCCCTTGTCCAATGCAAGGCCGCCATTGGCGGCGCTGTCCATCAGAAAGAGTTTGCCCATTTTTGCGAGTTGTGCCTCGGGGAAACGGAACAATAGAAGGAAGAGCAGTGCTTGCCAGATACCCGGCTTCTGAAAATAGGTTTTTATGATGTCGCCATAGTTATAAAAAGCGCTTTTGATGCTTTTTGTGGTGCGGGCAATATCTTTCTCGGGTGTGGGCATTGCCTTGGCGTGGTAGAACCATAATGCAAGCATTATAGCTCCGGTTATTGCGAATGTGGCGCTCCAAGCAAGTGTGTTGCTGCCAAGATTGTGCCCAAGCCTGTTTGCCAGCATAACAAGAATGCCGGAGCTAAAGACTGTTGCTATGCGATAGAAGGTGTTGCGTATACCCGAGAAAAAGGATTGTTTCTCCTGTGGCAACCCAAGGATATAAAAGCCGTCGAGCGCAATATCGTGGGTCGATGAAACAAATGCACCGATAAAAAATGCAACCAACGTTAATGCCAGAAAATGATTGGATGGGATGACAAATGCTATTGCGGCAAAGCAGACAGCAAGCAGAAGCTGCGATACCAATGTCCATTTGCGCCTTGTGCTGACCATCTCTACAATAGGGCTCCACAAAGGTTTTATTGTCCAAGGAATAAGCAGTATGCTTGTGTAGAGGGCTATCTTGCTGTTGCTGATGCCCATATCCTTGTACATAATGTCCGATATTGATGTGATGGCGTGGTAGGGTAGTCCCGATGCAAAGTAAAGCGTCGGTATCCATAGCCAAGCGTTTCCCTTTTTTAGCATTATTGTCTTTTTTTCTTGTTTGGGTTGCTAAGATAATGAAAAAAGCGTGTATATAAAAACAAACCCCGGTATTGCCGGGATTTGCTCTGGTTATTGGGTGTTTTAAATTACAAAATACCTTGCGCCATCATTGCCTTGGCAACCTTGAGGAAACCGGCAACGTTTGCGCCCTTTACATAATCAATGTAACCATCCTCGCAAGTGCCATACTTTACACAAGAGGTGTGAATGTTGTGCATAATCTCGTGCAACATCTCATCAACTTTTGCGCTGCTCCAGTTGATTTTGCCCGAGTTCTGGCTCATCTCAAGGCCTGACACTGATACACCACCGGCGTTTGATGCTTTGCCCGGAGCGTAAAGTATCTTTGCTTGCTGGAACGCGTGGATAGCCTCGGGGGTTGATGGCATATTTGCGCCTTCTGAAACGGCAATCACGCCATTTGCAAGCAGGTTTTTTGCATCCTCGCCGTTAATCTCGTTCTGAGTTGCCGATGGCAGTGCAATGTCGCCTTTCTCGCCCCAAGGACGTGCGCCTTCAATATATTTGCAACCATATTTCTCGGCATACTCCTTGATGCGTCCGCGACGAACGTTTTTGAGTTCCATAATAAAGTCGAGCTTTTCGCGGTCAATGCCCTCGGGGTCGTAGATGTAACCATTAGAGTCACTCATTGTAACAACCTTACCACCGAGCTGAATAACCTTCTCAACTGTGTATTGTGCAACGTTGCCCGAGCCTGAAACAAGGCAAACTTTGCCCTTCAACTCCTCGCCGCGTGTTTTTAGCATCTCCTGAAGGAAATAGATGTTTCCGTATCCTGTGGCCTCGGGACGAATGAGTGAACCACCGAACTCAAGTCCCTTGCCTGTGAATACACCATTGAATTCACGAGTGAGCTTCTTGTACATTCCGAACATATAACCAACTTCGCGGCCACCAACACCAATGTCGCCCGCAGGAACGTCCATCTCGGGGCCAATGTGACGCCACAATTCGGTGATGAAGGCTTGACAGAAACGCATCACCTCGTTATCGCTCTTGCCTTTGGGGTTAAAGTCGGAACCTCCCTTTGCTCCACCCATAGGAAGTGTGGTGAGCGAGTTTTTGAATGTCTGCTCGAATGCAAGATATTTCAATATTCCAACATTAACCGATGGGTGGAAACGGATACCTCCTTTATAAGGGCCGATAGCGTTGTTGTGCTGTACACGGTAACCAGTGTTTACCTGTACCTTTCCGTTGTCGTCCATCCAAGTTACACGGAATGTGAAAATTCTGTCGGGGATACAAAGACGCTCGATAATGTTGTTTGCTTCAAATTCGGGGTGCTTGTTGTACTCCTCCTCGATGGAGTGAAGCACTTCCTCTACTGCTTGAAAATATTCCGGCTCATTTGGAAATCTCTTTTTCAAGCTCTCTAATGTGGTTGCTACGTTCATTTTTTTTATGTTGTTTTTGCTTTGATTTGCTCAATTTTTGCAAAAGTAATAATTTGTTTTGTGAAAATAAAGAAATGTAAGCGTTTTTTTTAAATGAATAGCAAAAAGATTGTTTTTGTTTGCTTTGAGGGTTGTTTTTTTAATGATTTTGCATTATTTATGGAAAAATGTTTTTATTTTTCTCTTTTGTGGTAAACCTTGTTCATTTTTGGTGTTATTTTAAAAAACAGGGGCGAATGTTTAAAAATTGCGAATTTTAAACTAATTTTGCGCCGATTTATGCTTTGGGGTGCGGAGTGTGTCTGCTGCCCCGGGTGATTACTGTGAAAAAATGATTATTTAAATAAAAGGAGGAATGATGAAGAAATTTTTTACTACATTATTTGCTTTGGCTGCTTTGACTGTGCAGGCGCAGTATCTGCCTAACGGCAGTTTTGATAGCTGGAAATCAAAGTGTGGCTCTTCTGAGGCTTTTGGTACGGGAAGTATGTCTAGTCCAAAGACCGGTGAGATGCGCCAGCGTCCCGGTGTTGAACCTACTGACTGGAATGGTTCGTCAATCAATCAAAAGGTTGTGATGACAAAGGAACAACAACTTGTTTTCAATGATAATAATTCTGTAAAATTGCAGAATATATATGTTGGTGCAATGGGTATTGGTTCCGTTGCTCCCGGATATATCACGCTGGGTACTCCTTGGGTGTATGCTTCGTCTACATTAGGAGATTGCGATGGTGGTACATACGGTGGCGTGCAGTTTACTCATAAGCCCGACGCTATCAAGGGACGCTTCAGAAGGGATGATAGCACCGGCGAGGAATCATATATCTTAGTTTATTTGTGGAATGGTACTTATGTATCAAACGTGGGTAACAAAAATTCTGCAAACCAACCACGTAACAATGTTGACAGAGCTATATTGGGCAAGACAAACACTACGTCGAACGGAACATTGGTTGCAAAGTGTCAGCGCACATTTACAACCACTGGAGGTGCTTGGACCGAGATTATAGTGCCTATTGAGTATGAAAACAATTTGACTCCCGAAATGATGAATGTTGTCATTAGTGGCGGAGACTACTTTACCCGTGGTAATTTGAAGGAGAATACTACGCTGTATGTTGATGACGTTCAGTTTGTGTACTATTCGGACCTCTCTTTCTTGAACTACGACGGCGTTGATTATTTAAAGTCTGGCCAGACAAGCTATACTATCAATAAGGAGTATGACGAGAGCAAACTCTCTATTGCTGCAAAGGGTAAGGGTGCTACTGTTGAGAAAAATTATAATTCAAGCACAAAGACCTTAACAATTACCGTCAAGGGTAATGACTTTGCAGCAAACAGCAGCAATAAAACTGTTTATACAATCCTTTTTGATGAAAATGCCAGCGTTGTTGAACCATCGGTTCCCGAAGGTCCAAAAGAGTTGGGAGACAGATTGTATTCACTCGACAATGCTGATGAAAACAAGACGTATGTTCTCTATAATGAGCACTTTACAACTTATGCTGTTTACGATGCGACACACAGCGATATGGTGTGGGTAGCCGGAATGAGAGGCGATAGTGGTCACGCTTTGAGTAGCGCAGCTTATGCAACCCCTGTTGATGTTACATCAGAGAATGCTTGCTGGCAGGTTGTTAAAGATGGTGACAAGTATCAGTTGTACAATGTTGGAGCTGAAATGTATTTGACAACTCCAATGTATGAGCCGGGCACGGATAAGTTGTTCTATTGCTCATTCTCTTCAACTCCAGTCTCTTTGTCTGTCGTTGATTTGGGCGGTGGCAAATTTGCGTTCAATGCTTATCCCGGTAGTGGCAATTCTCAGTATGGATATATGTGTGCTGCTCCGCAATTGTCGGCGCCAATCTCTGTTTGGGAGAGCTCTGATGCCGGTGCTGCTTGGATGCTGATTGAGAATCCGAATGTGACTATTGGAGAGGTTGTTGAGCCGACCCCCGATCCAGAGCCTACACCGGGTGAGGATGTTGATTATACTCCAAGAAACACCGGAACAAGATCTTATGGCGAGCGTAATATCACAGCGATTAAGCTGGTGGGCGAAACAAGCGGTGAGGTGTTGTATGAGCTGAACTCTGCAGAGCAGGTGAGTGAGTATCTTGATTTGACCGATGTAAAAACTGTCAATGCAAATGTGGGTGAGGTGTTTACTCTTGATTTAGTAACTGAGGGTTCTTGGATTAACCACTATGTATATATTGATTACGATGCTGACGGCTTTACCGCAAGTATTGAGGATGGCAGCAACTGGCAGCCGGCCGAGGACCTTGTTGTATATTCGTTCTACAACAATGGCGCTAACAGTGACGAGAGTGGTTGGAACAGCAACGGTGATTATATATCAGGTGATAAACGCAGTAATCCTCCTCTTCCTTCATTTGAGGTGCCCAGTGAACCGGGAGTTTATCGCTTGCGTATCAAACAGGATTGGTGCAGTATAGACCCAGCCGGCGATGCTGACAGCAACTTTAATGGTACATTCTCTAATTATGGCGGTCAGATAATTGATGTTCTGCTGAATGTTACCGACCCGACCGGTATTGAGGATGTTGAGCCTGAGAGTGATATTAAGGTTATATACGATTTACAGGGTCGTAGACTGGAGGAGATAACACAACCGGGTATATACATTGTTAATGGTAAAAAGATTTTTGTTAAGTAATCACACTTTGTGATTGTATGATAGAGGCAGCGAACGCAAATGTGTTCGCTGCCTTAATTTTATGGCAATAAAATAAAATTTGAAACATTTACCGGTTTTTACATTAAGTTGTGTTATATTCGCGGTCAAAGTTTTTAAAATGGAAAATTTAAGGAATTTATATATAAAAGCGTTTGGCAGCGAGCCTTTGTCGGTTGTCAGACTGACGGGTGATGGCTCTAATCGTGTCTATTATCGTATGTCGGGTGCAGCATCTGTGATGGGTGCTGTGGGAACATCGGTTGAGGAGAATAGAGCTTTTATAGCTCTCTCAAAAGCATTTCGGGCATGTGGCGTTGCTGCTCCGACGGTGCTTGCTGTCTCTGACGATGAACTTTGCTATCTGCAGGATGACCTTGGTGATGCAACGCTTTATGCCTCAATGGCGTCGGCGCGCGCGAGCGGGTGTTTTAAAGCCGAGGATATTGAGCTTTTGTGTCGCGTGGTGGCCGAGCTGCCAAAGATACAATTCGGTGTTTCTCAGCATTTCGATTTTTCGCTCTGCTATCCGGTGAGTGACTTTAATGAACGCACTGTGATGTGGGATTTGAACTATTTTAAATATTGTTTCCTCAAAGGGGTGGGCGTTGAGTTTAATGAGAATAGGTTGGAGGATGAGTTTGTTGAATTGACCAATCGGCTCTTGAGTGATAATGACAATGTTTTTCTTTATCGTGATTTTCAGTCGCGCAATGTTATGCTCAAGGATGGCGCTCCGTTCTTTATAGATTTTCAAGGCGGTCGCAGAGGCCCAATATATTATGATATTGCTTCATTTGTGGGGCAGGCACGCGCCAAATATTCGGCCGAGGCTGTTGATGCGATGGTTGATGCCTATTTAGAGGCTTTGGCTTGTTACAAGAGTGTCGATAGGGCGCATTTTTTGAAAATGTTGCAGCTGTTTCGTGTTTTCAGGCTCTTGCAGAACTTGGGCACGTATGGCTATCGTGGGCTTTTCGAGCGCAAAAAGGCTTTTGTCGAGAGTATTCCGGCGGCGCTGGAGCAGTTGTTGCAACTGTTGAACGAGTGGGGCGATGGGTTCTCTTATATTCGTGCTCTTGTGGAGAAAATAGCTGCATTGCCAATATTCTTGCGCACCGAGGCGAAGGAACTGACTGTTGACGTTGTAAGTTTTTCTTACAAACGCGGTATTCCCGATGATACATCGGGCAATGGTGGCGGTTTTGTCTTTGATTGTCGTGCAATACACAACCCCGGCCGCTACGAGCCATATAAAAAGCTGACAGGTATGGATGAGCCTGTAATAAAATTTCTTGAGTCGGAGAGTGAGATTGCGAAATTCCTCGAGAATGCTTATGAACTTGTGGGTAATATGGTTGACACTTATAAAAAGCGTGGCTTCACTCACATACAGGTGTGTTGCGGTTGTACCGGCGGACAGCATCGCTCGGTTTACAGCGCAGAGCATATTGCACGTTTTGTGGCCGAAAAGTTTGGCGTCAGGGTGGTGGTGACACACAAGATGCTCGACAAGAAGTATGTTATTGAAGCAAAATAATCTCTTTTACCGCGCAAAAACATTTGAAACAGGCTAAACTATTCTCTGTGTGTATCTTTTGTATTTACAGAAAATTTAGGTAACTTTGCAAAATTGAAAAGAAAATAAACGTTTATTTATAAAATGAAGAAGAAATTTCCTGTATATAATCAGTTGAATTTACCTCAAATAAACAAAGAGGTCTTGAACGAGTGGGAGAAGAATGACCTGTTCTCAAAGAGTATGACAGAGCGTGAGGGCGCACCTTCGTTTGTGTTTTTTGAGGGTCCCCCATCGGCTAATGGTATGCCGGGTATTCACCACGTTATGGCGCGCAGCATAAAGGATACTTTCTGCCGTTTTAAGACAATGAAAGGTTTTCAGGTGAAACGTAAGGCAGGCTGGGACACACACGGCTTGCCGGTTGAACTTGGTGTTGAAAAGAAACTGAATATTACAAAAGAGGATATTGGCAAAAAAATATCGGTCGATGACTATAACCGCAACTGCCGCGAAGAGGTGATGAAGTACACCAGAGAGTGGACCGACCTTACTCGCAAAATGGGCTATTGGGTTGACCTTGAAAATCCTTATATCACATACGAGAATAGCTATATCGAGTCGTTGTGGTGGCTGTTGAAACAGCTTTATAATAAGGATTTGCTCTATAAAGGCTACACTATTCAGCCTTATTCTCCTGCTGCCGGAACAGGATTGAGCTCGCACGAACTTAATCAGCCGGGTTGCTATCGTGATGTTAAGGATACAACCGCTGTAGCACAATTCCGTATGCTCGATCCAAAGCCCGAGATGACAGCTTGGGGTACTCCATATTTTATTGCGTGGACAACAACTCCTTGGACCTTGCCTTCAAATACAGCGCTTTGTGTCGGTCCAAAGATTGACTATGTAGCAGTGCAGACATATAATGCTTACAGCGGTCAGCCTGTTACTTTGGTGCTTGCAAAGGCTCTGCTGGCAGCTCATTTTAATCCTGTCGGAGCTGAAATGCCACTAGAGGAGTATAATCCCGGTGACAAGGTTGTGCCATACAGAGTGATTGCCGAGTATAAGGGCAGTGACCTTGTCGGTATGCATTATGCACAGCTGTTCCCTTGGGTTAAGCCGGTGAGAAAGGATGGCGACAATATTGTCGATGCATCGGCCGAGGCTTTCAGAGTAATTCCCGGTGATTATGTTACCACAGAGGATGGTACAGGTATCGTGCATATTGCACCAACTTTTGGTGCTGACGATGCTTTCGTGGCAAAGGCTGCCGGTATCCCCTCGCTGTTTATGGTAAACAAAAAGGGTGAAACACGTCCAATGGTTGACTTTACCGGTAAATTCTGGACAATAGATGAACTTGACGATAATTTTGTTGCAGATTTTGTAAACAACGACGAGTATGCAAAATTTGCCGGTGCGTATGTGAAGAATGCATACGACCCCCAATATACTGTTGATGGCCGCTACGACGATAAGGCTGCAGTAAAAGCCGAGACTCTTGACGTTGTGCTTTGTATGGTTCTAAAACAGGCTGGCCTAGCGTTCAAGATTGAGAAACACGTTCATAACTATCCACACTGCTGGCGAACAGATAAACCCGTGCTTTATTATCCGCTCGATAGTTGGTTTGTTCGTGCCTCGCAGATGAAGGAGCGTATGAGCGAACTCAACAAAACTATCACTTGGAAGCCCGAGTCAACAGGTACCGGCCGCTTTGGCAAGTGGCTCGAGAATTTGAACGACTGGAACTTGAGCCGTAGCCGTTATTGGGGTACTCCGCTGCCCATTTGGACAAGCGAGGATGGCGAGGCTGTCTGCATTGGTTCAGTGGCAGAACTTTATGATGAGATTGAGAAAGCTGTTGCTGCCGGTGTTATGGCAAGTAACCCCTACAAGGATAAGGGTTTTGTGCCCGGTGATTACAGCAAGGCAAATTATGACAAGATAGACCTTCACCGCCCATATGTTGATGATATAAAGCTTGTATCTTCAACAGGCAAGGTGATGACACGAGAGCTCGACCTTATCGACGTTTGGTTCGACTCGGGTGCAATGCCATACGCACAGATACACTATCCGTTCGAGAATAAAGAGATGCTTGACAGCCGTGCAGTGTATCCTGCCGACTTTATTGCCGAGGGTGTTGACCAAACACGTGGCTGGTTCTATACCTTGCACGCTATTGCAACAATGGTGTTCGACAGCGTGGCCTATAAGACTGTTATTTCAAATGGTCTTGTGCTCGACAAGAATGGCGACAAGATGTCGAAACGTCTAGGCAATGCAGTAGACCCATTTGATACAATAGAGAACTATGGTAGCGATGCTTTGCGTTGGTATATGATTACAAACTCGGCGCCTTGGGATAATCTTCGTTTCAACGAAGATGGTGTGAAAGAGGTTACACGCTCATTCTTCGGAAAGTTGTATCAAACTTACAGCTTCTTTACAATGTATGCCAACGTTGATGGCTTTACCTATTCTGAACCTGATGTTCCAATGGCTGAACGTCCCGAACTTGACCGTTGGATATTGTCGGCGCTCAACACCTTGGTTAAGAATGTGAACAACTGCTTGAACGATTATGAGCCGACAAAGGCAGGTCGTTTAATTCAGGATTTTGTGATAGACAATGTAAGTAACTGGTTTGTGCGCTTGAGCCGTAAGCGTTTCTGGGGCGCCGGCCAGAGCACAGATAAACTCTCGGCTTATCAGACACTCTACACCTGTCTTGAGACTGTGGCACGCCTTATGGCTCCTATCGCACCTTTCTATGCCGAGCGTCTGTATCAGGATTTGACCTCTGTTACCGGTCGTGGCGATGCCGAGTCGGTTCATCTTGCCAAATTCCCCGAGTGTGACGAGCAGAGCGTGGATAGCGAGCTTGAGTATCGTATGGTATTGGCTCAGCAAATTTCTTCAATGGTGCTTGCACTGCGCAAGAAAGAGGCTTTGATTGTTCGTCAGCCTTTGCAGAAAATTGCAATCCCTGCTGCCGACGAGGTGATGAAATCTCGCATTGAGGCTGTTAAGCAGCTTATCCTCAACGAGGTGAATGTTAAGGAACTTGTTTTTGTTGAGGGTGACGGTATTCTGGTTAAGAAAATCAAGTGTAATTTCCGTACTCTCGGAAAGAAATTCGGCAAGCTGATGAAGAGTGTAAACGAGACTGTTGTAAATATGTCGCAGGAGCAGATTGCAGAGCTTGAAAAATGTGGCAGCATCACTTTGCAGGTTGAGGGTGTTGATGCTCTCATTGAATTGGCAGATGTTGAGATATTTAGCGAGGACGTTCCGGGCTGGACAGTTGCTAACGAGGGCGCTTTGACCGTTGCACTTGATGTTGAGGTTACCGAGGATTTGCGTCGTGAGGGTGTTGCACGTGAGATTGTTAAGAAAATTCAGGCAATGCGCAAGGATAGCGGTTTTGATATTGTAGACCGCATCGCTGTTGAGATTGCAAGCAATGAGGCTACAGATGCTGCGGTAGAGCAGTTTAACAGCTACATATGCAATCAGGTGCTTGCCGATGAGTTGAAGATAAATGACAGCGTAGAGGGCGACAATGTTGTTGAGTTAGACAACGCTGTGGTTAAGCTGTCGGTGAGAAAACTTTGAGAAAACTATATTAACCATAATAATTGATTTTTAGATATGTCAGAAAAACTTCGTTATTCAGATGAGGAATTGGCTGAATTCCGTGCCGTGATTTTGCAGAAATTGGAACTCGCAAAGAGAGATTATGACCAGATAATGAGAGCTTTGCGCCACGAGGATTCAAATGATGTAGCCGATACATCGCCTACATACAAGGGTCTTGAGGATGGTAGTGATGCGGCTTATCTCGAGGAGCAGATGCAGATTGCTAGTCGTCAGGCAAAGTTTATTCAGGGCTTACAGGCAGCGTTGATTCGTATTGAGAATAAGACCTATGGTATTTGTCGCGAGACAGGCAAACTTATCTCTAAGGAGAGATTAATGGCTGTGCCTCACGCTACACTCAGTATCGAAGCAAAGAAGAATAGATAATATTTATGGCAACAAGCACAAAAAGTCGTTGTCATATTGTATGGATATCGGTTTTACTCGCAATCTTTATCGATCAGGTGATAAAGATTGCGGTAAAGACGAGTATGCCATTGGGTGGCGGTTTCTCTGTTTTTGGTGATTGGTTCCAGATTCGTTTTGTTGAGAACAATGGAATGGCGTTTGGAATGGAATTGTTTAATAAACTATTCTTGACCGGTTTCAGGGTGGTTGCCGTAGCTTTTCTCATATACATACTCGTGAAGCTCATTAAAGACAAAGAGTATCCTTTGGGCTTTGTCTTTGCTGTTGCAATGATTCTTGCGGGAGCGGTGGGCAATATTATCGATTGCTTGTTCTATGGCGAGATTTTTTCATCGAGTTATGGCAAGGTGGCGCATTTTGTGCCTTGGGGTGAGGGGTATGCCTCTTTCTTCGAGGGACGGGTAGTGGATATGTTCTATTTTCCGCTTTTTACTTGGCCCGAGTGGGTGCCTCTTATTGGCGGTGATATATTCTTTGGCCCTGTTTTTAATTTTGCCGACGCTTGTATCAGTTGCAGCGTGGTTGCAATATTGATTTGGTATAGACAGTTTATCTTTAAAAAATAGTGCCGGGAGATGCTTCGTTGTGCAGTGAAAATAGTGTCTGTTTTACTGGTGGTGGTATTGGTCTCCTGTAAGGTGGAGATTCCAAAAGATGTGTTACCGCCCGAAAAGATGGAGCGAGTGCTGTATGATTACCATCTGACACAGGCAATGATAACAACGGTTGCATCGTATGAATACAAGGAGAAGCTAATGTTTAGGTCGGTATATGACAAACATAATATTAGCAAAGAGTTGTTTGACTCATCACTTGTTTGGTATAATCGCTATCCCAAATATATGAAGGAGATTTACAATAATCTCGAGACGCGTTTGCAGAATGATGTGGATATTTTGGGAGGTGCTAAGGTTTTGCAGAATGAGGGCATTGACTTAGATGCAGCCAATCTTGCGCCTAATATCGCTGAACTTTGGACTGATAATTCGGTGAAAATGCTCTCTTCGTCACCTTTGAACAATAAAATTTCCTTCTCTTTCGATACTCCGAAAGACTCTTCGTTTGTTGTTGGCGATAGCTTGGTGCTCTCGTTTAATGTGATGTTTATCTCGGAGAATGAGAAAGAGGTGAAACAGGAAGTTTACACGGCGATAAACCTTGAATATAGCGATGAGTCTTATTATTCTGCCGACTTGAGCGTGAAGGAGTCGGGTCATTTTACTGTTTCTGCTCCAAGAAATAACAGCAGCCGCCTGAAGTCAATGTCGGGTTTTATATTCTATTTTGACAACGATACACTTAATGCTTCAAGAGTTGTCTTGAATGACTTGTCTGTCAAGAGATTGCATCCATCAAAAAGCAAAAATACAAAAACGCGTAAGTGATTAAGATGCTCTATTTGGCTCGCAAATTACATCTGCCCTCGGGTGAAGTGCTGGAGAGGTATGTGGTCACTGTGTGCGATAAAAAGGTGCAACAATGGTGCCCGTTTGAAGCGGAGTGTCATTCAATGAGCCTTGTCGAGGAGTTGTATCTGTGTGAAAACTCCTTGGGGGAACTAATTGTTGAGAGAGTCTGTTTTTAACCTCTGCGACGGAATTCGCTACAAATAATGGCTGTCGCAACAGAGACGTTGAGCGACTCTGATGTTTCGCGCCCAAGAGGGTAGTTGGGTATAAAAAGCCGTTCTGTAATGTGCTTGCTGCACTCTTTACTTATTCCGTTGCCCTCGTTGCCCATAATTATCAAGCCTCTGTTTTTCAACTCTTTTTGGTAAATGTTTTCTCCATCGAGGAATGTTCCGTATAATGGTGCACTCGCTTTTATCTTCTCGATAAAAGCTGGGAGGTTTACATAATGAACTTTAACACGTCCGATAGCTCCCATAGTAGCTTGAATGGTCTTTGGGTTGTAAATGTCGGCTGTTCCAACTGAGCAGTAGATGTTTTCTATTCCGAACCAATCGGCAATTCGTATTATTGTACCCAGATTACCCGGGTCCTGCACATTATCGAGTGCTAGGCACAGCTCGCGCTCGGGTGCTGTTAAGTCAATATCGTGTTGTGGTTGATGAAAAAGCCCCATCACACCTTGTGGTGCTTGTTGGAAACTGATGCGACGCATCTCGTCATTGCTGACTTCGACAACCTCTATGCTTGGTTGTAGCTCGTGGTTCTGTAACCACTCGGCGGTTGCTATGAGCTTGTCGGCTTTGAGCCCTGCGGCTATAAGGTCGAGTACCGTCTTGCCACCCTCGGCAACAAAAAGGCCACTCTCTTTTCTCTGTTTTTTGTTATCAAGCGACAATATGCGTTTTTGTAGTGCTTTACTTAACATCTTTTTGCTTTTTCGTGTATTAAAGTGTTGCAAATCTACCTTAAATCTTTTAAGTTTTTACTATATTTGTAAAATTATTTTAGTATAATACCGTAATTAGGGATTTTAGGGGGTATAACCTGCTTTTTGAGCGTAATGACATTGTTTAGAAAAATTATATTTCTGCTTTTAGGCGTGCTTTTGCTATGCTCGTGCTCGGTGAAGAAATTCATCCCCGAGGGCGAGTTCCTGCTTAATGATGTCAATATTGTCTCAAACACAAATACCGCTAATGCTTCAAAAGCTTCGAATTATATCAGACAAAAACCTAATGCCAAATGGTTCAGCCTTGTAAAGGTTCCAATGTATACCTATGCTCTTTCGGGTCTCGACTCGACAAAGTGGATAAACCGCGTTTTGCGTCGTCTGGGAGAGAAACCGGTGATATATAGCAACAAACTTGCCGAGGCTACACGCCATAATATTCAGCAGATGTTGTTGAATGATGGTTATTTGCACGCGCGTGTCGACTTTGAGACACTTGTGAACGAAAAGAAACGTCGTGCAAAGGTAACCTATTATCTGCACGAGAAAGAGAGATATTATATCTCGGAATTTAATATGTTGAGTGAGGATAGTGTGTTGGCAAAGATAATTATGGCCGATTCTGCTGCATCGACAATAAAAGCCGGTATGCCGTTTAGCGTTGATGGTATGGAGATGGAGCGCCGTCGTGTTACCGATTTGCTCAGAAACAGTGGCTACTATCGTTTCCAAAAGGAGCATATTACATACACTGCTGATACTGCTCATCACTCAAACAAGGTTAAGCTAACGATGAATATTGCTGGTTTTACTCCTACGGTAAATGCTGAACCAATAAATCACAAGGCTTACATAATAGGCAAAATATATTATGTGGCAAATGCCGGCTTGCATCTTGATGATGCTCTCTTTGAGCAGTGCGATACAATTGATATGGATAGTTATGCAATTTTGTATAATGAGTCGCAGGTTGTGCGCACAAAGAAACTTTTAGAGAATACCTATATTACTCCCGGAGAACTTTTTTCACAGGAGAATGTTGACAAGACATATAGCTCTTTCTCGCAGTTGTCGGCATTGAAATATACAACAGTCCGTATGCAGGAGCGCTCTGATACAGCTCTTCTCGATTGCTACATAATGTATGAAAAGAGCAAACGTTGCACGGTGGGTTTTGACCTTGACGGAACAAATACAGCCGGCAACTTTGGTGCTTTGGCATCGGTGACTTTGTCGGATAAGAACCTTTTCAAGGGCTCGGAACAGCTTGCTTTGAGGCTCTTTGCGGCCTATGAGGCGGTGTCGAACTTGAGAGGTTATAATGGAAATAAGTTCTTTGAATATGGTGCCGAGTTGAGCTTGCGCTTTCAGGGTGGTCTTATCTCGACACTGGTGCCGGCCGACAAGAGAAAATTGGTCTCTTCGTCGGTGTTTTCTCTGAAATATAACTCACAGGATCGCCCCGAGTTTAACCGCAGATTAATCTCTGGTACTTGGAGTTATATGTGGAGTCGCAAAAAAGAGACGCATCATAAACTTGATGTTATTGATTTGAACTACATCTATGTTCCTTGGATTGCCGAGACGTTTAAAAAGGAGTATCTCGATAGTATCTCGAACCGAAATTCGATTTTGAAATACAACTACGAGAATTTGTTGATAACAAAGTTGGGTTACACTTACTCCTATAACTCGTCGTTGAATGATGCTAACCGCTTTAAACGCGTTGTATATTCATTGAGAACAAATGTCGAGTGTTCCGGCAATGTGCTTTATGGTGTGAGTTCTATTTTTAAAACTCCCAAGAACGAGGATGGGCAATATACATTTATGAACATTGCTTATGCTCAATATGTGAAGGGCGATTTTGACTTTACTACGCGCATTAAGATGGACGACAGGAACTCAATGGTTATGCACTTTGCCTTTGGTGTTGCCTATCCATACGGGAATTCGCGTATTTTGCCATTTGAGAAACGGTACTTCTCGGGTGGTGCAAATGGTATGCGTGGATGGACGGTTCGCACGTTGGGCCCCGGCAGCTACAAGAATGGTAACAGAAATATTGACTTTATAAACCAGTCGGGTGATATTAAATTGGATATGAGCGTGGAGTATCGCTCGCACCTGTTTATGATGGTTCACTCTGCGGTGTTCATTGATGCCGGAAACATCTGGACAATACGCAACTACGAGGAACAGCCCGGTGGACAGTTTAAGATAACAACCTTTTACAAAGATATTGCAATGTCCTATGGCCTTGGATTGAGATTGGAATTTGATATGTTTGTATTCCGCCTCGATGCTGCTATGAAGGCCATTAATCCTGCATACAGCGGCAAAAAGAAATTCCCGATAATAACGCCGAATTTTAACCGCGATTTTGCGTTGCACTTTGCAATTGGTTATCCCTTCTAATGTCGAAGGCTTGTGTTGAAAGAAAAAATAATAGATATAATGGAGATTCGATTTATGAGTATTGGCAGCGGAAGCTGCGGAAATTGTTACTACCTAGGGGTGGGTGACTATGGTATTCTCATAGATGCCGGAATACCATCAAAGACCATTAGAATGGCTTTGAAAAAAGAGGGAATTGCTTTTGAAAGTATTTGTGCAATGTTTGTTACGCACGACCACGCCGACCACATAAAGTCGCTGGGTGTTATCTCGTCAAAAGCGAATATTCCTGTTTATGCAACCAAAGAGGTGCATAAAGGCATCACACAGAATTATTGCGTATCCAAGCCCATTGACCCTGCATTTGTGAGATATGTACAAAAAGAGGAGCCAATAACATTGAGAGATTTTGTTATTACCCCTTTTGAGGTGCCTCACGATGGCAGTGACAATGTTGGTTATTTTATTGAGGTTGGTGATAAAAAGTTCTGCATTGCAACCGATTTGGGTGAGATTACACCAATAGCTTCGTATTATATTGACCAAGCAAACTATCTTGTTATTGAGTCGAACTACGAAGAGCAGATGCTTGCAATGGGGCGTTATCCCGAATTTTTGAAAGTCCGTGTGTCGAGCTCTAGAGGACATTTGAGCAATCAGGCTACTGCAAAATATTTAGCCTCACACTTTAACGAGAATTTGAAGAATATCTGGCTGTGTCATCTTAGCGAGGAGAATAATCATCCAGAGCTTGCTTACAAGGCTGTTACAATGGAGTTTAGCGATTATGGCATTATTGCAGGCAAAGATGTGCAACTTGTTGTGCTGAAACGCGCAACGCCATCGCCACTTTATCGTTTATAAGAAAAGAATAACAATAAAAAATAAAATTATGAATTTTGTACAGGAATTAAAATGGAGAGGGATGATTCAGGATATGACTCCCGGAACAGAAGAGCAGTTGCAGAAGGAGTTGACAAGTGCCTATTTGGGTATTGACCCCACTGCCGATTCGTTGCACATTGGTCACCTTGTGGGTGTGATGATGCTTCGTCATTTTCAGCTCTGTGGTCACAAACCTATTGCGCTGATTGGTGGTGCTACCGGTATGATTGGCGACCCCTCGGGTAAATCAAAAGAGCGCGTGCTCATTGATGAGGAGAAGCTGCGTCACAACCAAGAGGCTTTGAAAAAACAGCTCGCTCGTTTTCTTGATTTTGACAGCGATGCTCCCAATGCGGCAGTGCTTGTGAACAACTACGACTGGATGAAGGAGTTTACATTCCTCGATTTTATCCGCAATATCGGTAAGATGATTACTGTGAATTATATGATGTCAAAGGACTCTGTTAAACGTCGTTTGTCGGGTGAAGCCGGAACAGATGGTATGTCGTTTACCGAGTTTACCTATCAGCTTCTTCAGGGTTATGACTATGTTCACCTCAACGAGACTCACGGCTGTAAGTTGCAGTTGGGTGGTGCCGATCAGTGGGGTAATATCACCACCGGTACCGAGATGATTCGCAAAATGTCGGGTAATGAGGTGTTTGCTCTCACCTGTCCGCTTATCACAAAGGCCGATGGCAAAAAATTCGGTAAGACCGTGCAGGGTAACATCTGGCTCTACAAGCGCTACACATCAGCTTATCGTTTCTATCAGTTCTGGTTGAATGTGAGCGATGAGGATGCCGAGAAGTATATCAAGATATTTACCTCTATCTGCCGCGAGGAGATTGAGGCTCTTGTTGCCGAGCACGCTCAGGCACCTCACTTGCGTCTGTTGCAGAAACGTTTGGCGATGGAGGTTACAGTTCTTGTTCACGGCGAGGAGGAGTATAACAAGGCTGTCGAGGCATCGGGCATTCTCTTTGGCAATGCCTCAACTGATGCTTTGCGCTCACTCGATGAGGATACACTGCTTGCTGTTTTTGACGGCGTTCCACAGTTCGAGGTGTCGCGTGAGGCTCTTGCCGAGGGCGTAAAGGCTGTTGACCTCACAACCGACCTTGCAGCTATCTTTGCTTCAAAGGGTGAGATGCGTAAACTTGTTCAGGGTGGTGGTGTCTCTGTCAATAAGGAGAAACTTACTGCTTTTGATCAGGTAATCAATGGCGATAATTTGCTTAATGACAAGTATATTCTTGTTCAAAAGGGCAAGAAGAACTACTACCTTATCATTGTAAAGTGATAATAGGTGGTAATGCTTGTATGTGCAATTAAAAAATAAATTGTAGAAAGAGGGTAGCTCATAAGCTATCCTCTTTTTAAAAGTAATAGCAATGTAAAAGTTTTGAAAGAAAACTTTTACTCTTATTGCAAAAAAAAAGGTTCAGTTTTTTTTGGATAATAACAAAAAAGTTTATACCTTTGCAACGCTTTCGAAAAACAGAGAGCAATATGGTGGCTGTAGTTCAGCTGGTTAGAGCGTCAGATTGTGGTTCTGAATGTCGTCGGTTCGAATCCGATCAGCCACCCAGAGTAGGAGAACAATGAAAATTGTTCTCCTAGTTTTTTTTGCTTCAATTTAAAATATTATTTTTGCTAGTATTAACTCCTATGTAAAATGAAACATCTGATATCTCTTTTTATTTTGTTTCTATTTGCTCTTGCGCCGACTTGTAATTCGTTTGCTCAAAAGAGTAAGGAGAAGATTGTTATGCCCCAATATCCCGGTGGTGAAACGGAGCTTTATAGATATATAATTTCGGAGCTTGAATATCCTCTCGAAGCACGCCAGAATAGAGAGAGTGGCGAGGTGATTGTGGCTTTTTCTGTTGGTATGGACGGTTATATAAGCGGTGTGAGGGTTGTGCGTTCCGTCTCGGAAAGCCTTGATGCCGAGGCGGTGCGCGTAGTGAGCAAGATGCGTCCTTGGATTCCCGGGAAAAAGAACGGGCGTCCGGTGAGGGCGGAGATGTCTATCCCAATAAAATTCAAGATAAACCACGAAAATAAATTCATTGCTGACGAAGACGAGACCAATAACCAACATAGGAGAAAATTTAGATACTGAAACATAGTTGTTGTGAAATTACATCTTTTTAATCCCGAGAATGACCTTGCCCTTGCCGATGGTGGGTTCAGCTATTGTCCGCCACCGGCTGCAATGTGCATAGCTAATGAGCTTGCATCGCTGGCGTTGTGGTATGCAGAGGGGAATGATGTTGTTTTTCTCCCGGGGGGCGAACATTATAGCTATCGCAATGAGATGTCTAAAATGTTCTGTTTGCCCCAATTGTACACTCCGACGATGCGGCAATCCATCACATTGCTCTCTCCTTGGGGGTGGAGCGCGCAGATGCGCCACCGTTTCAAGGCTATGGGATTTGACAAGGCTTTGCTGCCGACCGATGAGGGTGTTGAAAAGATGCGCAATCTCTCGAGCCGTGTATTGACGATTGATGTACTCACAGCCTTAAAGAATTCCGGTGTTGATACTCCGCCTTTACCGCAATACATTGATAATATTGATGCTGCTATTGCTTTTGTTAATGGTTGCGCTCGCTGCGTGGTAAAAGCACCGTGGTCGGGCAGTGGTAAGGGAATTATGTGGGGTATTGGCCGAGCCGAGGAGCCTATGGTGCATTTTTGTCGTGGTGTCATCAGGCGGCAAGGCGGTGTGGTGTGCGAGCATTTTTTTAATGCAAAGGTTGAATTTGCGATGGAATTTTTTGCTGAGCCTAACGCTGTGAGATTTGCCGGGTATTCGCTTTTTACAGCCGAAAATGGAGCTTATACTGGCAATATCCTTGCAAGAGATTGCGAGATTGAGGCGATTTTATCAAAATATGTATCAAAGGAACTTTTGATAAATGTGCGAGAGGAATTGTGTCGTATTATGCAAAATCTTCTGGCCGAAAGTGGCTATCGTGGATATTTTGGCATTGATATGATGGTGTATGATAATGGCGATGGTTGCAGGCTCAATCCTTGTATGGAGGTTAATCTCCGTATGAATATGGGAGTTGTTGCTCGCCTTTTTTGCGACCGCTTTGTGCATTATGAAAGCAGAGGGGTTTATCGTGTAAAATATTATAAAAATAGTGGTGACGCTTATCGTTCGCATCTTGAACTACAGGCTGCCCATCCGTTGAAGGTGAGAGATGGCAGGGTGGTCGAGGGGTATATTAATCTTGCTCCCGTAACGCCCGATAATCATTATACCGCCTATGCAATAGTTGAGAATAATTTATGATAACAAATAATAAAGATATGAATAGCTGTACTATACAAAGCAGGGTTGAGAGCCTGCGCGCCTTTATGCGCAATGTTAATATAGATGCTTTTATTGTTGTGAGCAGTGACCCTCACAGCAGTGAATATGTTGCCGATTGTTGGAAATCACGCGAGTGGCTGTCGGGCTTTGACGGCTCAGCTGGAACGGCTGTTGTTACCACCGATAGGGCTCTGCTGTGGACCGATTCGCGCTATTGGCTGGCTGCTGAAAAATCACTTGCCACGACGGGTTTTGAGTTGATGAAAGATGGCGCGCCGGACACTCCATCTATCACAGCGTGGCTTTGTGCCAATCTTGCCGAGGGTGCACGTGTGGGGGTTGATGGCTGTGTTTGCTCTATTGCCGAGACAAAGGCGTGGGGCTGCGAACTTTCGGCTGCGGGGATTCTTCTCGAGGTGACTGCCGACCCTTTTGCAATAATTTGGAATGGTCGTCCACAATTACCTATGGGGCAAGTGAACCTGTTTCCGTTGGAGTATTGTGGCGAAAGTTCGAGCAAAAAACTTCTTCGTTTGCGCGACTCTCTTGCTGCTCAGGCTGTTGATGGCGTGCTGCTTACTATGCTTGATGAGGTTGCTTGGCTCACCAATCTGCGTGGCTGCGACGTTGATTATAATCCCGTTTTTGTGGCTTATATGCTTGTTACCGCAGACGAGGCAAAACTTTTTGTCAAGAGTGAAAAGATTTCTCCGGCTGTTAGAGAATATCTTGCTGGTGAAGGTATTTTGTTGGCTGAATATGACAATGTGTGGCAGGCGCTTCGCGAATATGAGGGTGCCTCGTTATTATTGCAACCTAATCGCTGCAACAGGGCTGTGCTCGAAAATCTGAACCCATCTTGTTTCCCTGTCTTTAATGATTCGCCGGTAGCAATGATGAAGGCTGTGAAGAACAGCGTAGAGATTGCCGGTTTTAAACAGGCTATGCTTAGCGAAGGTATTGCTATGGTAAAATTGTTGCATTGGTTGAAGCCCGCTGTTGAAGAAGGAGGCGTGACCGAACTTGACGTTGACAAAAAATTGACAGAGTTAAGAGGTGTTGATGCTAATTTCCGTGGCCTTAGCTTTGCTACAATAGCAGCTTATGGTGCTAATGCTGCTATTGTACACTATGAGCCTACTCCTGCGGAGAATGCGGTGCTTTCTCCACGAGGTTTCTTGTTGCTCGATTGTGGCGGTCAGTATCTAGGTGGTACTACTGATATAACCCGTACAATCCCTCTTGGTGAGCTGACAAATGAAGAACGCGAGGATTATACACGTGTGTTAAGAGGGCACATATCGCTTGCAATGGCAAAATTCCCTAAAGGTACTTGTGGTACACAGCTCGATGTGCTTGCCCGTCAATGGTTGTGGAGTTCAGGAGAGAACTATTTGCACGGTACAGGCCACGGCGTGGGACATTTCTTGAATGTCCACGAGGGTCCTCATCAAATAAGAATGAATAATATGCCAGCTCATTTGCTACCCGGAATGATGGTGACAAATGAACCCGGGCTCTACAAAGCCGGTCGCTTTGGTATACGAATAGAGAATACAATGCTTGTGAAAAACTATTGCGAGAGTGAGTTCGGTGCTTTCTATGAACTTGAACCGCTTACATTGTGCCCGATAGATACAACTCCTGTCGTTCCCGAAATTCTGGGTGCAGATGCTATAAGCTATCTTAATGCATATAATGCAATGGTGCGCAATGCGCTGTCGCCTTATCTCAATGACGAGGAGCGTAAATATCTCGAGGAGATTACTTGCCCAATATAATCTTTTAATATGAAAAATCTGCTACCATTGCTTTTGTTGACTCTCCTCTTTTCTTGTTCAACAGCGGAGAAAAACGAGGAGTATCACCCTGAATATATTGCTCACGCTGGTGGTGCAGTAGATAGTTGCATCTACACAAACTCGCGCGAGGCAATGGAGCAGGCGCTTGAAGAGGGCTATCGCTTTGTTGAGTTTGACCTGCTTTTTACCAGCGATAGTGTGCTGGTGGCAGCTCACTCTTGGAGTGATTTTAACAATATGACAGGCTTTGCTCATTGGGGCGATAGCGTGCCTTTGTTTAGTGACTTTTCTGCGCGCAAGATTTATGGTCTCTATACGCCTTTGAGCGCCGACGAGATAAATACTTTCTTTGAGTTGAATGAAGATTTATTTCTTGTAACCGACAAAATTTCAGAGCCCGGAGTGCTGGAAAGATATTTTCCCAATCTCAAAGATAGAATGGTGGTGGAGGCTTTTTCCTATGAGCACTATCGTCGTTTGAAAAGTGAAGGATATTTTCGCGTATTTTATTCCTGTATGGCACAGGACCTGACAGCTACATTGTTTAGCTCGGATTTTGAGAATGTTGAATGGCTTGCGCTTCACACTAGCGGCTTCAAAAATCCAATATTCAGGCTTATTGAAAATATACACCAATTCGATATTGCTCTATTTACTATTGATAATGTGGATAGTATTCCTGAAAAATATCGAGAGAGAGTGAAGATGGTTTATACAAACTTTATAAAACCATAACAGGCAAGGCTTTTCTTCCATTATAGTTGCGGTGTTGTCCTTTTTCGTGGTAATATTTGCGTGTGTGATATTGATTTGCTTAAATTTGTTCCAAAATCAGAAGTTGCAATGAAATTTATCAATGATGTAACACACGCTCATCTGCTCACTATTAACGATTTTAAGCAGTCGAAAGAGCCGCTCCGTTTCAGAAATCTGGTACTTGTTTTCTGTGATAGTGGCGAACTCTTTTTTGAGCTCAATTACTCAACCTATACGCTAAAGGAGAATGGTTTTTTAATAATAACACCATTTGATATTCTTACCTTTGAAAAGGTGAGCAGTGATTTTAGCAGCACAGTCCTTGTGCTTCCATCAGAGATTTGCTCACCGATATTGAAGGATATAAATCTTTTGAATTTCAAATATATAAAACAGACTCCTGTCATTTATTTGCAAAATGAGTATCTTGCTTTGTATAAGCAGATTTTGTCTACATTGTGGCATATAAAAGAGGTTGTTGCCGATGATGAATTTGACAAAATTGCCAGCTTGCAAATATCTTCATTAGCTGTTGTGCAACGGGATTATTACAACAAGTATATAGCTCCTAAAAATAGTGCCTACGAATATCTGCCACGCAAAAAAGAGCTGTTTCGTAACTTTATAAACAAATTGGTTGAAGCGCATTTGGTATCGCGTGAGGTGCTTTTTTATGCTAATGAGCTTAACGTGAGCAGTGGCTATCTAAATGAGGTGTGCAATGAGGTCTCGGGGCACTCGGCAAAAGCAATAATAGACTCTGCGGTGACAGCAAGGCTCAAATATGAACTCTCCTACACAACAAAGAGTATTCAAGAACTTGCCGAAGAGTACAATTTCCCCAGTCAATCATATTTTACTCGCTACTACAAACGAATGACGGGTTTTACGCCAAGCGAATTCCGCAAAGACAGGTCGATGAAATAGGGCTGAGTCTTTTTGTTACAGAGTTCTATTGGAAGGGTAATACTTGCGCATCTCTTTAAAAAAGAGTGGTGGGTAAGTTTCTTTATCCAACAGTTTCTTTGTATCTTCGCACATTATGCGTGAGACCTCTTTTTTATATAACGAATTCGGCAGTTATCTGCGTGGCATTTTTGGTTGCAAGGTGCAGAAGATTACCATTGATGCGGGTTTTACTTGCCCTAATCGTGATGGCAAGGTGGGGCGGGGCGGTTGTACATTCTGTAACAACCAGACTTTTAATCCTGCCTATTGTCACCGCAATCGCACTATTGCCGAGCAGATGCGTGAGGGAATATCATTTTTTGCGCATAAATACCCCGAGATGAAATATCTTGCCTATTTTCAGGCTTATACAAATACATACGGCTCACTTGATGAACTTAAAAAACGTTACGAGGAGGCTTTAGCCGTCGATGGCTGTGTGGGGCTGGTGGTTGGCACTCGCCCCGATTGTATGCCCGATGAGCTGTTGCAATATTTTGCAGAGCTAAGAAAAAGGACTTTTGTCCTTGTGGAGTATGGTATTGAAAGCACTAATGACGAGACGTTATTGCGCATTAATCGCGGACACGACTATGCTTGTGCTGTTAATGCTGTGAGGCGCACTGCAGCTGTGGGTGTTCCTGTGGGGGCACATATTATTCTTGGCTTGCCGGGTGAGAGTCGTGCTGATTTGATGCAACAGGCCGAGTCGCTTTCGCATTTGCCGCTTACCACGCTGAAATTGCATCAGCTACAAGTGGTAAAAGGTACTCGTATGGCCGAGGAGTTTTCTGAAAGACCGCAGGATTTTCACATCTTTGCAATGGAGGATTATATTGAGACTGTGATTGATTATGTTGAGAGATTACATCCTGATATTGTGCTTGAACGTTTTGCTTCACAGTCGCCAAAGGAGTTGTTGATTGCTCCCGATTGGGGGATAAAAAACCACGAGCTTGTGGATAAGGTGAAAGCGCGTATGCGTGAGAGAGGAACGTGGCAGGGAAAATTATATAATAAAATAGGTTGACATTAAGTCAACCTATTTATGTGTTCTAATATGCCATCAATATCATCAGGGTGGAACCAAGTAATCTCATCATCTTTTTGATACCACGTCACCTGCTTGCGTGAGTATATGCGGGTATTCTGTTTGATTTTTTCGATGGCAAAATCGAGTGTCCACTCGCCGTCGAGATATTTAAAAATCTCTTTATAGCCAACAGTGTTCAGCGAATTGTGCTCCTTTAGGTGGATGAACTGCTTTACCTCTTCTACAAGCCCTTGCTCTATCATTGTATCTACGCGGCGATTGATGCGTTCATAAAGTTCGTCGCGGTCGCGGCGCAGTCCAATCTTGATGATGTTGAATGGGCGCTGTTTTTTTGTACGGGTGCGGAATGTGCTATATTTTTTGCCAGTCATATAGCAAATTTCAAGAGCGTGCATCACTCGCTTGGGATTTTTGATGTCAGCCTCGTTGTAGTACTCGGGGTCTAGGAGACGCAACTCTGCTGCAAGGCTCTCAAGCCCTTCGTTGTTATACTTTTCAATCACCAGCGCGCGTGTATCGTCATCAACCGTGGGGATATCGTCGATTCCATTGCACACGGCGTCAATATATAACATTGAACCGCCTGTCAGCAACATTGTAGGGTGGTGAGGAAATTCCTTTTCAAGGAGGGTGAGCACGTCGGACTCGTAACGTGCAGCGCTGTAATAATCGCCCGGAGCGAGTTGCCCGACAAAATAGTGTTTGTGTCGGGCAAGCTCCTCTTTGGTTGGCATTGCTGTACCTATCTCCATCCCACGATACATCTGTCGTGAGTCGGCCGATATTATCGGGCATCCATAATGCTCGGCAATGGCAAAACTTGTTGCTGTTTTGCCTACAGCGGTCGGGCCGATAAGTACAATAAGGTTATTCATCTTCTTTTATTGTCGCTTGAAGATGGTTTAGTAAATATCGTCGATTGAGCTAATCTCGGAAAGGTCACCTATTCCGTAGCCATCGGGGTCGAGGTCGTCCTCGTTGTAGCTGTCGCTGCCGTAGAAATCCTCATTGAGGTCGTCCGATGCCTCTACAATAGGAGCTTTGTTCATAAGCTCATCGAAATTGAGCATCTGCGCCGGTGCGTCACCGATAGATTTTGTGCAAACAGCTTGCTCAATATCTTTGCCGAACTCTATTTTGCTGAGCTCCATATAGAATACGCGGTCGCCGAGTGGGTCAAAAACATATACGAGCTTTTGTTTCTCGTCCTCAATGATATCACCAATAACGGTATCTGCCATCACGTAGCTCTCGTCCTCGGACATTCCTCCCATATCTTCGAGGGTAATTTCAACCTCCTTCACCCAACGATCGTTGCAGATGAAAAATGAGGTCATCTGGTCATCGGGGTAGTTCACTGATTCAAGGATTGCTTTGTGAAGCTCGAGGAAAGTGGCGTCAGAATCAATCTCAATATCTCTTCTGAAATTGTCCACTTCGTCTGATAAAAGTCTGAATTTGTATACCATAGTCGTCTTTATTTTCCAATAATACCTCTTTCCGATTTTTTCTCAATGAAATTTACAATCTCTTCAATTTCGGGAGTCATCGGCAGTGTCTCTTTGATTTTTGCAATACCGGCTGTTACTGTTCCTTCGTAAATCAAGCGGTAGGCGTTGTGAATGTTTGTTATTGTCTCGTTTGAGAAACCTCGACGGCGCAAACCTACGAGGTTAAGGTTGCAGTAGTGCAATGGCTCGCGACCGGCAATGACATAAGGTGGGATATCTTTTGAAACCTTACTGCCGCCTTGCACCATAATGTGTCCGCCCAGATGGCTGAATTGGTGCACGAGTACGCAAGCGCTTAGAATGGCAAAATCCTCAATGACAACCTCGCCGGCAATCTTTGATGAGTTGCCAATGATGCAGTTGTTGCCAATGACACAATCGTGGCCAATGTGAGAGTTCTCCATAAAGAGATTGTTGTTGCCAATAACTGTTTTTCCCTTTGAAGCAGTGCCTCGGTTAAGTGTTACATTTTCGCGAATTGTATTGTTGTCGCCAATTTCAACGGTTGTATCCTCGCCTACAAATTTTAGGTCCTGTGGGATACCTCCAACAACTGCTCCGTGGAACACTCGGTTGTTATTGCCCATTCGGGTGCCGCTCAACACCGATGAGTGTGCCATAATGTGACAATTATCGCCAATGACAACATTGTCCTCGATATAGACAAACGGCTCGATGATACAATTTTTGCCGATTTTTGCACCGGGGTGTATGTGTGATAGTGGATTGATCATAATTGTTTTTATATTAATATTATTCCTTATTCTTTGTTATCTGCCCAACGAAAGAGGCTTCTGCAACCAACTTTTCGCCAACAAAGAGATAGCCCTTCATTACTGCAAGGCCGTGACGCAAAGGTGCTGTCTGTTCAACCTTTATAACAAGTGTGTCACCGGGTACAACCTTTTTGTGGAACACAATCTTGTCAATTTTTACAAAATAGGTTGAGTGCTTAGATGGCTCTTCGAGCTGATTGAGCACAAACAATGCACCGCACTGCGACATTGCTTCAACAAGCAGCACTCCGGGCATAATGGGCTCATCGGGGAAGTGTCCTGTAAAATAGGGCTCATTCATTGTCACATTCTTAATACCGACAATGTAATCAGAACCAATCTCTGTTACCTTATCTATCAATAGCATTGGGCTGCGATGGGGTAGCAGTTGCTTGATTCGTTTGATATCAATTACAGCCTCGCGGTTGGGGTCGTATATTGGAGCCTGTATCTGGTGTGCGCGTATTATCTTGCGCATTGCACGTGCAAACTTGTTGTTGATAGTATGTCCCGGACAGGTTGCGATGATGCGGCCCTGTAAAGGCTTGCCGATAAGAGCAAGGTCACCAATAATATCGAGCAACTTATGGCGTGCGGGCTCGTTGTTCCACACGAGTGGCTTGTGGTTCAAGTAACCAAGCTTTTTTGCGTCCATATGTGGCACACCAAGCACGTCGGTGAGCTGGTCGTACTTGTCCTGAGGCATCTCGCGCTCATATATGACGATGGCATTGTCAAGGTCACCTCCTTTGATTAGTCCAAGATTGAGCAGTGCCTCGAGCTCACGGACAAACACAAATGTACGGCTCGATGCAATCTCGGACTTAAAACTCTCCATATCCTCCAATGTCGCATATTGGTTGAAGAGAATATCGCTGTCGTAGTGTACAAGAACGTTCAGGCTAAATTTCTCATCGGGAAGGATGATGATTGAGTTTCCTGTTCTCTCGTCCTTGACCTCTATTTTTGATTTTATCACAAAAACATCTTTTTCGGCGTTTTGCTCTTTAATTCCCACACGTTCGATATTCTCGACGTAGAGTATTGCGCTACCATCAAGAATTGGAAATTCGGGGCCGTTAACCTGCATAAGACAGTTGTCTATGCCAAGTGCGAAGAGTGCTGCCATTGCGTGCTCAACCGTGCTTACACGAGCCTCACCCTTTGTGAGCACTGTGCCACGTGTAGTCTCTGTGACATTTTCGGCCACAGCATCAATAATAGGCTCTCCCGGGAGGTCGATGCGCTGTATCTTGTATCCATAATTCTCTGGTGCAGGATTGAATGTTACAGTGAGGTGAAGTCCTGTGTGTAATCCCTTGCCATAAAGAGAAAAACTTCCGTTAAGCGTTTTCTGCTTGTTCATAGAGATATTATTTTTTATTTTTTAGTGTTTCAAGCTCTTTTGTAAGCTCTTTAACCTTTTTATCTAACTCGGGCAAACGTTTTAAATGTGCCATCACACGCATAAAGTCGCGAGCGTTCATTGCTGGTGTACCAAGCAGTGTGAGACCACTTTTAAGGCTGCCTAATGTTCCACACTGCGGGCCTACTGTTGTGCGGTCACCAATGACACTGTGTCCCGAGACTCCGGCCTGACCGCCAAAGATGCACCATTCTCCAACTTTTGTTGAACCGGCAATGCCCACCTGTGCAGCCATTGCTGTGTGGCTGCCAATCTCGTCGTTGTGTGCTATTTGTACAAGGTTGTCGAGCTTTACACCACTATGAATGGTGGTTGTTCCCATTGTTGCACGGTCGATACAGGTGTTTGCACCAATTTCCACATTGTCCTCTACTACAACAATACCCGTTTGAGGTATCTTGTTGTAGCCGTTAAGTGTTGGCGCAAATCCAAAGCCGTCGGCACCGATGACGCAACCGCTGTGCAGGATACAATCGTTACCTATGCGACAGTCGTGGTAGACGGTGACGTGAGCATAGAGCAGGCAGTTGTTTCCTATTTTGGCTCCGTCGCCAATGGAAACGCCATCGTGAATGTGGCAGTTGTCACCAATCTCACAACCTTCGCCAATTACAACAAATGGTGCAATATAACAGTTCTTGCCAATTTTTGCACTTTCGGCAATTGAGGCAAGCGAACTTACTCCTTGCTTTTTAGGCTTGCTTGCTTCATACATCATCATTAGTGTGGCAAGGCTCTGATATGCGTTGTCAACCTTTATGAGTGTTGCTGTAATTTCGGCCTTGGGCTCAAAGTCACGGTTTACTAGAACTACCGACGATTGGGTGGTATATATATAATCGGTATATTTTGGATTTGCCAAGAATGACAGTGCTCCCGGAGTGCCCTCTTCAATCTTTGCAAATGTATATACCTCGGCATTTTCATTGCCAACCACCTCGCCATTGATGAACGAAGCAATCTGTTTTGCCGTAAATTTCATACTTTATAAATTATGTTAATGCGAAGATAGCTATTCTGTTTGAATATCGACGCTGTTTTTTTAACAAAAGTGGGGCTTAATGGTTGTAACGAATGTTAAATAATATTTCTCAATTTAAGTTCGTTCTCCATCTGCTGCTGATAGTCGGCTGCTTTCTCTGCTGCAACTTTTGCAAAATTCTCGCTACTGTCGGCAAAGATGATAGCGCGGCTTGCGTTGACTAGCAATCCGCAGTCGTCGTTCATACCATATTTGCACACCTCTTCGAGTGAACCGCCTTGTGCACCGACACCGGGAACAAGCAAGAAGTGTGTGGGTACAATGTTGCGTACATTTTCAAAAGACTTACCCTGTGTTGCACCAACAACATACATCATATTTTCATCGGTTCCCCATTGCTTTGATGTTGATAGAACCTTTTCGAATAACATTGTACCGTTTTCGTCCTTTGTCAACTGAAAATCGTGTGAACCGGGATTTGATGTGAGCGCAAGAACAATCACCCAACTGCCTTCGTAAGCAAGGAAAGGCTTAACGCTGTCTTCGCCCATATATGGAGCTACGGTAATTGAATCAACCTTCATCTCCTCAAAGAAAGAACGTGCGTAGAGTGATGATGTGTTGCCTATATCACCGCGCTTTGCGTCGGCAATGATAAAAATCTCGGGGTAGTTCTCCTTTATATAATTGACAGTCTTTTCAAAGCTTATCCAGCCTTTTACGCCACCGGCCTCGTAGAATGCAAGGTTGGGCTTGTAGGCAACGGTGTATGGCGCTGTTGCGTCGATGATAGCCTTGTTGAACTCAAATATCGGATCGTCACAGCCAAGCAGATGTGCCGGCAATTTCTTGATGTCGCTGTCGAGACCTACGCACAAGAATGAGCGTTTTTCCTTAATTTGCTTGATAAGTTCCTGTCTGTTCATAGTTTATATTTTTTATTGTTACAATTCTTGTTCTTTCATTCTTTCGGCATTCTCTGCAATTATCAGGTGGTCGATGCAATCCTGAATGTCGCCGTTTACAAATGCGCTCAGATTATATATTGTGTAATTTATACGATGGTCGGTTATGCGCCCTTGCGGGTAGTTGTAGGTGCGTATTTTTGCCGAGCGATCACCTGTCGACACCATAGTCTTGCGTTTGTTGGCAATATCGTCGGCGTAGCGCTGGTGTTCGCGGTCGTATATGAGTGTACGCAAACGCGCCAATGCTCGCTCTTTGTTCTTGGGCTGGTCGCGTGTCTCGGTACATTCAATAAGTATCTCTTCTATCTGGTTAGTCTCGGGGTTGAGCCAAGGATAGCGCAAGCGCACGCCCGACTCAACTTTGTTCACGTTCTGTCCACCAGCACCGCTTGAACGGAAAGTGTCCCACTTTATGGCACTCTCGGTAATCTCTACATCAAAAGCCTCAGCCTCGGGCAGTACGGCCACAGACGCGGCAGATGTGTGTACACGACCTTGTGTCTCTGTGGCTGGAACACGTTGCACGCGATGCACTCCCGATTCGTATTTTAACGTGCCATAAACTTTTTCACCGGTTACGGTGCATATTATCTCCTTGTAACCACCCGATGTACCCTCGCTGCAACTAGATACTTCCAGCCTCCAGCCTTTACTTTCGCAATATTTTGTGTACATACGGAAAAGGTCTCCGGCAAAGATTGCGGCTTCGTCGCCGCCTGTTCCACCGCGTATTTCAAGGATGGCATTTTTGTCATCTTGAGGGTCGGCTGGAATGAGCAGTAGCTTAATCTCTTCTTCGGTTACCGGTATCTCTCTTTCACAAGTGTCAATCTCCTCGCGTGCCATCTCGCGAAGCTCGGGGTCGCTCTCGTTTGCGAGCAGGTCTTTTGCCTCGGAGAGGGTGGTGAGCAGGCGTATGTATCGTTTGCGCGCATCGAGTATCTGTTCGAGTTCGCGGTATTCCTTGTTGAGCCTAACGTAACGCTTCATATCGGCAACGACAGAGGGGTCGGTTATAAGCGTCGACACCTCTTGAAATCTTGCCTCAAGGTCGTTTAGTTTGCTCAGCAGTGAATTATTTTCCATTATTGTCATAATATATGCCTTGCGCTGGCGCAAGGCATAGGGATTAATATTTAAAAGTTCCGTAGGGGCTTTCGATTATCAACTCGTTGTGGTCACACTCTTCAACGCGGCCAATGATTTGCGCGTCTACGCCAAAGCTCTTGCTGATTGCAATAATCTCTTCGGCGTGTTCGGGCTTGACATAAACCTCCAAACGGTGGCCCATATTGAAAACTTTGTACATCTCGGCCCAATCTGTTCCGCTCTGCTCCTTAATTGCTTTGAAGAGCGGTGGAATGGGGAAGAGGTTGTCTTTAACAACCTTCTTATTCTCGACAAAGTGCATAACTTTTGTCTGTGCTCCACCTGAACAATGTACCATTCCGTGAATTTCGGGGCGCAGAGCGTCGAGAATCTTCTTTACAATGGGGGCGTATGTTCTTGTTGGTGACAATACCAATTTTCCTGCATCGAGCGGTGAGCCTTCGACCTCATCGGTGAGTTTTAGACCACCCGAGTAGATGAGCTCTTGAGGAACGCCTTTGTCGTAGCTCTCGGGATACTTATCGGCAAGATATTTGCTGAATACGTCGTGGCGCGCCGATGTGAGTCCGTTGCTGCCCATACCTCCATTATACTCTTTTTCGTATGTTGCTTGCCCGTATGATGCCAATCCAACAATAACGTCGCCACCGGCAATGTTTGCATTGTCAATGACATCGCTGCGCTTCATACGGCAGGTTACAGTGCTGTCTACGATGATTGTGCGCACTAAATCGCCAACGTCGGCAGTCTCGCCACCGGTTGCATAAACGCCCACGCCCATCTCGCGCAACTCGGCAAGCAGCTCATCGGTGCCATTGATGATGGCCGATATTACTTCACCCGGAATGAGGAGCTTGTTGCGGCCGATGGTTGATGACACAAGAATATTGTCTGTTGCGCCCACGCACAACAGGTCGTCGATATTCATTATAAGCGCATCCTGTGCAATGCCTTTCCACACTCCAAGGTCGCCTGTCTCTTTCCAATACAGGTAGGCAAGTGATGATTTTGTGCCCGCACCGTCGGCGTGCATAATGTTGCAATACTCGGGGTCGCCGCCAAGAATGTCGGGGATTATTTTACAGAATGCTTTTGGATAAAGACCTTTGTCGATGTTCTTGATAGCATTATGAACATCCTCCTTTGACGCAGAAACTCCGCGCATCATATATCTTTGGTCGCTCATTTGTATAATGGTTTAATATATTTATTGTGCAAAGATAATATATAACGCGCGAAAAGGCAAATAAAAGCAGAATATTTAGAGGGTGCTTTCGGGCGCTTTTTTGCAGTTTTTTCAATTGCGACTTTTGTTGGAAATCCAAAAGGCTTTAAATAGCTTTTTAACAATTTGTCATTTGTGATATTTTTGTCAATGTTTTTATTTGTAAACGAGCGAATGGTGCTGATTTTCTTTACCAACGTAAATATGTGTCAACAAAAATGTTGAAAAATGTTTTTTATTAACGTTTATTATATTCTTTTCCAGAAAATGGATGCTTATTTTTTCAATATATAATAGATTTTATCTATATTTGCGGTTGCTTCCGGGGGAGTGTGCTTTTTGCAAGTTGTTTTATTGCATTGTTCAAAACAATTGCTTGACAAATGACAGCGCACAAGCTTTAAATGTTGTTTTCTCTGGAATTGTGTCATCTTCTCTTTCTTAAATGATTGCGCGTTGATGGCAACGGGGTGCTTGCATCTCACAAAGTGGAATAATTATTAATTTTTAATTTTTTATCTATGTTTAACGGACATCCTAAAGGTTTATGGGCTTTGGCCCTTGCCAACACAGGTGAGCGTTTCGGCTACTACACTATGTTGGCTGTGTTCCTGTTCTTCTTGCAGGACAACTTTGGTTTCTCAATGGGAACCTCTAGTGCAATCCAAGCAACTTTCCTTGGAGTAGTTTATTTTGTACCTCTTTTCGGTGGTATGCTCGCCGACAAGTTTGGTTTTGGTAAGATGGTAACAACCGGTATCTTCGTAATGTTCTTGGGTTATCTGTTGCTTGCTTTGCCACTTGGCGCAGGCAATATTGCTCTTGGCGTGATGGCGCTTGCGCTGTTGTTTATATGCGCGGGTACAGGTCTTTTCAAAGGTAACCTTCAAGTTCTTGTAGGTAACCTCTACGATGATCCTAAATATTCAGCAAAGCGCGACGAAGGCTTTAGTATCTTCTATATGGCAATCAACATTGGTTCAATGTTTGCTGCTGCAGCTGCTCTTGGTATTATGGCTTGGGTACAGGCTGATTATGCTGTAAGCAAGGCCGATTCTTATCACTTTGCATTTGCTGTTGCTTGCGTTTCGTTGGTTGTTTCAATCATTATTTATTATGCTTTCCGTAGCACATTTGCTCACGCTGAACGTGCTAAGGTTGCTGCAAACGGCGCAACAAACGTTGTTGAGGAGCAATTGACTCCTGCACAGACTAAGGAGAGAATCATCTGCCTTTGCCTTGTGTTTGCTGTGGTTATCTTCTTCTGGATGGCTTTCCACCAGAATGGTATCACAATGAACCAGTTTGCGCGTGAGTACACTGCTACATCAGAGAGCGGCTTTATGAGCCTCTTCCTTAGCAAGTCTTTCAGCTTTACCGATATGAGAAGCATCTGGAACCTTGTTATGGTTATTCTTCTTGTATATGGTGTTCTTAACATTTTCCAGTCAAAGACTGTAAAGGGCAAATTGGTTGCAGCAGCTCTTCTTTTGGTGTCTGGCGGTGTGCTTGCTTACCGTGCAATGAACGTAACAGGTTCTGTTGAGGTTGAAGCTCCTATCTTCCAGCAGTTCAACCCTTGCTTTGTTGTTGCATTGACTCCTATCGTGATGCTTGTTTTCGGCTCACTTGCAAAGAAGGGTAAAGAGCCATCTTCTCCAATGAAGATTGGTCTTGGTATGCTTGTGGCTGCTGTAGCATTCGTTATTCTTATGGTTGGTTCTTGGGGTCTTCCTGTTCAGGCTGAGCAGTTGGCAAACATTGAGAACGGCACAGCTACTTTGGTGTCTCCAAACTGGCTCATCAGCACATATCTCGTGTTGACTGTTGCTGAGTTGTTGCTCTCTCCAATCGGTATCTCTTTTGTAAGTAAGGTTGCTCCTCCAAAGTACAAGGGTATGATGATGGGTGGCTGGTTTGTGGCTACTGCTATCGGTAACTTCCTCATCTCAATCCCAGGCCTTCTTTGGGGTATGGAGCTTTACATTGTTTGGGGTGTGCTCATTGCAGTGTGTCTTGTATCTGCATTGTTCATCTTCTCTATCCTCAAGCGTCTCGAGAAGGTTGCATAAAGATTGCAATATCATAAAGGTATATGAAAAGACAGGCTCAGAGCCTGTCTTTTCTGTTTTATATAAAAGTGTGACAAAATCAAAAAAAATGTTATAAAAATTGCTTTTAAATTTTAATTTCATAAATTTGCGCTGAAGCGCGAATATACATTGCACCCGTTGTGTGAAATATGCAAGTAAACTTGTTATTTCTCGCTCGTTTGTTACAATATTTGCGGTAACCGATTGTGAGTCGCATTTATTTCGTATGATTTATGTAGAACTTTCAAGCGAAAAGAACCGCCGCTTGCCTTTTTATTTGGCGATGGAGGAGTACGTTGCACGGGAATTGCCCGCGCAAGATTATTTTTTCATTTGGCAGGTGGAGCCGACTGTAATCTTTGGGCGCAACCAACACGTTGACAGCGAGGTGGATATTAATTTTTGTCGCGCCAATAATATTCAATTCTATCGTAGAAAAAGCGGGGGAGGCTGTGTCTTTGCCGACAAGAGCAATCTGATGCTCTCTTATATTACCCCCACGACAAATGTCAATTTTACCTTTAACCGCTATATGCTGATGGTTGAGGATGCTCTGCAACGCCTCGGCGTTGACGCAAAGAGTTCGGGGCGTAACGATATACTCATCAATGGAAAAAAGGTGTCGGGCAATGCTTTTTATCATCTGCCCGGTCGTAGTATAGTACACGGCACAATGCTCTATGACACCAATCTCGATTATATGCTCAATGCAACAACCCCCTCTGAAACAAAATTGCGTAGCAAAGGAGTGGAGTCGGTGCGTCAGCATATAACAACACTATGCAATTATATAAGCCTTACAATAGAGGAACTGAAAGAGCATCTGCGCAATGTTCTTTGTGACAGCAAAATTACCCTTTCGTCAGAGGATATTGCGGCAATAGAGCTACTGGAGCAGGAATATTACAACGACTCGTTTATCTATGGTAACAACCCCGCAGCAGCAATCTCCCGAGTGGAGCGCTTAGAGGGAGTGGGGGAATTTTGCGTGTCGCTTGATATTAAGGATAATAAGATACGCAAGGTGTCGCTTACCGGTGATTTTTTCATCGTTGGCGAGCTTGATTTTATGCTGCTCGACAAGCTAAAGGGTGTTGTGTACAATCGACAGGCAATTGAAAGGGCGCTTGAGGCTGTGGATACATCGTCGGTCATTATGAACCTTAAGAGAGAAGAACTTATAAACCTATTAATATAACTAACCTATGGAGAATAAAAGAACCTGTCTGTATGACAAGCACGTTGCTTTAGGAGCACTGATAAGCCCGTTCGGAGGCTTTGATATGCCTATTCAGTATAGCAATATTGTTGAAGAGCATAATGCCGTTCGCCGGGCGTGCGGTGTTTTCGATGTTTCGCATATGGGTGAGGTGCTTGTTACCGGCCCCGAGAGTGAGAAATTTGTAAATTACATTTTTACAAATGATGTGACCGATGCTCCCGATGGCAAAATATATTATGGTATGATGTGCCATCCGACCGGTGGCGTCGTTGACGACCTGCTTGTCTACAAGATGGCTCCACAACGCTTTTTCCTTGTAATAAACGCATCGAATATTGACAAGGATGTTGCTTGGATAAATGAGCACGCAAAGGCTTTTGACGTTGTTGTCGAGCACCAGAGCGAAAAGTATGGCGAGGTGGCTGTGCAGGGTCCAAAAACCGAGGAGATTGTTGAGCGTGTGCTGGGAATACCTTGTGCCGAACTTGCTTTTTATACCTGTAAAGAGGTTGAATATAATGGCGAGACTATTATCGTCAGCCGCACAGGATACACCGGCGAGGATGGCTTTGAACTCTATGGCTCGCACGCCTTTACCAATGAGGTGTGGGATAAGTTGCTTGCCAGTGGAGAGGTGAAGCCTTGTGGCTTGGGCTGTCGTGACACTTTGCGCTTTGAGGTTGGCTTGCCACTTTATGGCGATGAACTCACCGATGAGATTACTCCGCTTGAAGCCGGATTGGGGATTTTTGTAAAGCTCGACAAGGATTTTATCGGTCGTGATGCGCTTGCTGCACAAAAGGCTGAAGGGTTGAAACGTAAGATTGTCGGTATAGAGCTAAAAGACAAGGCAATACCTCGCCACGGCTACGAGGTTGAGGCTGACGGAAAGGTTGTGGGTGTCGTTACAACCGGTTACAACTCAATTTCAACAGGAAAGAGTGTTTGTATGGCAATGCTGAATATTGAATATGCTAAACTCGACACGGAGGTCGCTGTGCGCATACGTAAAAAGGTGTTCCCCGGCGTGGTGACAAAAAAACGTTTCTACGACAAGAACTATAAAAAGTAAATGATTCTCTCTTTCTTAGTGTGATGAAAGATTACCAAAAAAAAGACAATCGTCGCAGCCTTTAGAATGATAATCGCAATATAAAAAACTTAATAACTAACCAATAAAAAACTGATTATGAGTACAATTTTAGAAGGACTCCGTTACGCTGAGTCACACGAGTATGTAAAGGTAGAGGGTGAATATGGCTACGTTGGTATTACCGATTATGCACAGCACGAGCTTGGCAATGTTGTTTATGTGGATATGCCGGACGTTGACGACGAGGTGACTGCCGGTGAGGATTTTGGCGCGGTAGAGAGTGTAAAAGCTGCCAGCGACCTAATTTCTCCTGTCAGTGGTGTTGTTGTTGAGGTCAATGAGGCTTTGAATGACAGCCCCGAACTTGTAAACAGCGACCCGTATGCCAATTGGATTATCAAGGTAAAACTCTCCGACCCCTCTGAGGCTGAGGCTTTGATGGATGCAGAGGCTTACAAAGCAGCTATCGGCGAATAAAGACAAACAGGGCATCCACTGCTTGTATCGGGTGGTGGATGCTTGCAAACAATTAAAAAAGGAGGCTATGAAATATTTTCCTCATACCCAACAGGATATTGAGCAAATGCTTGAGGTCGCCGGGTTAAAATCTATGGACGACCTTTATGGCGAGATTCCTCAGCAGTTGCTCTTCGACCGCGAATTTAATCTCCCCGAGGCAATGTCCGAGGTTGAGATAAGGCGGTTTTTTGAGACTCTTGGCAACAAAAACGCAAAGCTCGCTTGCTTTGCCGGTGCCGGAGTCGAGGATCACTATTCGCCATCGGTGATTGCACCAATAATCTCTCGTGGCGAGTTTTTGACAGCTTACACTCCTTATCAGCCCGAAATTTCACAGGGTACATTACAGTATATCTTTGAATATCAGTCGATAATCTGCGAACTTACGGGGATGGACGTAACCAACGCGTCAATGTATGATGGTACTACAGCCACGGCTGAGGCAATGATGATGTGCGTTGCCATAGCAAAAAAACGCAATAAAGTACTTGTGTCGGCGACAATGAACCCAAGAGTGAAACGGGTGGTGGAGACTTATGCAAAATATCAAGGAGTGGTGATTGAGACCGTTGCCGAAAAGGATGGCGTAACCGACCTTGCCGACCTTGCTTCAAAACTAGAGGGCGATGACGTTGCCGGCGTAATTCTTGCACAGCCTAATTTCTACGGCATTATTGAGGATTATACCGGGGTTGCCGACCTTTGTCACGCAAAGAAGGCAATGTTTGTTTTAAACTGCAAACCCTCGGCTCTTGCTCTGTTAAAGACTCCTGCAGAGTGGGGCGCGGATATTGCTTGCGGTGATGCTCAGTCGCTCGGTATTCCAATGTGTTACGGTGGCCCTTATGTGGGTTTTCTTGCTTGCACCAATGCCAATATTCGCAAATTGCCCGGTCGCATTGTGGGAGCAACCACAGATGTTGATGGTAAACGTGCTTTTGTGCTAACACTGCAGGCACGCGAGCAGCATATACGTCGTGAAAAAGCAAATAGCAATATCTGTTCCAATCAATCTCTGATGGCGCTTTACGTCACAATCTATATGTCGGTGATGGGGTATAAGGGCTTGAAGGAGGCTTGCGAGCTTTCATACGGCGGGGCGCATTATCTTGCCGAGCAGCTTGTTGCCACAGGTAAGTGTTCGCTTGCGTTTGATAAGCCCTTCTTTAATGAGTTTGCTGTCCGTACCATAGTGCCAGCAGCAAAAGTGCTCGATGCTCTGCGCGACGGCGGTATTTTGGGCGGTGTGCGCATTGACGATGACACACTTCTGGTGTGTGTTACCGAACAGCGCACCAAAGAGGAGATGGACAAGATGATTGAGATTGTGAATAATATTTGATAAAAAGGAGGGAATCTTATGATACGCAATTATGATAAATTGATTTTCGAGCTCTCAAAAGAGGGTAAAACGGGGTATTCTCTTCCTAAAAATGTATTCAAAGAGAAATATTGTCCTTGTTGCTTGCCCAACAATTTAAAACGTGAGAGCAAGCCCGAACTGCCCGAAGTTACCGAGTTTGACGTTGTGCGCCATTTTACCAACCTTTCAAACAAAAATTTTGGTGTCGACACCGGCTTTTACCCTCTTGGCAGTTGTACAATGAAGTATAATCCACGCCTAAACGAGGAGATTAGCTCTTTACCGGCATTTGCGGCCCTGCACCCCGATGCGCCTATCGATGCAACGCAGGGCGCGTTGGAGGTGTATTATAATCTTGCCGAGTCTCTGGCCGAGATAAGCGGTCTTTCGGCGTTTACACTCAACCCTTATGCCGGAGCTCACGGAGAACTTACGGGCTTGATGATTATGCGCTCTTATCACGAGCAACGTGGCGACACAAAGCGCACAAAAGTGATAGTCCCCGATAGTGCTCACGGCACCAATCCTGCCAGTGCGGCAGTCTGTGGTCTTGAAATTGTGGAGGTAAAATCAACGGCCAACGGCACTGTCGACGTTGAGGACTTAAAACCTCTTCTTGATGACACTGTTGCCGGAATAATGATGACTAACCCAAATACTTTGGGAATCTTTGAGACGGAAATTCCAGAGATTGCACGCCTTGTACACGAGTGTGGTGGCTTGCTTTACTATGATGGTGCAAACCTTAATGCGGTGCTTGGCAAGTGCCGCCCCGGAGATATGGGCTTTGATATTATGCACATTAATCTTCATAAGACCTTCTCTACTCCCCACGGTGGCGGAGGTCCGGGTGATGGTCCGGTGGGAATACGTGCCGGCCTTGAAGCATTATTGCCTAACCCTCAGGTGAAAAAAGACGCAGAGGGCAAATTCTATATTCACACCGATGGAAAATCGGCTGGCTACGTCTCTAATTTCCTTGGAAATTTTGGCGTGCTGTTGCGCGCATACACCTATATTCTCACTCTCGGTCGCGAGAATATCAAGATGGTGGGTCCGCTCGCAGTGCTCAATGCTAATTATGTAAAGGAGTCTCTGAAGGATGATTATTATCTTCCAATCGAGGGTGTGTGCAAGCACGAGTTTGTTTTTGATGGCCTTGCCGATAAATCGACAGGAGTAACAACGCTGGATATTGCTAAGCGTCTGCTCGACTATGGTTACCACGCACCAACAATCTATTTCCCGTTATTGTTCCATCAAAGCATAATGATAGAGCCTACGGAGACAGAGAGTAAAGAGACTTTGGATGAGTTTATTGCAGTAATGAAAAAAGTAGCAGCGGAGGCAATAGAAAACCCCGACGTTGTTAAAAATGCTCCGCACAGCACTCCTGTGCGCCGCCTCGACGAGACAACAGCGGCACGTTCGCCAAAGACTACTTATAGGCAGCTGAAAGGTTGATATTATCAATTGAAAAAGAGTCACCAGCGTGACTCTTTTTCAATTATTTCAAATACATATTGTATGATTTTTCAAAATCAATTGTTGTTTCTCGGTCGTGTCCGGGATAGACAATGGTCTCTGCGGGTAGAGTGAGAAGTTTTTCTCGTATAGACATTATCAAGGAACGATGGTTACTGTCGGGGAAATCTGTGCGGCCGATACTGCCTCGAAAAAGTGCATCGCCACTGAAAAGTATCTTCTCTTTTGGCAGATAATAGGCCAAACTGCCGGGTGAGTGTCCCGGAACGCTTATCGCAATTATACTGCAGTTGCCAAAGGCAATTTCATCACCATCGTTCAAGATGCGGCCGAGTGGTGGAATCTCCTCATTGTATGTTACACCAAAGCGAGCAACGCGTTCCTTAATATTTTCGGCCCAAGGCCAATCGGCATCGTTAGCCTCGGCTTTTATACCAAAGGCCTCCTGAATAAATGCATTTCCGAAAATGTGGTCAAAATGCAAATGAGTATTAAGATGGTGTTTCAATGTCAACCCCTCATTCTCAATAAACTCCTTTATTTGCTCCCTCTCTTGTGGGAACCAAGCTCCGCAATCAATGAGTACAGCCTCTTTTGTGTCGTCCCAAAGAAGATAACAGTTTACTTGAATAGGGTTCACGACAAATTTCTTAACTTCCATAATTTGTTCAGTGTCAATATGTAGCCAGCAAATATCTGCTGTTAAATTTGAACATATACAACCTTTTTGTCTTTGAAATAATCCTCGGTGAAATAGTTGCTCACCTCTATTATTTCGCTGCAATTTTTAAATGAGCGAGTCTCGGCTGTCATATCACCGCCTTTGAGGCAGATTATGCCGTTGGGAAGGGCGTTGCATTGCTCTTTTGAGATGTTTTTGCGGCATATCTTTACAAGGTCGGGGAGTTGCATCACTGCACGGCTCACAACAAAGCTGTATTTATCTTTTATCTCTTCGGCACGGCTGTGGCTTGTGCGCACGTTGGCAAGTCCTATGCTTCGCGCAATCTCGCCGGCTACACGCACCTTCTTGCCTATGCTGTCAACGAGGTGAAACTGCACATCGGGGAACATTATTGCAAGAGGAATACCGGGGAAACCACCTCCGCAGCCCATATCCATAATTGTTGTTCCGGGCTTGAATGTGATATATTTTGCTATTGCAAGCGAGTGGAGCACGTGGTGAAGATAAAGGTTCTCAATATCCTTGCGGGATATTACGTTTATCTTGCTGTTCCAATCGTAATAAAGGTCGTATAGCGCAGTAAACTGCTCTTTTTGTTTGTCGCTGAGGTTGGGGAAATACTTTGTAATGTTTTCCATTATTTTATAATCTCTTTTAGTGTGTTATAATTGAGTAATCTCCCTCTTTTTGTCTGTGCAAGAAAAAAGGAGAAATAAAGTTGAATAAAATATAATTGCTGCGCACTTTTTCATCACTGAATTGTTTATCTGTTACAGGAAAATCAAAGGTAGTGCTTTTGATGTAAAATGGCAAGGATGTGGTTTGTATTTTTCCTTTGTGATGCGATTATTTTCTTTGCTTTGCGGATTTTTGTCTCTGTTCCTTTGGTGCCTGATGTTATTAACCATTAATTTTTTCTATTATGAGAGTCTGTAATTTTTTGGCTTTTGCCGGTGGAATGTTGGCCGGTGGCTTGGTGATGATGATGTTTGCTCCTAAAAAAGGCGAGGAGATGCGCAATGATATAAAGGAGAGACTCGGTGATTTGAAGAGACATTTTGACAATGCGGGTTGCGCTTGCGACAAAGAGGGCTGCGACTGCAAAGCCGAAGATAAAATGGGTGTTGAGAAGTAGTGTTTCTTTAAAAACAAGATGTATGGGATTTAGAGCCGATATTGAGAATTTATCAAAGGATGCTCTTGAATATTTGAAGAGGAGCATAGATGGTTGCAAATTGCGTTTGGTTGAAAGCTTGTCGCTGTTGTTTGGCGACGTCATCTGCATCTTTGTGCTATCTATGCTCCTCTTTGTGGCATATCTTGCTCTGATGGTGGCTGTAGTTGTTCTGTTATTGCCGCTAATTGGGCTCCCTCTCTCTATTGTGGCTGTTGCTCTTTTATTGTTGCTGACGGCATTTATAGTATATGTGCTCAAAGAACGATTGTTCGCCGACAAGATGGTGCAACATTTTATGAAGATTTTTTTTGCAGAGGAGAATGGCAATGAAAAGGATTGATGGTGAGCCGATGAGGATTGCTTCGCTGCGCGAGTTACGCCGTGTGCGTTGCATCAACGAAAGAGAAAAAATCGCAGTTTGTAATCGTTGGAAATGCAGAGCATCAAGCACTTTCTCACTGAGCAGATTGCTTTTTGAACTTATCAGAAACTACACACCGGAGAAAATGAGACGTTATTCGGAATTTCTATTTTCTATTTTAAAAGAATAATGACTCTGTTTTATACTGCTTACTGAACTTTTTTTTATAGCTTTGTATAGGACTATGAAATAAAAGTGATATAAGGGGTATGATGATTTTTCTGATAGTTGTTATTGCGCTGTTGGCGGTTGGAGTGGTGTGTGTGACAATTTGCTACAACCGTCTTTATGGAAAATACACCGCGCTGGAGAAGGAGAACAATATGCTCGATGCCTTGAATGAAAGGCTGAATGATGATGCGCGCAACAATAATATTGAAAAACTTAATATGCAGGCTGTACGCGAAGAACAGTTTGCACGAATCGCCTCGCTCGAGAGCGAAAATCGTTCTTTAAACCTTTATATTGAAAATCAGAAAGAGCAATATAAGGCTGCGCTGGAGCAGATGCGTGTGGAGTTCAAGGCTATGGCTTCCGATGCATTGGAAAAAAACAGCGAACTGTTTAATAAACAGACACAGGAGAGGTTGTCAGTGATTTTGTCGCCCTTCAACAATGATTTAAAATTGTTTCGTGAAAAGGTTGACAGTTATTATGGCGAGGAGTGTAAACAACGTTTCTCATTGCAGGAGAATATTAAAAGTCTGATTGAAGCCAATCAACGCATTAGCCGCGATGCGGTGAACCTGACAAATGCCATTGTGGGAACAAACAACAATAAATTTCAGGGCGATTGGGGTGAGACTATTCTGGAACAGATTCTCGAAAATTCTGGGCTTATCAAAGGTGAACAGTGGGAGCTGCAGGTTACCTTGCGCGACGAAAATGGCAGTGCGGTACAAAACGAGGAGAGCTCCCGCCTGATGAAGCCCGATGTGATTGTTCACTTTCCGGGCAAACGCGACATTATAATAGATTCAAAAGTCTCTCTAAAGGCTTATATGGCCTATCTTGCAGCCGAGGACGATGCAATGCGTGCGTTTCATATAAAGGAGCACGTTGCCAGCGTGCGTCGTCATATTGACCAGCTTGCAAGCAAACGCTATGATAAATATCATATAAATTCACTCGATTATGTAATGCTGTTCATCCCTAATGAGCCATCATATTTTATGGCAATGGAGGCTGATAATAAGCTCTGGAACTATGCTTACAAAAAGAATATTGTTCTTATTTCGCCATCGAACCTCATTTCAACGCTCTTTGTTGTCAACTCTTTATGGACGCGTGAACGTCAACAGCGTGACGTGCAGAAGATTGTCGACACGGCAAACGCGATATATGATAAATTTGTGAATTTTACCGATAACTTTACCAAGATTGACGTCGCACTAAAAAAGGCCGACGAGGCTTATACAGAGGCTTTTAAACAACTGACCTCGGGAAAAGGCAATATTACCAAACGCTTGAACGAACTAAAAGAGCAGGGGTTATTGACAACAACCAAACAAATTCCCGATGGGTTTTTAGACGGGGAGTAAGAACTTTTTTTTTTACACAAACACACAAAAAACAATGCACATTCGCAAAGCTACATACGATGATATTCCAGCCTTGATGTGCCTATTCGAGCGGGCAAAGTGTATTATGCGCGAAAGCGGCAATCTTAACCAATGGGGAGAGGGCTACCCCTCGGAAGAGGTGGTGCGTTGCGATATTGAGCAGGGAAATTGTTATGTGGCCGGAGATGAGCCGAGTGGTAAAATTGAGGCAACTATGGCGTTTATACCGGGCCCCGACCCAACATATTCTTTTATAGAGGGTGGTGCGTGGCTCGATAACAATCCTTATTTTGTTATTCATCGCATTGCTGTTGCTGCGCCCGGCAAGGGATTTGCACAGCGGCTGTTTGATTGGGCTTTTGAACGTATAAAAACAGTGCGCATCGACACGCATCGCGATAATATTATTATGCAGCATATTTTATCTAAGTATGGATTTAAGTATTGCGGCGTGATATATCTGGCAAATGGTGATGCCCGTGATGCATATCAGCTGACGATAAAAAAGTAAATTTAGCAACAGAATAATATCTTGAATTATGGCAGGCAGGGACGATATTGATTTTGGAACGGTAAACATATCGCGACTTTTTAGAAAGATTTTTGTGCCAACGTTGTTGGGAATGGTTAGTTGGTCGTTACTCACTGTGATTGACGGAATATTCGTTGGGTGGGGTGTTGGTAGCAATGGCATTGCTGCCATAAACATCTGCTATCCAATTTTTCTTGTGCTCACAGGCTTTGCGCTTATGGTGGGAATGGGCGCGTCGGTTGTTGCATCTATTCATTTGTCGCAGAATAATGTAAAAGCAGCCCGTTTAAATGTTACACAGGCTGTATGGTTCTCTACTTTTGTGGTGATAGGCGCTATGGTGCTTATAATGCTTGCTCCTGAGCAGATTTCGTATATGCTTGGTGCTTCGGAGATGCTTATGCCGCTTGTTCGCGATTATATGGTGTATCTTATACCATCGGGGATTATGCAGATGTGGTCGGTTGTCGGGCTTTTTGTCATTCGCCTTGACGGTGCTCCAAAATATGCAATGTGGTGTAATGTAATACCTGCTGTCGTGAATATGTTTTTGGATTGGTTGTTTATATTCCCGCTTGATATGGGCGTGAAAGGAGCAGCCATTGCCTCGGCAATAAGTACCGTGATTGGCGGTGTTATGGCTTTTGTTTATTTGGTGCGCTATGCGAAGATATTGAAATTGCACGGTGTGAAAATGTCGCCTGTAAGCCTTACCTTGTCGTTAAGGAACATCGCTTATCAGTGTAAAATAGGCTTTTCGGCTCTCTTGGGTGAACTAACAATGGCGTTGTTGCTATTCGTCGGCAATCTTGTCTTTATGAAATATCTTGGCGATGCCGGTGTGGGAGCATACGGCGTTGCGTGTTATTACACACCTTTTGTCTTTATGTTCGGTAATTCAATTGCGCAGTCGGCACAACCGATTGTGAGCTATAATTTTGGCATTGAGCGATGGGATAGAGTGCGCAAAACTTTCTTAATATCTTTGCGTGCAGCGGTGCTTACTTCGCTTTTCTCCATTGTGGCGTTTGTACTTTTTCCAAAGGAACTTGTGCATCTGTTCATTGCTGCTGATGACCCGGCTGCGCATATTGCTATTGATGGTTTTCCCTATTTTGCCACGGGATTTCTCTTCTTTATTCTGAATTTAGTTGTTATAGGCTTTTTGCAGAGCATAAAAAGGGCTGCCTCGGCTACGATATTCGCCCTGTTGCGCGGTGTTGTGTTCCTGTTCCCGGCCTTTTTGTTACTGCCCGAGGTAATTGGTGTAAAGGGAATGTGGCTTGCACTGCCGCTATCGGAACTGTTGACGTTTGTAGTTGTGGTGGGCTATATGTTTTTTATGAGGTCACGTTCACGCTAATCGTGCGTTGGTGATAATTTTTATTAATATCATCTATCGGCTAAATTTGTGTTGGGAAGAAAACAAACCTTCTTCTTATTCGTTACTACAGTACTTAAGATTTTATACTAAAATCCGACAGTTATGAAGATATCAGAGATTAGAGGAAGAGAAATCTTGGACTCACGTGGAAATCCTACGATAGAGGCTGAAGTTATATTGGAAAATGGCGTGACAGGGCGTGCTTCTGTTCCGTCGGGAGCATCAACCGGTGAAAATGAGGCGCTGGAGTTGCGTGATGGTGATGAACATCGCTATAATGGCAAGGGTGTGTCAAAAGCTGTGGCAAATATCAACGGACGCATAGCACCTGCATTGCGCGGATGTAATGTGTATGACCAAAGGGACCTTGACCGAATGATGCTTGAACTTGATGGTACGCCAACCAAATGCAATCTTGGAGCCAAAGCCATTTTGGGGGTATCACTGGCTATTGCACGAGCTGCGGCAAATGCTTGCTGTATGCCTCTGTATCGTTATATTGGTGGTTGTAATGCCCACGTGTTGCCTGTTCCTATGATGAACCTGCTCAATGGCGGACGTCACTCCGATGCGCCTGTTGCATTTCAGGAGTTTATGATACGCCCGATAGGTGCGGGTAGTATACGTCTGGCTGTGCAGATGGGTGCCGAGGTCTTCAGTGCTTTGAAGAGCGTGTTGAAGAAAAAAGGTTACAGCACAGGAGTTGGTGACGAGGGCGGTTTTGCTCCGGCACTCAAAAGTGCCGAAGAGGCTTTGGATGTGCTTGTTCAGGCAATCAAGGATGCCGGTTATACCCCGGGTACAGACATTACATTGGCAATTGACTGTGCAGCATCGGAATACCACCGTGGTGGAGTGTATGACTACACACTCTTTGAAGGTCCTGAAGGGAAAAAGCGTACATCGGAAGAACAGGTTGATTATCTGGAACATCTTGTCGAAACATATCCTATCGACTCTATTGAAGATGGTATGGGCGAGAATGATTGGGAGGGATGGGCTATGCTCACCGAACGTATCGGCAACCGTTGTCAGCTTGTGGGGGATGACCTTTTTGTAACCAATGTCAACTATCTTGGCAAAGGAATAGAACAGAATTGTGCCAACAGCGTGCTGGTGAAAGTCAACCAGATAGGAACACTTACCGAAGCTCTTGATACTATTGAAATGGCACGTCGTAATGGCTATACAACCATAATAAGCCACCGTTCGGGTGAAACCGAAGATACTACAATAGCAGATATGGCAGTAGCTGTAAATGCCGGACAGATAAAGACCGGTTCAATGAGCCGTAGCGACCGTACTGCAAAGTATAACCAACTGATACGTATAGAAGAGGAGTTGAGAGATACCGCACGTTATGGTGTGTAGTGCTTGAACGGTATTTTTTGATAGGAACAATTACAAAACAAGTAGGTAAAATGTTCTATCTTTCCCAACCTTCGACACGATAGACCTTTTCCATCAGTTTACGCTCTTTGCCTGTATTGGCATCCTTGTGCCACACCTCGATGCGCGCTGCGTAATAGTCGCCCCAATCGCCGGCGTAGATGGTGAAGCGTTGCCCTTTAACAAGCTTCGAAAATGATGTGGTAGATGGCGTTGCGACCATACTTGCAGCCGAAATTCGCTCGGGCGAGAGTGGAATGTTCTTTGTTGCCTCGTAGCAACGCAGATATATCCATCCTTCTTCAAGTGCCGGGTGGTGGAATTCGTATGTATACATTCCACCCTGAAAATCGTTCCATATTTGCAGCCATGTGTTAGACGCAATGCTGTCGATGGGATAGGGTGGATCTTCTCCCTCTTCGAGCGGGAGGTTATAGTCCAACCATGTGGGCGCGGGATGCTCCTTGCCGAAATCATCGGGACCGGGGTTGAAAGCCTGTTCAATGGCTGTCATCAGTAAATAGACGAAATAGGTTACTGTAAGTGCTCCCAATATGAACGAAAGCAGAAATCTCCACCACTTTTTGAATATGAGCAGAAGTATCCATGACGTTATCATTGCCACAAAGGTCAATGGCACTGAAATTACAAAAAATATTGGCCACATTGAATCGAAGTATGCCGAAATCAATAATGATGCAATGAATGCCAACGGGAACAGCCACCAGAATCTATTGATGAAGT
>JAZRMQ010000021.1:0-6700 GCA_045647745.1 Bacteroidaceae bacterium | reverse complement strand
TACCGGGAACATACAAATATGCCTTGTGGCCGTTATTCTGGAAGCGGCTGTTTGCGAGCTCGTCTCTGTAGAAGCCGACTACCTCGTCTACAATGCCAAGCGCGTAGTAGGTGCCTGCCTCGGTGTAGTAGGTTGAGGCTACTGAACCACGAAGGTCGCTCTCAACGTCCTCTGCGCTCTCTACAACATTGAAATTGTATGTGTCGGCTGCACCCTCAAGAACAACACCTGTGTTTGCGGGAATTACATCGCTAATCTCGTTCAGCACGGCTACATTGCGCTCTGAATCTACTTTAATTGCGTATGCTTTTACATTCTCGGCTATCTCAAGTGCTACGGGAGCATACAAGGTTGCCCAACCGGCTGAGGTGATTGTCACAGGGAGAGTGGTAACAGGCTCGAGCCACCAGTTATAGCCCTTATCACCGCCACCAGTAGGTTTTGAGCGACCAGAATCTACATAATCCTTTGAACCGTGGATATAACGTCCGTCATTATCAGCCGACTCGCTTACACGAATAATATAAGAACCGCCCTGATTATTATCCTTACCATCCAAGAACTCAACAACTGCAGCCTCGCCAACACCTCTCAATTTGATAGCAGCATTGCCACTGTTAGCACCAACATAAACACCCTCGGTGTATGACAGAAGAGCACCATTGGTGTAGCAGAAGATACGGTCGTTACCGTCAGTTGTCAAAATACCACTTTCGTTAACATTTGAAGACATATACTTCTTACCGTTAACGCATCTTACTCTGTAATATTTATCAACCTCGGGCTGGTTGATTACAAGATTAGCCACAAGACCATTGATAATAGCAATCTGCTCATCCAACTCTGCAGGATTCTCAGATGTAGTATATCCCTCGGCTGTTGCATAAGCCTCTTTGAGAGGAGTATCACCCTCGGGCTGAGAATATCTATTCACACCCTCACCAATACGCCATTTCTCGCCGGATGCCCAATCATCATAATAATGAGTCTTTACATTAGCAAGCAAAGCAACCAAATCCTCCTGCTTTTGACCATACAACTGAGCCTTCTCTATTGCAGCATCAATATCCTCAACCTCAATGAACGACCAAGAAGATGCTGAATTCACAGATGTACCATTGTCGTAAGAGATTACGTTGTCGCCGTTTCCACTACCGCTTCCGTGGTTGCGTGCGTGCATATCGTGACGGTTTGTAATAGAGAACTCATTTGCCTTATCATTATAGAAAGTAAGGTTCTCAAATTTCAGAGCACGAGCTACATCATCCGCACCCATAGTCCAAACCTCGCCATTGCCGGCATTTTCAGTATCTTGCATATACTCGCCTGTGCTTGCGTTCTTGAGCGCAATACCGGTTACCACGCCATTAACAACCACATTCTCGGCAGTCCAGTAATAAGCCTTATCAATCTTGCTCAATGTGCCCCATTTAGCATTATCATCAGTTGCATAAACAGCCTTCACTGCCGAGAATGCCGCCAAAGCACTTTTCACAATATAATTCTTGCCGTGAGTTGGGAAATCGGCCTTGCGAATAGCCCATCTTGAAGCATCAGCATCGGAATACCAACCAACAAGACCGCCGTTAGCGTAGTGACCGTAAGTGTCACCGCCAGCATCGTGTATCTTAAATAAGGCGTAGCATTGTTCGTCTGCTTTAGAGAAGGTAAACTCTTTTGCATCAGCCTCTTCTACAAGGCTTACAGCCGTTGAGCGTACAATATTGCCAATGTATTTGCCGGTTGAAAAGTTCTTTATCTTCAATCCATTCTCGCCCTGCACCAACACCCAGAATGTTGCAATATCCAAAGAGTTATTTACAAACGCGATACTACCCGCGTTATCCTTGATATATGTGCCCTGTGCCTTGTTACGGAACTGCACAACATCACCGGCAGCCGGAGCATTATCGCTGTATACAGACTCTCTGATTTTCTTTCCAAGAGCCACAATACCTGCAACAGTATTTTTAGTATCAGAAGTGTTTAACGATGCAACTACAGCTTTTGTAGCATCAGTATCCTCGTCGCTAATTGTGTAGTAAGAGGCATAATCAATATTATTGAAAAGGTTCTTTGCATTGTTCAACATATTTGTTGCATCACTTGCAACAACTGCTGTAGCACGGAATATTGAACCGGGGTCATCGTATTTATATTTGTCAATTTTCTGGCCACTGCCTTCATCATCATTCCAAGCGTGGTTTTCATCTCCAAGGCGATGTATTGCAAAACCAATATTGCCACCATTTGAGTGAGGTCTCAACACCCAAGTCTGAGGATAATTACCATGCACATCAAAATATCCAGACTCAGCATTCTCAAACATTGCATCACTTGCGGCATTGTAGATGCGAACAGCTATCGCACCGTCAGGAACGTTTGTAGCCTCTTTATCCTCTACAAAATACCAGTAAGAACCATAAGAAACAGGTGCAACCTGATTCAATTTTGTATTGTTGGTAAACGACCAATCAACAAATTTGTCCAGATGGCGCGTATTACTTATGAAGTAGTAAACAGGTGCCTCTTTTGTTGATGTTTCAGGCAGGAGATTAACTTTAACAAAGAGCAACTTTGAACCGGCATCTCCATTTGCATTTGTTTCATACAAACCAAAGGTGTCACCACCACCTGCATACCAGTTCAAATATTTTTCAGGATCGCCAGCAGTGTTGTAGGGCGAAACATCGTAATACTCGCCACCATTGTAAGCGTTAAAATAGAATTTATCATCATCACCCTTTGTTGCACTCAAAGTAACAAAGTTCTGACCATTGTTATAGCCGTCTTTAAGCTCATAGGTTACCCATTTTGCTTCGTCCACGCTATAAATGTAGTATGCATTCTCGGTATCAGATGCATAAAAAGCGAACAAGCCGGCAGAATTTCCATTGCTGGTAATTCCGGTTGTTTTCATTGCAAATTTGCCATTTGCATTCTTAATGTAGTACAAATTCTCGGGCAAGCCTTCACTTGGCAAAACCGTCGAAACCTCTACCTGCGCCATTGCACCCATTACAAGGAACAACGATGCGAGCATCAAAGTAAATCTTTTCATTTGTAAATTAGTTAAAGTTAATATTTTATGTGTTATTTTATCCCAATTTAGTGCCCTGCTATTTATGGTTTTTACACAACTGCGCAAAGCACAGAATATCGTGCAAATTTAGATAAAAATCCCAAAATGAAGACGAAGAAAATCTTATTTTTTTATAAAATATCAACAAATTAGCTATTTTTTTGTTCAAAAAAGCCCGATGATAGCACGAATAGAAGAAGAAGAAGAAGAAGAAGAATTTTGCGGTTTTTTGAGCGTTTTTTGAACGTTTTTGCCGCCTCCTTTTTATGCAATTTTACGCTTTTTATTGCTCGCCCCCCTGTCATCTCGAACGAATGTGAGAGATCTCACATTTTCGCCGCCCTGTCATCTCGAACGAACGTGAGAGATCTCACATTTCGCGCCCCTGTCATTCTGAACGAACGTGAAGAATCTCTTTTTTCGCAGCCCTGTCATCTCGAACGAACGTGAGAGATCTCACATTTCGCAGCTTTGTCATTCTGAACGAACGTGAAGAATCTCACATTTTCCGTGGCTTTTGTCATTCTGAACAAACGTAAAGAATCTCACATTTTCGCCGCCCTGTCATTCTGAACAAACGTGAAGAATCTCTTTTTTCGCAGCTTTGTCATTCTGAACGAATGTGAAGAATCTCACATTTTCCGCGGCTTTTGTCATTCTGAACGAATGTAAAGAATCTATTTTTCGCGTATTTTGTCATTCTGAACGAACGTGAAGAATCTCTTTTTTCGCGTAACGAAAAACACGCAGAGAAAAACCTCCACTAAAACATAAGAGAACAATCAAGGCTACAAACAAGCGCAAAATCCAACAGCGCAAAGAATAAAAAAAACACTTGAGGACAAAAAATCACACTGCTATATTGCTATATTATCAAGGTAAAAATTTTGCCATTAAAAACATTTTGCTTACTTTTGCAAAGTTTAAGCCATTGACTTTAAGCAAAAAACATCAACAAAAGAACATATTTAACCTAAAAACTAATAAACTTATGAGAAAATTTACATTATTTTTAATGTCACTGTTCCTCTCTGTAGGTGCAATGGCGCAGGTACTTATCGACGACTATTATGGTGTCGAGACAACATTTACCATTTACAATGGTAATGAAGGCTGGAAGATTGTCGACGGAAATACCGGCACCAAATTTTGGTCTGGAGAAGGTCAAAACGTTGATGAAGAGGTAAAAGTTATTTTAAATAACGCACACACGGTTGGAGCAATGAAATGGTATTTTTGCGACAACGACAAACCAGCTGGAGCTGCTATTGATATTAAAGCAACAGCCGATGCCGAGTGGGAGACCATTGCCAATTTCACAAACAACAATATAACAGATAACATTTTTATTTGCAATGCCAATGGCAAGCAAATAAAGGAGTTTAGATTAAGAATTACAACTGAACTCAGCAATTGGCTTCAGATTGCCGAGGTAGAACTCTTTGAGCCACTTACTGAGCGCGAAATCTCTGTCGAGGCACTTGCAGGAGGTACTGTTGCTATTCAAAATTTCGAAGGAACAACAGCTACCACAGACCTTCCCGTAACATTGGTAGCAACTCCAAGCGAGGGTTATCAGTTCAAATGCTGGATGGTTGGCGACACAGAGGTTTCTACCGATTATATGTATGAAGATGGTGACCCTTCAAGCAAAAAATACACAGCTGTATTCGTAGAGGTACCCGAATGGTCAGAGGCTGAGTATTATTTCAAGTCAAATCTCTTGAATAAATATTTGACAAAGAAAGAGAAAGATGGTAGTGAACGTAATTTCAGAGCTGTTGAATTAGAGCCTAACGATGAGCAGATTTTCAGCCTTGAGCCTGCTATTGAGTACAATAACTTCTACATCAAAACAAAAACAGGTTACTATTTGAACCACAACGGTTGGAACGTTGAAGCTGGTACAACTCCTAATATGCCTGTTAAATTTATGGCACAAGATGAACCCGGTGTTTATCTTTTGTATCAGGCTGCAAGTACACACAAGGCGGGTTATTTGAATATACAAACCAAAGATGGTTGGGCCGATGGCAACGGTTTGTATTGCGACGAAACGGATTTGAATACTAAAAAAGAGAACTGCCTTTGGACACTTGAGGCTGTAGCACCGGCTGAAAAAGAAGAGTTGCAAGCTACTATAGCCGAGGCAAACGAGTTGTTCAACAAAATAGCAAAACTCGTAAAAGTAAAGGGCGATACAGAGATTAACATCGCCGGCAAAATAACCTCTAACGCAGCACAGAACGTTGAAGATGGTAATGAAGGAGATGCAAATGCTCTGCACGATGGTGATGGCCTCGCTGCTTTGACAGACAACGACCCCAGAACATATTTCCACTCACGTTGGGGTGGTAAAGTTATTAACGAAGACCACTATCTGCAAATTGATTTGGGCGAGAGCTTGAGCGATTTCTGCTTTGAGTATGCAGTGCGCAAGGCAGATTATGACTACCAAACATCTCCTGCTCCTTTGGCAATTGAGGTGAGAGTAAGTGAAGATGGTACAAACTTTGGCGAGCCTGTTGCAACATACACAAAGGATGCTAATGGTTTGCCGGCACACACCGACCTTGGCGCAACACTTTGGTCATCAAATGTAATCTCAGCAGGCAAGGCTGTTCGCTATGTACGCCTTACTATAACAGATTCATTCGGCCCCGGCAGTAACAGTTGGGAAGGTCATCACTTCTTTGGAATGGGAACATTGAACCTTTACCCAACAAAAGAGGTTCCGGCTATCAAGGATGAGTACAATGCAATAGGCAATGAACTTTTTGCTGCTGCAGTTGAAGCTTTGGCAACAGCCGAGGGTGTAAACGACAACACAAAAGCATCACAGAACGAAGTTGACGCTACAGCCGCTGATCTTGCAGCAAAGATTGAGGCTATTAAAGCAGCAATGACCCACACTCTCAATGTAACAGCTGCCGGCTGGGCAACACTTTGCCTTGATTTCAATGCAGAGATTCCAACAAACAATGGCTTTAAGGCATACGTTGTTAGCGAGGTTACAAAGGGTGCTGTTACCCTTACACAGGTTCAGGGAGTGCTCCCAGCAAATGAGGCAATCATTGTTGAGGCTCCAAAGGGTGAGTACAATTTCTTGATGTCGGCAGATGCAGCTACAGAGATAACAGAGAACCACCTCGAGGGAACAATAAACGACGAGTGCATTGAGGGTCCTGCTTATATTCTTGGAATTGATAACGGTGTAGTTGGACTTTACAACGCAGAGCTCGACAAGAATGCAACAGGCGGCGATGGCAACACACACTTCATCAGCTATGCTAACAAAGCATATTTGCCAGCAGACGCAGTACCTGCAGCATTGCAGGGAGCAGCAAGCTTCAGCTTCCGCTACGAGGGCACAACAAGCATTGAGGAGGTAGAGACAGAGAACGCTGTAAAGGCAATCTACGACCTCACCGGCCGCAAAGTAAATGAGATTACCGCTCCCGGTATTTATATTGTTGGTGGTAAAAAGGTGCTTGTAAAATAAGTGATTAAAAAGGCTAACTACTGCGTTACGCTAGCCGTCTAAATCCTCATTTACGCAAAGTAAACTGCGGTTTATCCGGCGTCGCAAGCCTTGTATTTAAACCTTTTTATCTCACT
>JAZRMQ010000020.1:0-25986 GCA_045647745.1 Bacteroidaceae bacterium | reverse complement strand
CGAGTGATATTGCCACGAGGGCAATTCACGAGCAGGAGGAGTGAGCGACTGGTGCGCCCGTGTGCCGGGGCTTTTCGTTCTTTTGGCCGCCAAAAGAACAATACAGAAAGACTACAAAAAGAATATGAGATAACTGAACGAAGACTGCAGTAGAATACAATGCAATTGGGAAGTAATCCTAAACCTTCCCCTAGACTTTGCAGGTAAGCCCTCAAAGGTTTACAAGCTGTCTCGGTTCCAGAATTTAATATATTGCTCTGCGACTTTTGCGGGGGCGTGATGTTTCTTTACAAACTCTATGCTCTGCTGTTGCATTGTTGCAATCTGCTCTTTATGCTTTACAAGCCACTCGAGCTGCTTGTAAATATCCTGCTCGCTGGGGGTGACGTTAATCATTGGGCGCAGGGTGCGCTCGCCGAGAATATCGTAACACTCGGGCTCGGCGCCACCGACAACAATCTTTCCTCTTGACATTGCAAGCAGGGCGTTCATTCCCGGTGAGTAGCCGTAGAGTTGGTCGAGTAGTATGTCGCACTCTTCAATCATCTTTGTGTATTGCTCAAAGGGGATATTCTCGGCTCTCAAAATCTCGCAGTCGTTGGGGTGCTCTGCTGCAAGGCGCTCAAGGGCGCTAAGCATCTTGTCGGTGCCTTTGTAGATGCTGCGGCTTTTTTGTATGCCGATGAAGAAGCGTATTTTGCGCTCGGGGGTGTATATTGCTTGTGCGTTGTTGTCGCTTGGCACAGGAAAGGGGATGTAGATGAGTTTGTTGCTGTGCTTGGGGGCGTATGCAGCGTGGTATTCATACATTCCGGCGATTATGCCGTTGCACTCCTCGGCAATGCGGTGGTTGAGCCGCGCCTTGGGGGTGTTTGTCCAGTCGGTCTCCTGCTCGGTGACGTAACTGTTGGTGATTTTGCTGTCGCCGATATTAAAATCGGAGTAGCGGAAGCGATGGGGGGTGCTTGTGCAAGCATCTACCCAATAGGCATCCATACCAAAAGCTCCCAAGAATATTTTTTTGTTGTGTCTTTTGAGGTAGCGATATATTGGTGCTATGCGCTCGGCTTTGAGCTCAAGGAACATTGGGTTGATGAGCTGTACAATGTCGTATCCGCGCAGCTTGGGCAGCAGGGTGTATAGCTTTAGCAGGTATTTGATGCCGCCGAGCTTGCCGCACTCTCGCACGAGCGAGATGTCGCGTTTGTAGTCCTTCCAAAAGTCGCCGTTGCTCACAACACACACTGTGTGCCCAAGGGAGCGCAGCCCCTCGGCGAGTGTCCAGTGTACGTTGCTGTATTCTCCTATTAGCAGTATCTTCATTGTGTGGCGTTAACGTTTGGGGAGTATTGCTTTTAGTATGTATAGTCCTGCCTTGCTGTTGGCAAGCTGCCTGAAACAGCGGTATTTTATTGTGTATTTCTCTTTTGGCAAAGGGTAGAGCCCTAAATTGCGCAGATTGTGGTTGCAAATATAGTGTATTTTGCCTGTTTTTACGCCTAAGCGAAAGAGGTTGATGATGACGTCGACTGTGAGGAATGTCAGCTTGCGGTTTATGCCTTTCTTTTGTAGTGGGTTGGCGCTGGCTTGACATTCGTCGTTGAATTGTTTTATGTCGCGGAGCACGGTTAAATAGTCGTTTATGCGCTTTTCGACAACGTAGTAATCCTTGCTCTGTGTGATAGAGCCGGGGCGCGTGTCGTAAATATACGCAGGGATATTGCTGTCGATGAGTGTCAGCGCGTGATAGTGCAGCTTGGTTGTAAACTCCTCATCTTCGTGATATATTCCGCTCTTAAATCTCAATTTTAAACGCTCAACAAGCTTGCGGCTGAATATGTATAGGCAGGCACTGCCCGGCAGGTTGTTTGTCGCCATAAAAGAGGCTCCGCTTATGGTCTTGCCTATTTTTGGTTTTTTATTCATTGCATCTTCGGCGCTTTTGCCGAATTTGAAACGGAGAATTTCGGGGTGCTCCTCGTTGATGATTGAGAAGCATTGCTCGAGGCTGCCGAGGGCAATGTGGTCGTCGGAATCGATAAACATTATATACTCGCCCGTGGCGTGGTCGAGTCCTTTATTGCGCGCTGCTCCAAGGCCTTGGTGCTCGCTCTCTATCAATGTGATATTTGCAGGGTAGTGCTCTTTTACCCACTTTGGTGGTGTGTCGGAGCCATCGTCGACAACAATTATCTCGCAGTCGAAGACTGTGGAGCCTTGGAGTAAAATGCTTTTGATGCAACGTTGCAGCAGCTCCTCCGGCAGGTTGTAGTGTGGGATTATGATTGATAGGAGCATAGCTTTGTTAACAAAGTTTTTTCTTCAGCAGAGTGAAGATGAAACAGTGTGCTCTCGCTCCAAAAAGCGAGAATATCGTGAACTTTATCTTGCGCATTGTGGGGATGTTCATTCTGTAGAGCTCTTTGATGCTGATACGCCTCTCTTTTATCATATTGCGGGCGGCTTGATAGTCCTCTTTTTTGCCGTCGCTGCAGCGGTGAAGGTCGGTGAGCCTGTCGAGTGCGTTCAATAGTATCTCCTTCGACTCGTCGTGCATCTTGTAGGTGTCGTTGACCTTGTTGTATAGTGCTACGGTGTTGCGATAAAGGAAGAATATTGGCTTGAACGAGTAGGTGTTGCTTATGCCGCCTTCGTTCTTATAGTAGTAGTAGAAGCCGCTGTCGGAGTAGTAGACGTTGTCGGCGCTCTCGTATAGCATTGGGGTGGTGAAGGAGTCCTCAAACACCTCACCCTCGGGGAAACGTATGAAATTAAACAGCTCGGCGCGGTATATTTTGTTCCAAGAGAAGCTGTGCTCGTAGCCCTTGCGCTCAATCCAGTCGGTAAAGACTTTGTCGTTGCCTTTTATCTTCTCGGGCGTGAATGATATTATCTCGCTGTCGGGCGACTCGTAGAATTTAATTACCGGATACTCAAGAATGTCAATGTCGGGGTTTGCTTGCAGGATGTGCATATTGTGGTAATATGTTCCTATTGCAATGCTGTCGTCGCCGTCGACAAATGTGATATATTCGCCTCGAGCCGCTGCAATGCCGGCGTTGCGCGCCGATGAGAGACCGCCGTTTTTTTTGTGTATGACCTTTACTTTGTCGCACTCCTGCGCATAGCGCTCGCAAATGTTGCCGCTGTTGTCGGGGGAGCCGTCGTTGACGAGTATAAGCTCATAGTCGGTGTAAGTTTGCTGCAGGATGCTTTCGATGCAACGCTGCAGGTGTCGTCTGACTTTATATACCGGTACTATGATGCTTAATTTCATTGTTCTTTGTCTGTCTCTTATTACTTGCAAAGATAGTAATAAACGAGCGATAAATATGAAGCTTGCTTCAATATTTTTCACAGCGAGTGCACAATATTTTCGAGCTTTAGCTCAAAGATAGTAATAAACGAGCGATAAATATGAAGCTTGCTTCAATATTTTTCACAGCGAGTGCACAATATTTTCGAGCTTTAGCTCAAAGATAGTAATAAACGAGCGATAAATATAAAGCTTGCTTCAATATTTTTCACAGCGAGTGCGCAATATTTTCGAGCTTTAGCTCAAAGATAGGAAAATACCGGTATATTCTCCGATAAAAAGGACTCTTTTTCTTATTTTGATAAATTAATTCTTTTGCTGTGCTAAATTCCTTTGTTGCGCGAGTGGTAATTCACTCTTTTTTAACTATCTTCGCATTTGGTATAGTAGCCGCTTTGTGGCTGCTGTAGCTTTTGAAGGAGAATAATGGGTAACAACACAAGCAATAAAACAGATAGCGGGGCTAATAACTACGGGCGTGTCATCAAATATCTTGGAATATTTGGCGGCGCGCAGGGGGTGTCGGTGCTGCTTAATATGGTGCGCAATAAGGTGGCTTCGGTTCTTTTGGGCACTGCCGGGATTGGTGTGATTAGCCTCTATAATAGAACCATACAGCTTTTTTGCGATTTTGTTGGGCTGAGCCTCCCGTTGAGTGCTGTGCGCCGTTTGTCCGATGCTTATAACAACGAGGATGAGACGGTGGTGAGGCATTGCGTGAAGGTGGTGCGCAGCATTGCGTTGCTCACCGGTCTGTTGGGAATGTTGCTGATGATGCTGTTGTCGCCTCTGTTGTCGCAGTGGATGTTTGATGGCGAGCCGGGCTATGCGCAGCGATTGGCGCTTCTGTCGCCGGTTGTTCTTTTTATGCTGCTGTCGGGTGGCGAGCTTGCTGTGTTGCGTGGTGTGGGGCAGCCGGGGAAAATAGTCCTTTACACCTTGTGGACGGCTGTGAGCGGGGTGCTTGTGACGGTGCCGTTGTACTATTTTTTTAGGGCTGATGGTATTTTATTTGCAGTATTCCTTGTGGCGTTGCTGCAGATGATGGGTGTGCTCTTCTTCTCGACAAAATTATATGCCTATCGTGCGGCGCCCTTCTCGTGGTGCCTGTTGCGCGAGGGCGTTGATACAATAAAACTCGGTGCCGGGTATATTTATGCTTCGATATTGGTGTCGGGGGCTTTGTGGCTTGTGTGCCAAGCGCTGACAAAGATGGGCGGCGAGTCGGCTACCGGTCTTTTCTCGGCCGGGTATATATTGGTCAGTATGTTGCCTACGATACTTTTTGCTTCGTTCGACTCTGATTATTACCCTCGTCTGTCGGGGATATTCGCCCGAAAAAACGAGCGCAATGCAATGGTGAATGAGCACATTGAGGTGCACCAGCTTGTGCAGTTGCCTGTGATTTTGTGCGGCATTATGCTTTTGCCTTGGATTTTTCCTTTGCTCTTTTCGCAGGAGTTTATGCCGGCGTTGCAGATGACACAGATTGCTGTTTGTGCTTTGCTGTTCCACACAGCAACGTATCCAATCTCTTTTATGCCTGTGTCTAAGGGTGATACTGTTACTTTTGCTCTGCAAGAGACTGCGTACAATGTTTCGTTTGTGCTGTTCACCCTTTGGGGGTATCGCCACTATGGTTGGTTGGGCGCTGGTGTCGGTATGGCTCTGGCAAGGGCTCTGGATTTAGCGGTTGTCTATTCGATTGCGCACCTGCGCTATGGTTTCCGCCTGTCGATGAGGGCTGCCAGAGGGCTTTTGTTGGCTGTTGCTGCTGGCACTGTCGTAATTCTGTCGGTGCTTTTTGCCGCCCGTTTCCCGTGGCTCATATATGTGGGTTATGTGGTTGCTGTGGCGTCGGTTGCTGTGTCGCTTTATCGTTTGTCGCGGAGCGGAAACATTTTGTCGTTAATGCTTAAAAGGATTTTCAAAAGATGAGATATTGGCTGAATAGGGTGTTTTTGGTTGTGGTGCTGCTCTTTGCTATGGGGCGTTCCTTTGCACAGCCTGCGGCCGGCGAGGGGTTGCGTTCGCCATTTGATTTTGATATTTTGCTGAGTGCGAGCTACGCCGAGCTGCGCTCGAACCATTTTCACGCAGGGCTCGATTTTAAGACCGGCGGAGTGGTGGGCAAGCCCATAAAATGTGTTGCCGATGGTTATATCTACCGCGCAAAGGTTGAGGTGGCGGGATATGGCTTGGCGTTGTATGTGATGCACGATGGCTTTATGACGGTGTATGCGCACCTCGACCGCTTTCCCGATGCTCTTGCCAAGCGCGTGCGCAAGTATCAGTATGACAAGGAACGCTTTGAGGTTGACCTCTATTTTGCGCCGGGCGATTATCCGGTGAAACGCGGCGAATTTCTTGCATACGCCGGAAATTCCGGGTATTCTTTTGGGCCGCATCTGCACTTTGAATTGCGCGACGCTACGGGCACGAAACTCTATAACCCGCTGCCATATTATGAGCAGTTGGTGACGGATACTCGTGCGCCGAGGGCTACGGCTATTGCTGTCTATCCGCGTCTTGGTGCCGGTGTGTTGTCGGCGGGGCAAGAGTCACAGGCTTTTCAACTGAACGGCAACGTGCTTGCCGATACAATCAGTGCTTGGGGCGAGATTGCCTTTGGCATTGATGCTCTTGATTATATGGACAATACAACGAATAAGTATGGCCTTTATAGCGTTGAGCTGTTTGTGGATAGCGTGCTGTGCTTTAAATCGCAGATGGATGGCTTCTCCTTTGCCGAGAATAAGCTGATACTTGCTTGCGTGGACCAAAAGCGCGAAGAGCGTGGCGAGGGCTCTTTTCAAAAGCTCTTTAAAATGCCTAACAATCCCTTTGGCGAGTATGAGGTTGGCGAGGGGCAGGGCTGGGTGTCCATTAACGAGCAACGTTTGTACAATGTGGAGTGCAGGATTGCCGATTATCACGGAAACGAGAGCCGTTACAAGGTTGTTGTGCGTGGCGACAGTTGCGCGATTGAGCAGCCTGTGAGGGTGTCGGAGATTTTGCCTTGGAACAGGGAGAATGTTGTTGAGACGGCGGGTGCGCGTCTGCATATTCCAAGGGGTGAGATGTTTGACGATGCTTGTTTGAATATTGTTTACGACGACAGCTGTACGCTGTCGGGCGGTTGTGCCTCGGTTGATGAGGATGTGGTTTTTTGGCACGGGGCAAAATTGTCGCTCCTGCCGGGTGACGACGTTGCCGGCATTGACGCCAAAAAGTTATACATTTGCAAAAAGGGTAAAAAGGGCGCCTCTTGGGTGGGTGGCAAATTCTCAAATGGTTGGGTGACCGCAACAATATCTTCGCAGGGTGTTTATGATATTGCTGTCGACACAGTGCCGCCGGTGCTCTTGCCTGTGAACGAGGCTGCTTGGGAGCAGAACGCTAGAGTGGAGTTTAATCTTGATGACAACGAGACAAAGATTGCATCGTTCCGTGGAACGCTGAATGGCAAGTTTGTGCTGTTTAAATACAACCGCAAGGAGCGTCGCTTGACTTTTGATTTTAAGCAGGAGAATATAAAGAGTGGAACTCACAAGATGAAGGTGGTGGCTACCGATGCTTGTGGCAATACCGCTGTTTTTGAAAAGAGTGTAAAATATTAATTGAAATACTATGAAAAAGATTTTATTGGCTTTGGCAGCAGTGCTGCTTTTAGTGACAGAGGGCGTTGCCTGTACAAATTTTCTTGTGGGCAAAAAGGCTTCGGCCGATGGCTCGGTTTTTATCTCGTACAGTGCCGATAGCTATGGTATGAGTGGCTTTGTGGCTCATTTTCCGGCGGCGGTCTACCCCGAGGGTACTATGCGCGATATATATAATTGGGATTCGGGCGAGTATCTTGGCCAAATTCGCGAGGCGCGTCGGACATACAATGTGCTTGGCAATATCAATGAGCATCAGGTGGCTATTGCCGAGACTACCTTCGGCGGTCGCGAGGAACTTGTGGACACAACCGGCCTTATTGATTATGGCAATCTGATATATCTTGCTTTGCAACGCTCACGTACAGCTCGCGAGGCTATCGACGTGATGACATCGCTTGTTGCCGAGTATGGTTACTACAGCAGTGGCGAGAGCTTTTCCATTGCTGACCCCAACGAGGCTTGGATTCTTGAGATGGTGGGCAAGGCCGGAAAAGAGAAAGGTGCTGTGTGGGTGGCTATACGCATCCCCGATGACTGCATCTCGGCTCACGCTAATCAGGCGCGTATCCGCAAATTCGATATGAAGGACAAAGAGAATGTGCGCTACTCAAAAGATGTGATAAAGTTCGCGCGCAAGATGGGTTATTTCAATGGCAAAGATGAGGACTTTGACTTTGCTGCGGCCTATTGCCCTGTTGACTTTGGTGGCTTGCGCTACTGCGATGCTCGTGTGTGGAGCTTCTTTAATATGTTTGTCGATGAGGATATGAACAAATATCTTGCGTGGGCTCAGGGCGATGCAACAGCCGAGCCTATGCCTCTTTATCTCAAGCCAAAGGCTCCGCTCTCTTTGCAGGATGTTCAGCGTGGAATGCGCGACCACTACGAGGGCACTCCTTTTGATATAACAAACGACCTTGGAGCCGGTGCTTACGAGATGCCTTATCGTCCATCGCCTTTGAGCTTTGAGGTTGATGGCAAGGAGTATTTTAACGAGCGCCCAATATCAACATTCCAAACTGCGTTCACTTTTGTGGCTCAGCTACGCTCGTTCCTGCCCAACGCTATCGGTGGTGTGATGTGGTTCGGCACTGATGATGCTAATATGGTTGTTTACACTCCGGTATACTGCTGCGCTACTTCTGTCCCCGATTGTTACGCCGAACAATATGCCGATCCTGTTGTTTTCTCTTGGAAATCATCGTTCTGGGTGTTTAACTGGGTGGCTAATATGATTTATCCAAAATACTCTTTGGTGATTGATGATATGCGCGAGGTGCAGGGTGCTCTTGAGAACTCTATCTATGAGAGAAGCAAGGCTGTTGAGGCCGAGGCTCTGTCGGTGATTGGCACGTCGCCGAAATATGCTGTGAAGATGCTCACCGACTTTACTGCCGAGAGTGGCGAGGAGGCTCTTGCTGCGTGGAAGGCGTTTGGCGAAAAGGTTATTGTGAAATATAATGATTTGGTGGTTAAGGGCGAGAAGAATGGTAAAATCCTGCGCTCAAAGAGTGGCCTTGCAGGCGAAATAACACGTCCGGGCTATTCTACTGACTATTGGAGAAAGGTTGTTGAGGAGACTGGCGACCGTTATCTTATTCCTGCAGCAAAATAATTTGCAGTTGCAAAGATTTGGTTATATTTGCAATGTGATAAAGAAAAATAGTAACAACAATAAAAAATAGAGATTATGGATCAGGAACTTATTAAAATGGTAACGGAAAAGGCTACCGAGTGGCTTTCTCCTGCATACGACGAAGAGACAAGAAAAGAGGTTCAGGCGATGCTCGATAATGAGGATAAGACTCCGCTAATCGATGCTTTTTATCGCGAGCTTGAGTTCGGTACGGGTGGCTTGCGTGGTATTATGGGCGCCGGCAGCAACCGTATGAATATCTACACTGTTGGTAAGGCTACACAGGGCCTTGCAAACTACTTGAACGAGTGCTTTAAGGATTTGGAGCAGATTTCTGTTGTGGTTGGTCACGATTGCCGTAACAACAGCCGTCTGTTTGCCGAGATTTCTGCAAATATCTTCTCGGCTAATGGCATTAAGGTTTATCTGTTCGAGGATCTTCGTCCAACACCTGAGATTTCTTTTGCAATACGTCACTTGGGCTGTCAGAGCGGTGTGAATATCACTGCAAGCCACAACCCAAAAGAGTACAATGGCTACAAGGCTTATTGGGACGATGGCGCGCAGATGCTCTCTCCGCACGATGTGAACACTATCAAGAATGTTGAGAGCGTGAAGGTTGAGGATATTAAGTTTGTTGGCAACCCTGCGCTCATTGAGGTTATTGGCGAAGAGGTTGACAAGGCTTTCCTCGACAAGGTTCACACTCTGTCTATCGCGCCCGATGTGATTGCACGCCACAAGGATTTGAAGATTGTCTACACTCCAATCCACGGCTGTGGTAGAGTGATGATTCCTGCTTCGTTGCGCCAGTGGGGCTTTGAGAATATTCACTGTGTCGAGGAGCAGATGGTTAAGGATGGTAACTTCCCAACAGTTGTTTCGCCTAACCCCGAGAACCCCGAGGCTATGACTATGGCGGTAAATCTTGCAAAGAAAATTGATGCTGATTTGGTGCTTGCCTCTGACCCCGATGCCGATCGTCTTGCAATAGCTTGCAAGGATAGCAAGGGTGAGTGGGCTATCATCAATGGTAACCAAACTTGTATGATTTTCCTCTATTATATTATCACTCAGTATCGTGCGCTGGGCAAGATGACCGGTAAGGAGTTTGTGGTTAAGACCATTGTGACCACCGAGGTTATCAAGGAGATTGCCGAGAAGAATGATATTAAGATGTATGATTGCTACACCGGCTTTAAGTGGATTGCAAAGGTTATCCGTGACAACGAGGGCATTGCGCAGTATATTGGCGGTGGCGAGGAGAGCTTTGGTTTCTTGGCCGAGGATTTCTGCCGCGACAAGGATTCTGTCTCTGCTTGCAGCCTCATTGCCGAGGTTGCTGCTTGGGCAAAGGATAATGGCAAGACTCTCTATGAGATGCTTATGGATATTTATGTTGAGTATGGCTTCTCAAAGGAGGTTACTGTGAATGTGGTTAAGCCGGGCAAGAGCGGTGCCGATGAGATTCGTCAGATGATGGAGAACTTCCGTGCTAATCCTCTAAAGGAGATGGCTGGCGAAAAGGTTGTCTGCTACAAGGATTTCAAGGCAATGAAACAGGTTGACGGCGAGGGTAACGTAACGGATATTGATATGCCCGAGCCATCGAACGTGCTGCAATACTTCACCGAGAGTGGCAACAAGGTCTCTGTTCGTCCTTCGGGTACCGAGCCTAAGATTAAGTTCTATATGGAGGCTAAGGGCAAGATGGGCTGCCGCAACTGCTACGATAGCGCTTGCGCTAAGGCCGACGAGACAATTGAGGCAATGAAAAAGGCTATGGGTATTTGAAAATTTGCCTAAATGAACAAAAGGGGCTGCTGAATTTGTTTTCAGTAGCCTCTTTTTGTTATTCTTTTTGTTCTTTTTTAACAAAAAATAAAACAATTTTGCAAGTAGTTGGCATTATGTATGTTGTTTTTAGTATCTTCGCATCAGTTTAACGAACAGGCTTTGGCCTTGTATTCATAAAAAATAAAACAATTATGAAGAAAACATTGGTAGATCTTTTTGAGGAGTCGGTAAGATTGTATCCAAACAATACCTTCCTCTTGGAGAAAACAGACAAAAAAGAGGGTTTTAAACCAACAACATACACCCAAGTTAAGGAGCAGGTGTATCGTTTGGGCGCGGGCTTTCAGGCGCTTGGTGTGAAAAAGGGCGATAATATGGCGCTCTTGAGTGAGGGTTGCAATATGTGGGTTATCGGCGAACTTGCAATGTTCTATGCCGGAGCGGTAAACGTTCCTCTTTCAATTAAGCTCGAGGAGAGTAACGACCTTTTGTTCCGTCTTATCCACGGCGATGTAAAATATATCCTCGTTTCAAACTATCAGCTCAAGAAAATTCGTGCTATCAAGGAGAAACTTACAGATGTTGAGAAGGTTATTGTCTTTGGCAATGCCGGAGAGCTTGAGGATGGCGAAATTCACGTTGACGAGGTGCTTAAGATTGGTGATGAGTTCTTGAAGAGCCACACTCTCGAGGAGTTTTTATCTGTCGGTCAGTCGATTGTTAATGATGATATTGCTACAATTACATACACCAGCGGTACAACTGCCGATCCAAAGGGTGTTGTGCTCACACACCGCAACTACACTGCAAACGTGGAGCAGGCGTTGACTCTTGTGCACATTGACGAGACTTGGCGTACACTCATTATTCTGCCTCTCGACCACTGCTTTGCTCACGTTGTAGGTTTCTACATTATGATGTCAAAGGGTGCTACAGCTGCTACCGTGCAGGTGGGTCGCACAGGTCTTGAGACTTTGAAGAATATTCCTTTGAATATCAAAGAGGTTCGTCCTCACTTTATTCTTTCTGTTCCTTCGTTGGCAAAGACCTTTAAGAAAAATATCGAGGGTGCTATCCGTGCCAAGGGTAAGTTCACTGAGACTCTGTTTAATTGGGGTATGGCTGTTCGTCAGAGATATTATGGCGAGAGCTGTCTCGATTCAAAGGGCGTGCGTATTCTTTTGAAGCCGCTTGTTGCTCTCTTCGATAAGCTTATCTTCTCAAAGGTGCGCGAGAACTTTGGTGGTGAGTTGCGTTTCTTTGTCGGTGGCGGTGCGTTGCTCGACAAGGAGTTGCAGAACTTCTATCTTGGTGTAGGTATGCCAATGTATCAGGGTTACGGTCTTTCTGAGGCTACTCCGGTTATTTCATCTAACGGCCCTGACCTCTATCGCTTTGGTTCAAGCGGTAAACTTGTGAAGCCTATCGAGCTAAAGATTTGTGATGCCGATGGCAAGGAGTTGCCAACCGGCGAGCTTGGCGAGATTGTTGTTAAGGGCGAGAATGTGATGGCCGGTTACTGGAAGAATCCTGTTGCTACTGCCGAGACTGTGCGCGATGGTTATCTCTACACCGGTGACCTTGGATATATGTCCGAGGAGGGCTTGCTGTATGTGAAGGGTCGTTTCAAGAGCTTGCTTATTTCAAGCGATGGCGAGAAGTATAGCCCCGAGGGTATTGAGGAGGCTTTTGTGAGCCTTTGCCCAACAATCGATCAGGTTATCCTTTATAATAACCAGTCGCCTTACACTATTGCGCTGATTGTTCCTAACAAGGATAATATCAAGCGTGCGCTTGCCGAGAAGAACCTCGATCTTGCAACCGAGGAGGGTCGTAAGGCTGCTTGTGACCTTGTTAAGGCCGACGTTGATACCTTTAAGAAGGGTGGTGTGAACGCTGGTATGTTCCCCGAGCGTTGGTTGCCCAGCTGCTTTGCTGTGTTGCCCGAGGCGTTTACAGAGCAGAACGGTATGATGAACAGTACTATGAAGGTTGTTCGTGGTAAGGTTGAGAAGTTCTATCAGGAGCGTATAGATATTCTTTACACTGCCGAGGGCAAGGACCTCTACGAGCAGCACAATGTTGATGCTTTCAAGTAAAAAGTTGGCTCTTTGAATAGAGAAAACAGATTGTATTTATAATAATTGCGCTCGCTGGATATCCAGCGAGCGCAATGTTTTTTTTGAATGGTGTTACGCATTTTAGAGCTCCATCAATATTCGTGCATTAATCAATCGCCCGGTGAGGTAGTTGGGCACGGCGTAGTTGTAGTTGTTGATGTCCTTTACCCAATAGTAGGAGTTTACGTTGTTGATGCCCAGAATGTTGAATGCATCAACGCCCAGCCAAATGTTCTTGAACCAGCTGCGCACTCCGGTGCGGTAGTGGCGCTCTTCGTTGTTGAGCAGGCGATAGGACATTCCGATATCCACACGGCGGTAGGCCGGGGCGTTAAACACGTGTCGCTCGCGGCCACTGTGTGGCGGGCCAAAGGGTAGGCCGTCGGCGTATGTGCCTTGCAGGCTCATCTTCCAACGCTCGGTGCCGGGGAAATAGTCGGTAAAGTAGAGCGATGCGCAGAATGTGCTGTTTGTGGGGCGTGGAATCCACTCGCCGTTGTTAATTCTCTCTTTGGTGTCCATCACTGACAGTGTGAGCCACGAGTCGGTGCCGGGGACAAATTCGCCAAAAAGTTTCATATCGAGTCCGGTTGCGTAGCCTTTGGCGCAATTCTCGCCGTAGTAAACTATGCGCACGTTGTCTATATTATAAGGTATCAGGTTGTCGAGCTTTTTGTAATAGGCCTCGGCGGTGAATTTGAACGGACGGTTGTAGAGCTTGAAGTGATAGTCGCAGCCGAGCACAAAGTGTATCGAACGTTGCGATTTTATGTTTTTATTAAGTGTTACTGTGGTGATGCCGTTGACGGTGGTTGTGTCGCGCATCTCCTTGTAGAATGGTGTCTGGTAGTAGACGCCCGTTGCTAAACGGAAAGTGAGGTCGTCGCAGAACTTTGGTATGAGCCCGACACTGGCACGTGGCGATACTATAAACTCGTTGTTCCAATCCCACCACGACAAGCGCACGCCGGCATTTACGGATATTAGTCCTATGCTGCAATTCAGCTTGTAGGTATCCTGAATGTAGGCGCTTATGTGGCTGCTTGTGTAGGCGCTTTGCGAGGTGAGGCTGTAGACGGGGCGTAGGCCGTTGTTGGCCACGGGGACGTTGTAGCCGAGCGAGTCGCGCAGCTCCCATTCGCGCTGGTTGTCGTTAAAGGCCTCGCGCTTCCACTCTACACCCCAGCGCAGGTCGTTGCTCTTGAGGTAGTGTTTGCCGGTGAATGTGATTGTTTGTACGTTGGCTTTTAGGTAGTTGCGCGCGTGTTCCATATAACGTCCCACGCCCATTGTCTGGTTGGTGTTTATCTCGTCGAGCCAATATTCACCTGTGATATCGTAGGTCTCATCTTCGTTCGTCTGAAACGCTGATGCTTGCAGTGTGAATTGGTGATATTGGTTGGGGGTGTAGTTTATTGATGCCGCGCCAAAGAGGGTGCGGAAAATATCGCTCTCCCAGCCGCCAAAGTAGACTTTGAACTGCTTTACATCCTCGAGTGTGCCAAAAGAGGTAGTGCGGTCGCTGGGGGTGAATTTGTACTCGTTGTGCGAGATGTTGCCGATGAGGCTGACGTTTAGCTTGTCGGTGATGCGCCAGTCGAGATAGGCCTGATAGTCGATGAAGCTGGGCTTGTACTCGCCCTTTGTGTCGAATGTGCCAAAGAGGTAGCTGTTGCTCTTGTAACGCACAGAGTTTGAGATGCTTATCTTGTTGTTGCCCCATCCAATGTAGGCGCTTGCTCCCAAAAGACTGGCCGATACAGTGCTCTCAAATTCGCGTGGTTTGCGATAGGTGACGTCGAGCACCGATGACATCTTGTCGCCATATTTTGCTTCGAATCCACCGGTAGAGAATGAGACGGCGCTAACCATATCGGGGTTGAGGAAGCTAAGGCCCTCTTGCTGTCCGGCTCGTATGAGCAGTGGCCTGTATACCTCTATGCCGTTGACGTAGACGCTGTTTTCGTCGAAATTGCCACCGCGCACATTATACTGCGAACTTAACTCGTTGTGCGAGCTTACTCCGGCTTGTGATTTTATAAGGTCCTCGATGGCGCTTCCGCTTGCCGATGGCTGCAGACGTAACTTGCCGGGGAGCTCTATTTTTTGTGTGCTGCCCAGCTGTTTCTCGCGGTCGACAACGTCTACCTGTTGCAGTGAAATGTTGAGCGACGGCAACATTACATTGACGATGAGTGTGTCGGTGGGGTTTTTGAATGTGCGTTTGCGTGTTTGGTAGCCCACCATTGAATATATTAGAGTGATGCTATCCTTGCTTTCGCAGGTGAGTGTGTAGTAGCCGTTGAGGTCGGCGGCTGTGCCTTTGGACTCGCCCAGTATGCCTACGCTTGCAATCTCCACGGGCTTGTGGTTCTCGTCGGTGATGCGACCTTTGAAGGTAACCTTCTGCGCTGTCGCTCCGGTGGAGATTGTCAAAAGCAATAATAGTATGGTGTATATCCTCAACTTCATTTTTTTCCTTGTGTCTTTTTTACAGGGGACTCTTTCTACTAACGTGTTTTTGTGGTTAAACGTATATTGTGCGCGAAATTTTATTTATAAAATTCCTTTTGAGCTGTTGCGCGTGTTTTTGTTTGTTGTTTTTACTTTGTAAAGGTAGTGAAAAATGGAAAAAAATAGTACCTTTGTATGCACTATTTTTGTTGCTGATTAAATTGCCTGTTTGTGGCAGGCGTTGTTGGAAATGGAGAATAAGGATATTTATATATTGGCTATAGAGTCGTCTTGCGACGATACTTCGGCGGCGGTGATGAGGAACGATGTTGTTCTGTCGAACGTTACTGCCAGTCAGGCTGTGCACGAACAGTATGGTGGCGTGGTGCCCGAGCTTGCTTCGCGTGCTCACGAACAGAATATTGTTCCGGTTGTTGATGCGGCACTCAAAAGAGCGGGTGTTGAAAAGGAGCAGCTTAGTGCTATTGCCTTTACTCGTGGCCCGGGATTGATGGGCTCGCTGCTTGTGGGTGTGTCGTTTGCAAAGGGCTTGGCAGCGTCGTTGCGAATTCCGATGATTGAGGTTAACCATCTGCAAGGTCACATTCTGGCACACTTTATAAAGGAAGATGGGGTGGAGCATCGTGCTCCCGAGTATCCGTTCCTCTGTCTTATGGTGTCGGGCGGAAACTCGCAGATTGTAAAGGTGAACAGCTATAAAGAGATGGAGATTATTGGGCAGACAATTGATGATGCTGCCGGCGAGGCTATGGATAAGTGTGCAAAGGTGATGGGGCTTGGTTATCCCGGTGGTCCTATAATTGACCGCTTGGCTCGTCAGGGCAATCCCGAGGCCTATAAATTTAGCAAGCCGCATATTCCCGGTTTTGATTATAGCTTCAGTGGATTAAAGACCTCGTTCCTCTATACTTTGCGCAAGCTTGTTGCCGAGAATGAAAATTATGTCGAGGAGCATAAGGAAGATTTGGCAGCATCGTTCGAGGCTACTGTGGTGGCTGTGCTGATGGATAAACTCTATAAGGCATCGAAAGCCCTTGGCATCAAGCGCATTGCACTGTCGGGCGGTGTGTCGGCAAATACGGCTTTGCGACAAGCGTATGCCGATTATGCAAAGCGCTATAAATGGGATATCTTTATTCCTAAATTCGGCTTTACAACCGATAATGCTGCAATGATTGGCATTGTGGGTTATTATAAATTTTTGGACGGCGATTTTTGTGCGATGGATTTGCCAGCCTTTTCGCGCACTACTATATAATATATAAGGATGCATTGCCCTGACGAAATTCGTGCGCTGGCAGCAAAGCTTGTTGCTGTGCTTGATGAGCGCTCGCTGACTATTGCTACCGCCGAGAGTTGTACGGGCGGTGCTGTGGCGCAGGCAATAACATCTGTTGCCGGCTGTTCGGCTGTGATGCGTGGTGCGGTGGTCGCCTATCACAATGATGTTAAAAGCGCGGTGCTTGGTGTGTCGCCTGCGGTGATTGAGGCTGATGGCGCGGTGAGCGAAAGTGTTGTTAGGCAGATGGTTTGCGGCGTGTCGCGAATTATGGCGACAGATTGCGCTATTGCAACGTCGGGCATTGCTGGGCCGGGAGGAGGCTCGCCCGAGAAGCCGGTTGGCACTGTGTGGGTGGCTGTGAAGGTTGGTGATATTGTAAAGACTAAAAAATTGCAACTGCACGATGCGGGGCGTTTGCAGAATATAGACAATGCTGCATTTGAGGTTTTATATTTTATGTATGAGACTGTGCTTTGTGAGGAATGAGCGTTTTTTTTTGCGCAGTTTTTTAAAGGATTTTAAATAGCTTATTATTAAAAAAGAAAAATAATTGTATTTTTGTTTGCAAGGTTGTGTAAAATCGTATATCTTTGCACTCTGTTTTGAGTAGGTATCAAAAGAATAAACAAAAAAATATATAGAGATGTCTAAGATTTGTCAAATCACCGGTAAGAAAGCTATGGTGGGTAACAATGTTTCACACTCAAACAGAAAGACAAAGCGTCTTTTTAATGTGAACTTGTTCAAGAAAAAATTCTTCTATGTAGAAGAAAATTGTTGGATTCAGTTGCGCGTGAGTGCAGCGGGGTTGAAAACTATTAACCGAGTAGGTCTCGATGCAGCTTTGAAGGCTGCTGTAAAGAATGGCCACGTTGCTTGGGAGGAAATTAAAGTACTCGATTAATTAAAGGAGGAAAGTAGTATGGCTAAGAAGGTAAAAGGAAATCGTGTTCAGGTGATACTTGAGTGCACTGAGCAGAAGAACAGCGGTGTTCCCGGTATGTCACGTTACATTACCACAAAGAACCGCAAGAACACAACTGAGCGTTTGGAGTTGAAGAAATACAACCCATATTTGAAGAGAGTAACTGTTCACAAAGAAATTAAGTAATAAGAGATGGCTAAGAAAGCAGTGGCAACCCTCCAGACTGGTGATAAGGAGAAATTTGTTAAGGTTGTAAAATTGGTTAAATCACCTAAGACCGGTGCTTATATGTTCTCTGAGGAGATGATGCCTCAGGCAAAAGCAGACGAGGCTTTGAAAAAGTAATAAATAACCGAAAGGTATAATATAAAAAGGAGGGTAGCTTTGCTACTCTCCTTTTTTGTTTATCTGTTTTTCACCTTCTCAATCTTCTCGTACTATTCTATCGGTCCCACCTCGGTGCAATTTTTTTATGGCAAAAATGCACCAAAAATCTACATATTAAAACTATTCTAACTGACAGATAATCAATAAAATAATTATTATTTGACAAATGCTCGCTTTCTCACTTGAATATTTCTTCTCAATTTCTCATTAATGAGATGCAATAAGTGTTTAGATAGCCGAAATACTTCCCAAACGGCGGTTCAACATATCACTAACAAAAACCACGCTATTATTTTTGTATCCTCTGCATAATGCTTTGCCTTATCCACCACACTGCATAACTCATAAACTTGAAGCCACGTGTCTCGTCATAATTTTCGGCAGCCAATATCAAACCTTCGTTTCCAGCACTAATAAGTTCTTGCATAGACAAGCCACAACCTCTATATATTTTCGCAACAGCAACTATGAAGCGTAATTTTGAATGGGCAAGCCTTTCTATTGCAGTTTTTCTTTCAGTCCCTCCCGATTTTATATCCTTTATAAGTTGCAATTCATCTTCAATAGAGAGGCACTGTTCATTCTCACACACCTTTGTTTTTATCTTTTCCATATATTGCTGATTATAGGTTTCTCTATAATATATACGAAAAGGATTTTCCTTTATAGGCATTGAGAATACAATGGTGTGCAAAAACTTTGCATAGGATGTATTTTTATCACTTTATTTTTTCCTTATAGTTATCTTGATCTACAAGATGAAACTTAAATAAAGAATATTTTTCCCCTTCCAAACCTAATCTTTTTGCTTGTATTTTAAATATTGACTCAAATAACAGTTCCATATTAAAATAATCTGTGATTTCCTTTATGGTATAGCCATATATTTCGATAATCTGTTTTTTATAAGACTCTTTTTCAACTTGTTCTATAACTTCCTTTGGGTTGAATATCAAATATATAAATTTGATATTCTTATTAGCATTTTCGTTTTCAAGTATATTTGCAGAAATTGCGAGAAAATGACATATCAATTGTTTGATATCAAAATGTATAATCTCTTTGCCATTGAATTTAAAAGTGCAGTTGAAATGTTCATTATCTTCTTTTCCATTCTTTATGGGTCGTCCATTATTCTTAAAAGAAAATTCAGGATACAATTCTTGAAGTTCTTTATAGATTTCTTCATAAACATTAGATACCTCTATTGTTTTATGCGAACTATATATTTCCTTACACTTGGCTTCTACAAAAATATCAACATTATCACGCATTATATAGCCATCGAGATTGGCACTGTGCCCAACCCTTGTTGGCAATACTTTCTCAAACTGAAAGCCTTCAATATCTTTTGAAATATTATAAAGGAAACGACTGGACGAACCAAAAGAAGCCATTTTAGGAGGGTTTATTCCGTATCGACCTTGCTTCACTTTCAACTCGCCACCATCAGCATCATTATATTGCGCACGATGCAATGAGGACATTGATTTTAGAAATTCTTCCCGATAGATAATTCCAATACTTATTTCCCGCAATCTCATATCCATACCCAACGGACTTTTCATTGCACTCATAATCTCGTATAGCATAATCAAGTGCCTTTTCGCGAGAATCTATCTTTATATTTTCACACATAACATCAAGTATATTTAGTTAAACATTCTTCCAATCTTCTTTTTATCTCATCTCTCAATTCAATGGGTTCCAGCACCTCTACATTCTCCCCCATAGCAAGTATGTGGGTTGAGAGTTCGGGTGTCAGGCATAATTTGTATTCAAACTCGCAAAATTCACCATACCTTGATGCACCCTCTTTTTGGGAACAATGAAGTGGTAAAGAACGCAAATATTCTATCTGCTTGCCATAAGCCCTTATCTTTACTTTTGTGGGTTTAAGTTCCTCATTTACATATATTCCAATAGAGTTTGCATAATACTTCTCTGCATCAAAATCCTTCGGCAATATAAATGAGGTGGCAGACAGGTTCATTTCAAGTGTGCGGTCAAGTGCTATATTCCTTATACCCCCAAGTTCTTTGATATAACCAACCACATACCAGCGTTGGTGATAAACCTTCATAGCATAAGGTTGAATATTAAATGTTTCTCTATGCCCATAGAACTGCTGATAATCAATTTGCAATTCTTTTGATTTCTGCATTGCCTCAATAACAGTTTGCAGATATTCTGTCCCACAAGGTATCTCCTCAAACAGTATTCTCTCTTTCATATTATGCCCTGCCGATATCATATTGGAAAGGGTAAACGAGTTTAAGAGCCATTTGCGGATACTGTCATTTTTCAATGTATCGGGAGTTGATATATAATATCTATACCCATTTGAAGCATCGCATTTTATTTCAACCCCAAACATTTCCTCTACAGCATTTTTATGTTGGTGGAATGTACGCAAAGGCAACGGAGCACCACTGCCCAAGCAACTTTCTTTCCATAATGCGTTGATTTCTTCATAGGCGAGTTGCTTATACTGAAGGAGCGTATTCAGCAACCAAATATAACGATTAAATGTCTTGCTTATCATAACTTATATTCGATGTCTGTCACAAATATAATGAACGCCTATGCAAAATCATTGCATAGCATTAAATATTATTCCCAAATTGAAATTTTTGCTACGGTATGCAGTGTTTTTGCACATATCTGTATTGTTTTATATTGAAGGCAATAGAAACTTTCGTATTTATATTATAGCAACAAGATAATACTACAATGAAAAACAAACATCAAAAAAAACAAAACGACACAGTTAAGCAAAAGGCAATGATTGATTCATTGATTTTTCAAACAAATTGGGGAATTAAAAAACTTTATAAAACCCCAAGTGATATAATATCAACATTAGTGAAAGTTGAATTGGACTATATTATAGAATTGAATTTATTTGAAGACCTATTGCTGTTGAAAATGTTTGTAGAAAATGTAAAATCAGTATTCGGGGTTGAGCCTATTGCTGAATATGGCGATTTTTACAGAAGTCTTGTAGCCCTTGCTTTGAGCATTGGAAAAGTTAATGATATTGAAAAAGTGGGGATACCTATAGCGTGGCACGAACTTTTAGAAAAAAAGATTCTCTGCATATACTACACTAATGATATTCGGAACACGATTTTTGATTATGCAAAACATAACGGATATAATGTTTCAACATACTTGGGAAAACCAATAATTAAATTGAGTAAGATTTTTGTGTTGTTGGACAGAACGAAATGAATAAATAATCAAAATAATAATAATAATTTTTTGCGTCGCACAAATACAAATGTAGTTCCCTTTTTTCGTGCATTTTTTTACAGAAAATGGCAGAAAAAATACACGGCGCATTTTGTGCTGTCAGGCAGATACCTTATTATATATGTCGCATATGAGGATAGAAAGTATGGATGTATGGGAAGAAAACACCCGTAGGAGTGCGTAGGGGCGAGGTTCGGTGCATTTTTGGTGCATCTTTTTGGGTATAGAAAAAACCTACAAGATTGAAAATCAATATCTTGTAGGTTTATTTCAGCGGAGAGAGAGGGATTCGAACCCCCGGTACCTCTCGGTACGTCGGTTTTCAAGACCGGTGCAATCGACCACTCTGCCACCTCTCCTAAGGTTGTTTTTGCACGAGAATGTGGTCTCTTCTCGTTTGATGATGCAAAGGTATATCAAAAAAATGTATTGTGCAAGAAAAAACAGCAAAAAAATAAATAAATCGCATTTTTTTTGGCTTTGCATTGCTCAATGATGATAAAATGTACTATTTTTGTTTATTGTGTGTTGTTTTTTGGTGGTTGCTAATTTGTTATAAAATGAAGATTGGTTTTGATGGTAAACGTGCGGCGCAGAATTTTACGGGGCTTGGAAATTATAGCAGGTATGTTCTTGAAGCGCTACAGAAATATTATCCGGGTGAGGAGTATTCTGTATATATCCCTAGGGCTGTGAAAAATCCTAAATTTGAGGATATTCTGGCTCAGTCGGGCGGCTGTATGAGGTGTGTGCTTCCGCTTGGGGGGCTTGCGCGCAGGTTTAGGTCGCTTTGGCGCGTTTGGGGTGTGACTAAGATGGTTGCCGCCGATGGGGTGGAACTTTTTCACGGATTGAGCAATGAGTTGCCGCTGAATATTCGTTCCGTCTCTTCTTCGGTGAAAAGCGTTGTTACGGTGCACGACGTTATTTTCAGACGTTTGCCCGGTTGTTATCCTTTTGTGGACCGCTGTATCTATGATTATAAATTCCGTCGTGCTTGCTTGAATGCCGATCATATAATTGCAGTGAGTGAATGTACTAAACGTGATATTGTAAAGGATTACGGTGTGTTGCCCGAAAAGGTCTCTGTTATCTATCAAGGGTGCGACTCTCTGTTTTCGCAGCAGGCTGCGCCCGAGCGTATAGCCGAGGTTAAGGCTAGATATTCTTTGCCCGATAAGTTTATTATCTCAGTGGGCACTATAGAGGAGCGTAAGAATTTGCTTTCGGTGGTTAAGGCGCTTTTGCTGTTGCCCGATGATGTTCATCTGGTGGCTGTTGGCCGCAGAACAAAATATACTTCTCTCATTGATAAATTTGTTGCAGACAATAATCTTTCTCACAGAGTGCATCTGCTGCATAATGTGCCTTATGACGATTTGCCGGTTGTTTATCAGTGTGCAGATGTTTTTGCTTATATGTCGTTGTATGAGGGCTTTGGTATTCCTTTGCTCGAGGCTTTGAACTCTCGCGTGCCGGTGGTTGCTGCTACGGGCTCGTGTCTTGAGGAGGCCGGTGGTCCGGGCTCACTTTATGTGGAGCCTTTTGACGTTGAGGGGATTGCATTGGCAGTGAAAAAATGCTTTAATCCCGAGGTCAGGACAAAAATGATTGCTGCAGGAGTGGAGTGGGCTGCGCGTTTCTCGATGGAGAACTTTGCGCGCCAAACGATGCGGTGCTATGAAAAAATTTTGAGCGCTAAATAGTCTTTTTCGGCATCACTTTGTGTTTGTTTTTACGATAAAATGTGTATTGCAGTATGAAATCATTGCAAAAATGAAATAATTTAAATTTTTATCGTAATTATATCCGAAAAATTTGTGTGCTTTATTTTAAAATTTATTATCTTTGCGGAGCAATAGGGTGAGAGCGCACTCTTTCTTTGTTGCTAAAATGATTTTTAAACCATATATCATATAAAAACTATGGAAAAGAAATTGAATTTTAAAGATGGCTTGTGGTGCAAGGAAATCAACGTTGGTGATTTTGTACACGAGAACATCACTCCTTATGAGGGAGATGCTTCATTCTTGGTTGGCCCTACCGAGAGAACAAAGAAGGTATGGGGCGAGTGTGTAAAGGCTCTTGCCGAGGAGCGTGCTAACAATGGTGTGCGTGCTTTGGATAACAAGACCGTTTCTACAATCACATCGCACAAGGCTGGTTACATTGACAAAGAGAATGAGCTTATTGTTGGTTTGCAGACCGACGAGTTGCTGAAACGTGCTATCAAGCCTTTCGGTGGTATTAAGGTTGTAGAGAAGGCTTGTCTCGAGAATGGTATTCCCGTAGACGAGAAAGTTAAGGATATTTTCTATCACTATCGCAAGACTCACAACGACGGTGTGTTCGATGCTTACAACGAGGAGATTCGTATGTATCGTTCATTGGGCTTCCTTACCGGTCTGCCCGATAACTATGCTCGTGGCCGTATAATCGGTGACTACCGCCGTCTTGCTCTCTATGGTCTTGATCGTCTTATCGAGGCTAAGCAGGCCGATTTGAAGGGATTGGTGAGCCCAATGACTGAGCACACAATCCGTCTCCGTGAGGAGGTAGCAGAGCAGATTAAGGCTTTGAAGGAGATTAAAGTTCTTGGCGAGTACTATGGTCTTGACCTTTCTCGTCCTGCAACAAGCGCTCAAGAGGCTGTTCAGTGGACATATATGGCATACCTTGCTGCTGTTAAGGAGCAGGATGGTGCTGCAATGTCACTTGGTAACGTTTCTTCGTTCCTTGATATCTATATTCAGTACGACCTTGACAATGGTAACATCGACGAGACTTTTGCTCAGGAGCTTATCGACCAGTTTGTAATCAAATTGCGTATGGTTCGCCACTTGCGTATGCAGTCTTACAACGACCTCTTCGCCGGTGACCCAACTTGGGTAACAGAGGCTATCGGCGGTCGTTTCAATGATGGTCGTACAAAGGTTACAAAGACATCGTTCCGTTTCTTGCAGACACTTTACAACCTCGGACCTTCACCAGAGCCTAATATGACTGTTCTATGGAGCCACGAGTTGCCCGAGGGCTTTAAAGAGTTCTGCGCAAAGGTTTCTATTGACACATCATCAATCCAGTACGAGAACGATACTTTGATGCGTGAGGTTCGTGAGTGCGACGATTATGGTATTGCTTGCTGTGTATCTTATCAGGCAGTTGGTAAGCAAATCCAGTTCTTCGGTGCACGTTGCAACCTTGCAAAGGCTCTCTTGCTTGCTATCAATGGTGGCCGTTGCGAGAATACAGGTACTGTTGTAGTTAAGGATATTCCTGTTCTCGAGGGCGATGTACTCAACTACGAGGAGGTTCTTGCTAACTACAAGAAGGTGCTTGTTGAGATTGCTCGTGTTTACAACGACTCAATGAACATCATCCACTATATGCACGATAAGTATTATTATGAGAAGGCTCAGATGGCGTTCATCGACACCGATCCTTCTATCAACCTTGCCGATGGTGTTGCAGGTCTTTCAATTGCAATCGACTCACTCTCAGCTATCAAGTATGGTAAGGTGACAGTTAAGCGCAACGAGCTTGGCTTGACAGAGTCATTTGATATTGAGAATGAGTTCCCCTGCTTTGGTAACGACGACGACCGTGTTGACCACCTTGGTGTTGACTTGGTATACTTCTTCAGCGAGGAGCTTAAGAAGCACCCTGTTTACAAGAACGCTAAGCCTACATTGTCATTGCCTACAATTACAACAAACGTGATGTATGGTAAGAAGACAGGTGCTACTCCTGATGGTCGCGCTAAGGGCGTTGCTTTTGCTCCCGGTGCTAACCCAATGCACGGACGCGACAAGAAGGGTGCAGTTGCATCATTGAGCTCTGTTGCAAAATTGCGTTATCGTGACTCACAGGATGGTATCAGTAACACATTCTCTATCATTCCAAAGTCACTCGGTGTTGACGATGCTACACGTGTAGAGAACCTTGTTACTTTGATGGATGGTTACTTCACAAAGGGTGCTCACCACTTGAATGTAAACGTTCTTAACCGTGAGATGCTTATGGATGCTATGGAACACCCCGAGAAATATCCTCAGTTGACAATTCGTGTATCAGGTTATGCTGTAAACTTCATCAGACTTAGCCGTGAACACCAGTTGGAGGTTATCTCACGTTCTTTCCACGAGCGTATGTAATAACCCGCGATTGAAACGAGTTAATTGAATAACAGAAATAGGCTGGCTTTTTGGCCGGCCTATTTTTACAAAATAACGATTATGAATATCAGAGTACATTCATACGAGTCTTTGGGCACTTTTGATGGTCCCGGCTTGCGTCTTGTTGTCTTTTTGCAAGGCTGTAATTTCCGTTGCTTGTATTGTGCAAACCCCGATACAATAGATTGCAAGGGCGAAAGCACAGAAACAGATATTGAAGATATTGTGCGTCAGGCAATGAGTGAAAAGGCTTTCTTTGGCAAAAAGGGTGGTGTTACTTTCAGCGGTGGTGAGCCAACATTTCAGGCGAAAGCTCTTGTCCCATTGGTGAAGCGTCTCAAAGAGCAAGGTATTCACGTGTGCATAGATACTAATGGCAGCATCTGGAACAGTGATGTCGAGGAACTTTTCTCTTTAGTTGATTTGGTAATGCTCGACGTTAAGCAGTTTAATCCGGAGCGTCACAAAACACTCACAGAGCGCAGTAACGAGCAGACCTTGAAAACTGCAAAGTGGTTGCAGGATAATGGTCGTCCCTTCTGGTTACGCTATGTGCTTGTTCAGGGATACAGCTCTTTCGAGGAGGATATCCGTGCTCTTGGTGAGCATTTTAAGGAATATGATATGATTAAACGTATTGAGATTTTGCCATACCATACTTTGGGAGCGCATAAATATGAACCTCTTGGAATGGAATATAAGCTGAAGGGTGTCAAGGAGAATACTCCGCAGCAGCTTGATGAGGCAAAAGCAATCTTTGATGAGTATTTTGATTGTGTCTTTGTGAATTAATGACAAAAAAAAGAGAAGCAGTGTGAAGTGAACCCCAAAGTTTGGACAAAAAACTTTGGGGTTTATTTTATGCGTAAAAAACACGATTATTCAGCATTGCTAAAATATATGCATATGCTCGAAGATGGTTATTCCATCAATTACATCCACACCAAGTATGGTAT
>JAZRMQ010000019.1:0-3484 GCA_045647745.1 Bacteroidaceae bacterium | reverse complement strand
AATACCGCAGTTTACTTGAGGTAAATGAGGATTTTGGAGACAAGCGTAACGACAAAAGAGCCTTTTTAGTCAACCTCTTTGTTTTGGAACAGAATGTTCCTTTTGGGATAATGCTAAAAAACGCAAAATGATAACCAAACTCTTTACGAAGTACATTGTTTTATAACAATTAATGAGTAAATTTGTGAAAAACAATCGCTGCAAGGTTATGTTGAGACGTATACTGCTGTCACTTATGCTGTTCCTGCTGTTGCCCTTTGTGCTCTGTGCGCAGAAGGTGGGGCTTGTAATGAGTGGTGGCGGTGCACGCGGATTGGCACATATTGGGGTGATAAGGATGCTCGAGGAGAACAATATTCCCATTGATTATGTAGCCGGCACCTCTATGGGTGCGATTGTTGCAGCTCTCTACTCAATGGGGTATACGCCCGACGAGATGATTGAGCTGATGAAAACCGAGGATTTCCAACGGTGGTACACGGGCACGATGAACCAGAAGTATATGTTCTACTTCAAGAAGAATAAGGATGTGCCCGACCTGGTAAGTCTCCACTTTGACCTGAAAGACTCATTGTACATTGTAAAACCGTCGGCTCATCTTGTGAAATCGGCACCGATGAATCTGGGTTTTATGGAGATGTTTGCGGGTTACACGGCTGCTTGTGGAAACGATTTTGACAAGCTGATGGTTCCGTTCAGATGTGTGGCTGCCGACGCATACAACAAAAAGCAGATTGTGTTCTCCCGTGGTGATTTGGGCGACGCTGTGCGTGCATCAATGAGCTACCCGTTCTTTTTCAAGCCGATAAAGGTTGACAGTGTGTTGCTCTACGACGGCGGTTTGTACAATAATTTCCCTCGTGATGTTATGGAGGAGGAGTTTGCTCCCGATATTATAATTGGCAGCGTGGTCAGCAGTACGCCCAATATGCCCGATGCGCGTGATGTAATGAGCCAGGCCGAGAATCTTATAATGGGCAGGAGTGACTATACCCTGCCCGATGACAAAGGTGTTCTGATTGATATGCAGATTAAAGGAGTAAACCTGCTCGACTTCAACAAGATTGATGCAGTGACGAAGAGCGGATACGAATTTGCGACCCAGTATGCCGACTCCATTAAACAACGTGTCAGGCGTCGCGAGAATGCCGAGATTCTTGCTGCAAAGCGCAAGGCATTCAAGGAGCGTGTGCCCGATTTTGTATTCAACAAGGTTGTGGTGCACGGTGTCGATGAAGGTCAGGAGAAGTCCATTGTCGGTGAATTTCATAAACAAGGCAGGGAGTTTACGCTCGAGGATTGCAGAAAAGGTTTCTATGGTCTGCTGTCGGGCGAGATGATTGAGGATATTATCCCGCACGCAGTCTATGATGCGAAGGACAGTGTCTACACACTGCATCTTGATGTGACACTGAATCCTCATTTTACGCTCAAGATGGGCGCTGCCGTGTCGACAAGTATCTCCAACCAGATATATTTCGGCCTTCACTACCGCACGCTGAAGAACCATTCAAAAGAGTTTGTGCTTGACGGGCACTTTGGAAAGGTATATAATAATGTGCAGCTATCGGGGCGTGTCGATTTTCACACTTCGTTGCCGGTGTCGCTCAAGTTCATTGGTTCATACTCCACTATCGATTATTATAATATGGACTACCTCTTCTCCAACGAGAATCTGGTAGCGCTCAATCATCAGCGTGAATATTATGCCAAGATGAAAGTTATGTTCCCGTTTCTCAACCGCAGAAAGGCCGAAATAGGTATGGGTGTGGGAAATATAAAGGATGAGTATATACAGTCGAATATCATCAACTTGAACGACCCGCAGTTCGACAGCAATGAGTCGACGTTGTTCAGCGGTTCGATAAGGTTCGAGGGGAATACTCTGGATAAAAAGGTTTTCCCGACCGAGGGTATGCACGAGGCGCTCATTGCGCAGTTTGTTGTTGGACAGGAGAGGTATAAGGGGCTTGTCAATGTAAGCAACAACGAGCAGTTCTTGTCCTGGCTGCAGATAAGCTATACCAGACGCGACCATTTCAATATTTCAAAGAAATTTACTTTGGGTACATACGCGAAGTTGTTCTACTCTACCAGACGACTCTCAAAGACATACCAGGCAACAATGATGCAGGCCGGAGCCTTTACTCCAACGCAGAACAGCATTTTTAACTACGACCCAAAGTTCCGTGCCAACCAGTTTGTTGCCGGCGGTGTGATTCCGATATTCAAATTGAACAATTTTCTGCAGATACGCCCGGGTTTCTATGCGTTCATTCCCTATCGCAAGATTTATGAGAAGAACGACGGCACGGCCTATTTCAGCAAAAAACGTTTCAATGACTTCCAATATATTGCCGATTTGACAGTTGCGGCCCAATTTTCAAATATTGCGGCCAGCGCGTTCGTAAATTATTACAGCTCAAACAGTAAGCGTGTAAACTTTGGTATTTCATTGGGGTGGTTTATGTTCAATGAGCGCTTCTTGGAATAAAAAAATGCATTTTTTTTGAAAAAAAGTGTATTTTTGGGCAAAAAAGGGGTCATGGGCTGCAAATTGCGACCGTAACTTCGGGGGAATTGTGTCAAATTCACTTTGGCACAAGGCGGCGTCCGAAGGTACATTTGTGTCGCAAGTTGCGAGGGTGAAGCCCGCAAAAAATCCAAAAGTGCAAAAAAAGTGCATTTTTTGCCATTTTTCTCGTTTTTTTGCCAAAAAAACACTATCTTTGCATGATTTTTCGCGTCTTATGCAACGAACCCCAGAGGAAATAGAACTCATCCGTTTGCGCACTCGTTTGAGCAAGCGTTTCAACAAAGCTTGTGCCGACTACGGCCTCATAGCCGATGGCGATCATATCTTGGTCGGTCTCAGCGGAGGCAAGGACTCACTGGCCTTGCTGGAGTTTCTTGGCCGCCGTTCTAAGATCTACGTGCCTCGTTTCCGTGTCACGGCGGTTTATGTGCGTCTCAAGGAACGTTCCTATCAGTCCGACATCGATTACCTGCAACGTTTTTGCGCGGCGGTGGACGTACCTTTCTTGGTGCGCGATACCGAGATTGGTGCCGAGGAGAAGAAGGACCCTTGTTTCCTCTGTTCGTGGTACCGACGCAAGGCGCTCTTTGATGTGGCGCAGGAGCTGGGGTGCAACAAGATTGCTTTGGGGCATCATAAGGATGATATCGTCGAGACGCTGCTGATGAATCTCATTTTCCAAGGTAGTTTTGGCACTATCCCTCCACTCTTGCAGATGCAGAAGATGCCTATCCAGATGATCCGTCCGTTGTGCTTGATTGACGAGCGCGATATCGCGCGTTATGCTTTGCTCAGTGGCTATGAGCGCCAGACAAAGGCATGCCCATTCGAGAAGGAGAGCAGCCGCACGCAGATGAAGAACCTCATCACTCAGCTCGAACAACTCAATCCCGACGTCCGCGATAGCATCATGGCTGCCATGGAGAATATCAAGACTGAGTATTTGCC
>JAZRMQ010000018.1:0-22091 GCA_045647745.1 Bacteroidaceae bacterium | reverse complement strand
TTTCTGTCGCACAGAAAGTACAGGTAGCAAGACTATAGAAAGAATATAAGACAACTGAACAAGGTTGAAGATTGCGAGTATGTGAGTGTGGGTAAATTTACCCACAAAGTGAGCGGAAGTAATTTCAAAAAAAGTTAAAACTACAATCAATTCTATAAATCAATAGACCACTCCCCCAACTTTTGCAGGTGAGCCGTATATTGTCATACTGAGCAACGCGAAGTATCTAAAAAAGACAGCTGCACTGATAGAGATTCTTCACTACGTTCAGAAGGACAGAACCGGTGAAGGACAGAACCAGTGAAAGACAAAGCCAGTGAAAGACAAAGCCAGCAAACATTGTCATACTGAGCAACGCGAAGTATCTAAAAAAAGACAGCAACGCTGATAGAGATTCTTCACGTTCGTTCAGAAGGACAAAAGCGCGATAGAGATTCTTCACATTCGTTCAGAAGGACAAAAGCGCGATAGAGATTCTTCACGTTCGTTCAGAATGACAGAACCGGTGAAGGACAAAGCCTGTGAATAACAACGCCTGTGAAAGACAGAACCTGTGAATAACAAAGCCTGTGAATAATAACGCTGCTGAATGACAAGCCTGTGGGCATTGTCATTCAGCAGCGCAAAGTATCTCAAAAAGCCTTTCTAGTCTACCTTATACATTATGCAAAATATAAGCAATCAATTCTTTGGAGCTATAAAGCGATAAAGATTACAACCCACAAAATTACCAATCACAAGGCAAGGATAAAGCATCAACACCTCTAACAGATGCTCGCCGGTATAAGCAAGCGGCGTAACCATATAATAGAAAGCATCGGCCAAGCAGTGAGGAAAACCGCAGTTAATGAAAAGAGGCACACCAAAGAGCAAAACCAAAGGCTTACCCTCGCGGGCAAAAGTAACCACCGTTGTCATAATAAAACCACAGCCTATTGCCAAAAGACCGGCCTTCACAGGACCAAGAGCAAGACGAGAGGCAAGAATAGCCTGAGCATTCTCGGTAAGTAATACACTAAGCTTCTCCGGAGCGCAACGGGTGAGCAACGCAACAAGCATACAACCCATAATGTTTCCGAAAAGAATGAACAAAAGCTCACCGATGGCCTTGAACCAACGACTGCGGCCGGCATCGTCACGCAAAGCAACAAAGCCTGCTGTGCCGGTGTAGAGTTTCAGCTTATAGTTCACCACGGTCAACAGACCAAACGAGAAAAGCACTGCACCTATAATATCTTTATAGGCCAAATATCCCCAGCCGGCAATGCCGACTGCAATACCTGCCAAAATAGCAGAACGAAAAGTATTCTTCATATTTATTTTATTATTTTTCTTCTATCAGGCGCAACAACTGCTGCACCGGCGGTTGAGTTTTTATATTGTTCGACCGGCATCGGCAATCATACAACGCACAGTGTCGTTAAAGGCACGCTCGGCAATCAACTGCTCCAGCGAGATGTGCATACGATAGTTCCAGCAATGGTCGCGATTCGATGGCACATTAATGCGCTCATCGTCGGGATTCTCGCGGCGCAGACGCTCGTCCATTGCCATCCAGTCCTGCCAAGCAAAGAGAGCAAAGGCTGACGGCGAGGCAAGGTGCTGAACAAGTATTGCACGCGCCACGCAACCGTCCATCTCAAGCGGCGCTTTGCCGTCGAAGCCAAGCACGCTGTTGTAGAACTGCTGCGACAAAGCCGCATCCTCGCGCCACCAGCCACGCAGGGTGCTCATATCGTGAGTAGAGGGGGTAGCCACAGAGAGATAGGGATAGTGCTCGGGGCGGGCAAAGGTCTCGCCATAGAGCTTGGGCATTCGCTGAATTTCGAGCGAGAGCACCTGAAGATTTTTCATCACCCAAGGCACACAAGCCGGTATCATTCCTAAATCCTCGCCACAAGCGGTCATTGACGTAGAGAGCAGCAACGGAGTGAGCTTGCGTATTCCCTCACGGTACCAGAACATTGTGTGTCGATTATAGAAATAGTCCTCGTATATATGGTCGTAGGCTATACGCTCGGCCTGCGTGAGCTGTGCATAAGCCTCGGTATCACAACCAAGGATGCGAGGAACAAACATCTCGGGGGTGTTGAGGTCGCGCATAAAGAGCACGTTGCCATAGAGGCGCTGCAAAGCATCTTTCATTGGCTGTGACAACTTTGGAGTGCGCTCATATATGTAATAGGCCAAAAGGTTGGCATTCTCAATCTCGGGCTTGAAACGATAAGTGCCATCGCCCAAAGGCTCGAGAAAGGCGTCAACCACCTGCTTCATCTTTCGTGGGAAATGTTTTTTGAGCAATGCCTCATCGATATATGGCGCGGTGTGACGTGCCTCGTCAAAGGCAAAGCCTGCCAATGTAATCTCGTCGACTGTCAACGGGCGGTTGGGCGAGAAGCTGCCGGCAAGACCACTCTTTGCGGTGCGCGGTATCTCCCAAATGCGGAAGAAACCAAGAATGTGGTCAATGCGATAAGCATCGAAGAAGCAGGACATATACTGCAGACGACGACGCCACCAAGCGTAACCATCACCTGCCATCACCTGCCAGTTATATGTGGGGAAGCCCCAGTTCTGACCATCGGCAGCAAACATATCGGGCGGAGCACCCGCCGACACTGCAAGATTAAACTGCTCGCTATCGCACCACACGTCAACGCCATTGGGAGCCACGCCAATGGGAATATCGCCTTTGAGGGCGACGCCACGGCTGTTGGCATAGTTGTGCGCATCGGATAGTTGCGAGAAGAGAATATACTGCACAAAGCAGTGGAAACGCATCTCCTTTACCGCATCGGGATACTCGGCAACAACGCGCTGCTCGGTGGTGCTATCGTAGTGTGAATACTCGCCCCAATCCCAAATGTTGCTGTGCAGACGCGAGGAGAGGAAACGGAAAAGCGAATAGGGCTTGAGCCACTGCTGCTGTTCCTGCTCAAAAGCCTTGTAGCCGTCACTTGCAAGCCAATCGCTGCCAATCTCGTCAAAGAGCTCACGCAGATAGTTTATTTTCAGGCGGTAGGCCTTGGCATAATCCACCGCCGGAAGGAGATTCAATGCCTCGCGCTCCTTTTGGTAGAAGGCGTTGCGTCGCGCCTTTGAGAGTGCCGGAAGCACCGAAATATCGGCGTATATTGGGTTCAAGGCAAAGACCGAGACGCAGTTGTAGGGGTAAGAATCCTCGTTACCGCCACGCACGGTGGTATCGTTCACCGGCAAAAGTTGCAGAATGTTCTGCCCGGTAGATGAGAGCCAGTCGGCCATCAGCTTTATATCGCCAAAATCACCAATGCCCCAGCCGTGAGCCGAGCGCAGGGAGAAGAGTGGTATAACGGTACCTGCCAAACGAAGCGAGGGTGCGTCGAAAGAGAGGCCGTCGAGCTGATAGAAATAGTTTGTGGAGGGCTCAAAATCGGGAAGAAGAATGTGGCGGTTCTCACCACCCTCCCAACGAACGTTGCCACCCTCGTCAACAGCAATGAATTTATAATACAGCCCACCGCTCCACAATGTCGACACGTCAAAGGTAACGCTCCAGCGGTTAGGGACACGCTGCTGCATCGGGAGTGCCTTTGACGGCTCCCAAGCACCAAGAACATCGGCATCGCCCACAAGGTGCAGACGCTCACCGGCACGCAGGCCTGTGACGTAGACCGAGAAGGTGACGCTGCGATTATACCAATTGATTGAGGGCTCGTCGAGCTTTGCCACCTGCTTATCGAAGAAACGGAAGAGGTTGGTGCGAGCATAACAGCCGGCCGGAGAGTCGAGCCACATATCGTGAACAATATAATTGCGGTTCACGCAATTGAAACGCAGTGTGTGTGGCGTTCCGGCCCACTCGGTACAAAGGCTTTTGCCACCGAGACGCAGCTCATAGCCATAGTTTATGTTGCTGTAACGGTCGTCGACCTCTATCGAGCATTGCCACCACCCTCTCTGCACCTCGCGCAGAGGAAGGGAGCCCTCGACAACATTACCACTATCGCGGAGAATGTAGCATAGATGCACCATTGCCCCGTCGCTGATATCGTATCTTATGTTGAACTCTATAAAATGCATTGGACTTCTTTTATAAACCACGCGAAAATACAAAAAAAAGGCAAGCTCTTCAATGCTAAAGCTAAAAAATGTCAAAATATCTTTTATCGTTTTTGCTGTTTGTAATAAATGCAGTATTTTTGCAAAAAAATTAGAAATAGTAGACTTTTTACACGACCTGAATTTGAGGCAGAATGTTAAACAGTGTTAAAAATGCTATTTTTTTGCTGTTTTGCAAAACAATTCAGGAAAGCTGTTGTTTATGAAGTGTATTATCCAAAATATTAAAACTGCTTTTGTTTTTTTGCTGCTCGTTTTTGCCGCTTCACAAGTTGTGGCACAAAGGGGCAGCAAAAAGCCGTTTACCGTTGTCATTGATGCCGGGCACGGTGGTGTCGACCCCGGTGCATTAGGCCGTAAATCACAGGAAAAGAATATAAATTTCAGCGTGTCGAACAAACTCGGAAAGATGATAAACGAAGCCTACCCCGAGGTAAAAGTCATCTACACACGCACTACCGATGTAAAAATCCCTCTTGCCCGACGTGCCGACATTGCCAACAAGGCCAATGCCAATCTTTTTATCTCGATACACTCCAATGCAAGCAAAAACAGGAACGCCAACGGCTGCCAGACCTTTACCCTTGGTGCAGGCAGTGACGCCGAGGCAAAAGCTGCTGCGATGTACGAGAATGAGGTTATTCTCTCCGAGGAGAATTTTGAGGAGACCTACAAAGGGTTCGACCCACGTTCAAGCGAGAGCTACATAATCTTTGAGCTTATGCGCAGCCACGATATGGAGATGAGCGTAAAGCTGGCACAGATGGTGCAGAATGGTATGGTGGAGTGCACAGCGCTGAACGACAGAGGTGTTTCATCGGCAGGATTTCTGGTGTTGCACCGCACTGTTATGCCAAGTATTCTTGTTGAGCTGGGATTTATAAGCAACAGCAAAGACGAGAGCCTTATTGCATCGAAAGAGGGACAGGAGAAGCTGACACAGGGCATTTTCAATGGCTTTGCCGAATATTACAGACTTTACGGCAAGAGCAAAGAGAAAGAGGAGAAAATGGTTGACGACAAGCAACAGAGCAGCAAAGAGAAGAGCGACGTTGCCGACAGCAAGCCTGTATTCAAAATACAGATAATGGCCTCGGACAGCAAGCTAAAAAGCAATGACAGAAGATTTAAAGGACTGAGAACCGACTATTACACCGAGAAAGGAATTTATAAATACACACACGGCGAGAGCGAGGATTACAACGAGATTTTGCAATTAAAAAAGCAAATATCGGGCAAATTCAAGGATGCATTCATCGTTGCATTCATAGATGGGGAGAAGGTTAATACTCGCGAAGCCATAGAAATATTTAAAAAACAGACAAAATGAGCAAGATAAAATTCTCACGCGAGTTGTGGATTGGCCTGTTGGGCTTGATAGCAATGGTTACAATCTATTTTTTGATTAATTTTTTCAAGAGTATCGATATTTTTGACAGCACCGACAAATACAAGGTCGAGTTCACCAATATCGGCGAGCTGACAAACTCTTCACCAGTATATGTCAATGGTTGCAAGATTGGAAATGTGAGCGCAATAGAACACAATTTCAATGAGAGCGAGAAGGTGTATCTCACACTGAGCATAAACCAAGGAACGAGAATTCCCGAGGGTAGCTATGCGCAGATACACAACAAATTGATGGGCGGTAGCACCATCAGCCTTGTTCTTGGCAAAGGCGACGGCGTAATTGAGCCGGGGTCGACAATGCGCGGTGTGCTCGAGACCGGAGCAATGGACGAGGTTAGCAATATGATTCCACAAATTGAGGCGATGCTGCCAAAAGTAAACTCAATGCTCACCTCACTCGACGCTATTCTATCGAACCCAGCCATAAACAACACACTGAATAACCTTGAGACCTTGACAGGGCAGTTAAACACTACGTCGGCCGAGCTGAACAACATTGTGAGCAATGATATCCCAACCGCACTCGACAAGGTTATAAAGTTGGAAGACGACCTTTTGAAGGTGTCGTCACAGCTAAGCGAGGTTGATTTTAACAAGATGGTTGCCAGCCTCGAGGCATCGCTCAACAATATTCAGCAAATTACAACCGCACTCAACGAGGGGGAGGGCAATGCAGGAATGTTGCTTAAGGACACCACTCTTTACAGCAAGCTCAATGCCACTTGTGAGGCTGCGACACTGCTGCTCGAGGACCTGAAGGAGAACCCCAAGAGATATGTTCATTTCTCGGTGTTCGGCAAAAAAGAGAAGAAATAAAAAAGAGCACTCTGCAATAAAACAATAATTGGCAGTGCCAATTATTGTTTTATTACCTCACAAACTCCACTCTGTGCAACACCGCACCGTGGCGGTTACGAACGGTGAGAATGTAACGTCCCGAGGCAAAGCCTCTGACATTAAAATCACAACAATATTTGCCGTAATAGACCTCTCGGCCATAAACATCAGTAACCGAGATTCGTTGCCCCCACGACTGTGGATGGGGCAGACGAACAATATCGCCACGCTCCATTGAACCACCAACCGGAACAGACAGGAAGCAGGGCTCACTCTCAACGCCACAGGCATCAACGGCTGTCACCGCAAGCGCAAAGCCCCTATTGCTGCGGCAGTGCCAACGAAAAGCTGTATCATTGAGCCCCGAAGCGACAAGATTGTCAATATTGCCAATATCAACCGTATCACCCAGCGTTGCATAAACATTGTAACGCACTGCCGGAAAGCCCTTGACCGGCTGCACGATATTCCACTGCAATGAGACACAGCTATCGTCGCGCTCGCAACGGGTGACCACCGGCGTTGCCGGGGCATCGGCAATCCACGTCATTGGCGGCACAAGCGCCGGCTTGCTATAAACTTTTGTATATATATCGCGCACACCACCGACATTGCCAATCAGATGTGCTGTGCGGAACATTACCACGCCGTCGGCTGTTGCACTGCGCGAGGTACGCATCTGCCTCTCAATCTCAACAGGCGGCCAGCCGCCATACTCGGGCGCAAGGCGATAGACTCCCACTCCCGGAGCAATGTGACGGCCGTAGCGGTTCTCGCACCAATCGAGGACAAACGGATAAAAATGATTGCCATTGAAATAGAGCATCGGAAAGAGTGCGTCCATTATTCCGTCGCGCAACCAGCCCTGTGCATCTTGATAGACGGTATTATAGGCGTCCCAACCAAAAGAGCTGTAACGTGTCAGGTTGTCATATTTGCCAAGCGGAGCGCTGCTCACACGCACCCAAGGTTTGAGTTCCTTCACCGCAGAGTATACACTGCCGGCAATACGTGTGATATTGGCACGACGCCAAGCGGCAAGCGACATTCCACGACCATATTTTCGATAGAGCGCACCATCGGGGTAGCCATCAACGGTATCGGGGTAACGCACATAATCGAGGTGTATGCCATCGACATTGTAATTGCGTACAATCTCCTTTGCAAGCGATGCTATATAATCGGCTGTGGCCGGGTGACCGGGCTCCATATACCAAGCTCCTTTATAGTAGGTGCACAGTGCGTTCTTTTTGCTTGGCAATGAGTTGCGCCCCAAGCGTTTCACATACTCGACCTTGCCCAACGGCAGGGTGACAAGCCAAGCGTGCAGTTGAATATTGCGTTTGTGGCACTCTTCGATGGCAAAAGCCAACGGGTCGTAGCCGGGATTTTTACCCGGCACGCCGGTAAAAAGATAGGAAAAGGGCTCTATTGCCGATGGGTATATGACATCGCCACGCACTCGAGTCTGCAACAGCACGGTATTTACGTGCATTGCTTGCAACGAGTCGAGCAGAGCCACAAGCTCGGCCTTTTGCCTCTCTACGTCGGCAGGAGTCTTTGCGCGGGTGCGTGGCCAGTCAAGATTTTCTATCGTGGTGAGCCAGACAGCGCGATACTCATATTTTTGCGAATGGTCACCGGGGAGGCAATAAACATCTGCTTTTTCCTCGGCTTTGTTGCACGGCACAACGACGCCTGCCGACACCATTTGTGGCAGCAAAAACAGCAGTGTTAACAGGCGTAAAATCTTATCCATAATTAATTTATCACAAAAGTACGTATTTTAATGCCATTTTTTTAAAGTATTATCAATTATTTTGTATTTTTGTCGTTACTACCGTTATTTTTTGCAACATTTGCTGTAAAAAAAGGATTTTTGATTGATTTTTTATATAATTCGGTCCTTTTTGTAAAACAAAAGCAACAGCAACAAGCGTTGCATTAGTGCAAAGAAATAGATAACAATTAAATAAATTATTGCCTTATGACAAAAACAAAGAAATTTATCACTTGTGACGGAAATCAGGCAGCGGCTCACATAGCCTATATGTTTTCCGAGGTAGCAGCTATCTACCCTATCACACCTTCGTCAACAATGGCCGAGTATGTTGACGAGTGGGCGGCTCAGGGCCGCAAAAACCTTTTCGGCGAGACTGTCTCTGTTCAGGAGATGCAGTCGGAAGGCGGTGCCGTTGGTGCGCTTCACGGCTCACTGCAGGCTGGTGCTTTGACAAACACCTTCACAGCTTCGCAAGGATTGCTGTTGATGATTCCGAATATGTACAAGATTGCCGGTGAAAAACTGCCAACAGTGTTCCACGTATCGGCACGTTCACTTGCAGGTAACTCACTCAGCATCTTTGGCGACCATATGGACGTTATGGCTTGTCGTCAGACAGGCTTTGCAATGCTTTGCGAAGGTTCGGTGCAGGAGGTTATGGACCTTGCGCCGGTAGCACACCTTGCAACCTTGAAAAGCCGTATTCCTTTCCTTAATTTCTTCGATGGCTTCCGCACATCACACGAAATTCAAAAGATTGAAATTCTTGAGCAAGAGCAGATAGCTCCGCTTGTTGACTGGAATTGTATCCAAGAATTCCGCGACAGAGCGCTTAGCCCATCGTCGCCCGTTGTGCGCGGTACAGCCGAGAACCCCGAGACATTCTTCACACACAAAGAGAGTGAAAACCCATTCTACAACGCTGTCCCCGACATTGTTGCCGAGTATATGAAAGAGATTTCGGATATCACAGGACGCAACTACGCTCCTTTCACATACTATGGAGCCGAGGATGCCGACCGCGTAATCGTTGTTATGGGCTCGGCTACCGAGGCTATCAAGGAGGCTATCGATTATATGATGGAGCGTGGCGAGAAGGTTGGCTTGGTGAGCGTTCACCTCTACCGTCCATTCTCGGTAAAATACCTTGCTGCCGTTATGCCAAAGAGCGTTAAGCGCATTGCTGTTCTCGACCGCACAAAAGAGCCGGGAAGCAACGGCGAGCCTTTGTATCTTGACGTTGTTGAGGCATTCTCAAGCACTCCCGAACTAAGAGAGCTCAACCCGACAATCGTTGGTGGCCGTTTTGCTTTGGGTGCTAACGACACAACTCCGGCTATCATTATGGGTATCTATGAGAACCTTGCTCTGCCAACACCAAAGAACCACTTTACAGTGGGTATTGTTGACGACGTTACCTTCCTTTCACTCCCGAAGAAGGAGGAGATTGCTGTTGTTGACGGTATGTTCGAGGCTAAATTCTATGGCCTCGGCGCCGATGGTACCGTGGGTGCAAACAAGAACTCAGTAAAGATTATCGGTGAGAACACCGAGAAATATTGTCAGGCTTATTTCTCATACGACTCAAAGAAATCGGGTGGTTTCACCTGTTCACACTTGCGTTTCGGCGACAAGCCCATACGCAGCACATACCTTGTGAACACTCCGAACTTTGTAGCTTGTCACGTGCAGGCTTATTTGAAGATGTACGACGTTACACGCGGCTTGCAGAACGGCGGTACATTCCTTTTGAACACTGTTTGGGAGGGCGAGGAGCTTGCAAAGAACCTGCCTAACAAGGTGAAGAGATATTTTGCCGAGAATAATATCACTGTTTACTATATCAACGCAACAAAGATTGCGCAGGAGATTGGCCTTGGCAACCGCACAAACACTATTTTGCAGAGCGCATTCTTCCGCATCACCGGCGTTATCCCCGTTGAGCTTGCTGTTGAGCAGATGAAGAAATTTATCGTTAAGTCTTACGGCAAGAAGGGACAGGATGTCGTTGACAAGAACAACGCAGCCGTTGACCGCGGTGGCGAATATCAGAAGCTCGCAATCGACCCAGCGTGGGCTAATCTCCCCGACGATGTTGAGGAGAAGAGAGACGAGCCTGAATTCATCACAAAGATTGTGCGCACAATCAACGCACAAGAGGGTGCCAAGCTTCCTGTTTCGGCGTTCAAAGGTCTTGAAGATGGTACTTGGCCCGTTGGAACATCGGCCTATGAGAAGCGCGGTGTGAGTGCTTTTGTTCCAAAATGGAACGTTGAGAGCTGTATTCAGTGTAACCGCTGTGCTTTTGTCTGCCCTCACGGCTGTATCCGCCCATTTGTGATGGATGAGCAGGAGGCTGCCGGACTCAATGCCGACAAGATTGAGATGAAGGCTCCGGCTGCAATGAAGGGTATGAAGTTCCGTATTCAGGTGAGCGTGCTCGACTGTCTTGGTTGCGGTAACTGTGCCGACATCTGCCCCGGACACCCAAAAACAGGCAAGGCTCTTACAATGGTTCCATTGGAGGAGGAGAGACACGAGGCTGCCAACTGGGACTACTGCGTGAAGAACGTGAAGAGCAAGCAGTCGCTTGTTGACGTCAAGAGCAATCCAAAGAACTCGCAGTTCGCTACTCCGCTCTTTGAATTCTCGGGTGCTTGCTCGGGTTGTGGCGAGACACCATACGTCAAACTGTTGACTCAGTTGTTCGGCGACCGCGAAATTGTTGCCAATGCAACTGGTTGTTCATCAATATACACTGCATCTGTTCCTTCAACACCTTATACAACAAACGAGAAGGGCGAAGGCCCTGCTTGGGCAAACTCTTTGTTCGAGGACTTCTGCGAGTTTGGCTTGGGTATGAAGCTTGCCGAGAACAAGATGCGCGAGCGCTTGGAGAGATTGCTCACCGAGGTTCAGGCTTGCGCAAGTTGCACCGATGAGCTCAAGGCTCTTGCCCAGAAGTGGATTGAGAACAAGAACAGCGCCGAGGTTACAAAAGAGGTAACACCGGAGATTGTCAAGGCTTGCGAGGCTTGCGGTTGCGATATTTGCAAGCAAATTCTTGACATCAAGCAGTATCTCACCAAGCGTTCACAGTGGATTATCGGTGGTGACGGTGCTTCGTACGATATTGGTTACGGTGGCCTTGACCACGTGATAGCGTCGGGCGAGGATGTAAATATTCTTGTTGTGGACACAGAGGTTTACTCTAACACCGGTGGCCAGTCGTCAAAGGCTACTCCTCTTGGTGCTATTGCTAAGTTTGCTGCAGCCGGCAAGCGCATACGCAAGAAGGACCTTGGTATGATTGCGACCACATACGGCTACGTTTACGTTGCTCAGATTGCAATGGGCGCAAGCTACGACCAGTGCTTGAAGGCTATACGCGAGGCTGAGGCTTACCCCGGTCCATCATTGGTGATTGCATACGCTCCTTGTATCAACCACGGTATCAAGCGTGGTATGGGCAAGGCTCAGGCCGAGCAGGCTGCTGCCGTTGAGTGTGGTTACTGGCACTTGTGGCGTTACAACCCTGCACTCGAGGAGGAGGGCAAAAACCCATTCACTCTCGACAGCAAGGAGCCACAGTGGGACAAGTTCCAAGAGTTCTTGCAGGGCGAGGTTCGCTATGCGTCACTTGCAAAGCAGTTCCCTGCCGAGGCCAGCGAGTTGTTTGGCGCTGCCGAGGAGATGGCAAAGAAACGCTACGCAAGCTACCAGCGTATGGCAAAGCTTGATTGGGGTCAAGAATAAGCCCAGCGCAATACATAAACAGAACAAGTGGCACACGAGGCTCGTGTGCCACTTGTTTTTTACTGCCAGACACTCCACGTGCAGCTTTTGACAAGAGCTTTACTGGCATCACTGAACATTAAGTTTGACGATATTGTTATTCTTTACGATTTTAACCATAAAAAAAGGATAACTATGTCTACATTAACAAAAAGTGTAAAAATGGGCGTAGCGACATTGGCTATTATGAATGTGACAGCTGTGGTTTCGCTGCGCGGGTTGCCTGCCGAGGCTGAATATGGCATTAGCTCGGCATTTTATTATCTGTTTGCAGCCCTCGTGTTTCTTATCCCAACATCGTTTGTTGCTGCAGAGCTTGCCGCAATGTTTCAGGACAAGCAGGGAGGTGTGTTTCGCTGGGTGGGCGAGGCTTTTGGAAAGAGATTAGGCTTTGTCGCTATTTGGTTGCAGTGGGTCGAGAGCACCATCTGGTACCCTACCGTGCTCACCTTTGGTGCTGTATCGCTGGCATTCATTGGAATGGACAGCAGTGCCGATATGTCGCTGGCATCGAACAAGATATATACTCTGGTGGTGGTGCTTGCCATCTATTGGGCTGCCACATATATATCACTGAAAGGCCTTGACTGGGTGAGCAAGGTTGCTAAAATTGGTGGACTGATAGGTACAATTATACCTGCGGCACTCCTTGTGTTGCTTGCAATAATATACCTTGTTAGTGGCGGAAAATCGCAGATGGATTTTAGCGGTGACTTTTTCCCCGATATTACAAAGCTCGACAATCTTGTGCTGGCGTCGGGTATATTCCTTTTCTATGCCGGTATGGAGATGACTGGTATTCACGTAAAGGATATGGAAAATCCCAGCAAGAGCTATCCAAAAGCGGTGTTTATGGGTGCGATAATCACTGTGCTCATTTTTGTGTTGGGTACATTCTCTTTGGGAATAATTATCCCGCAGCAGGATATTAACCTCACACAGAGTTTGCTTGTCGGCTTCGATAATTACTTTAAATTTGTGGGAATGTCGTGGCTCTCACCTATCATTGCAATAGCTCTTGCCTTTGGTGTGCTTGCAGGAGTGCTCACTTGGGTGTCGGGACCTTCAAAAGGTATCTTTGCTGTGGGCAAGGCGGGTTATTTGCCTCCGTTTATGCAACGCAGCAACAAGATTGGAGTGCAGAAGAATATTTTGCTCATACAGGGAGGCGTAGTAACGCTGTTGAGCTTGCTGTTTGTGATTATGCCATCGGTGCAGAGCTTTTATCAGATTTTATCACAGTTGACGGTGTTGCTGTATCTTATTATGTACTTGCTTATGTTTGCTGCTGCAATATATTTGCGATATAATATGAAAGATGCTCCGCGCCCGTTCCGCTTGGGCAAAAAAGGCAATGGTGTTATGTGGATTGTTTCCGGCGTGGGATTTCTTGGCAGCCTGCTTGCCTTTGTGCTCAGTTTTATTCCCCCGGCGCAGATTGCAGTGGGCAGCAACACGGTGTGGTATGTTGTTCTAATCGTTGGTTGTATTGTGGTAACTGGCGCTCCTTTTGTAATATATGCGATGCGTAAGCCACATTGGATAGACAAAGATTCACAATTTGAACCTTTTCATTTTGAGTAAAAAGAGACGAGGCAGCTGCCTCGTCTCTTTTTACTCAAATATTTTCACTATCTTCGCAGTGATAATATTATTATGATGAAAAAGATTTCTGCAATTATACTCACAGCATTGCTATGCACGATTGCTACTGCACAAAAAAACGATTATGCAGCGTTGGTGAACCCTCTCATTGGAACAGACGGCAAAGGAAATGTCTATCCGGGAGCGCAAGCTCCTTTTGGAATGGTGCAACTGAGCCCCGATAATGGGTTGCCGGGATGGGACAGGATTGCAGGATACTTCTACCCCGACAGCACAATTGCAGGGTTCAGCCACACTCATCTGTCGGGGACCGGCGCCGGCGACCTTTATGATATTAGCTTCCTGCCGGTAACAATGCCGCTGAAAGAGAGTGAAGCTCCGCTTGGCGTGCACTCAACATTCAGCCACGAGCGAGAAGAGTGCGAGGCAGGATACTACCGCGTGCATCTTGACAGCTATAATATTGACGTGGAACTTACCGCCACTGAACGCTGCGGCGTGCAACGTTATACATTCCCCGGCAGAGAGGGCAAAGTTATCTTGAACCTTGCAAAAGCAATGAACTGGGACGCTACCACCGATTGTCACATTGCCGTTGTGGACAGCTTCACCATCGAGGGTTATCGCCACTCAAATGGCTGGGCAAGAGGGCAAGAGGTCTACTTCAGAACAAGATTTTCCGTGCCTATTGAGGAGGTTACTTTTGAGAATAAAAGAGTTATCAGCAACGGCTACGAGAAGATTGTGAGAGGCAAGGCTCTCTTTAAATTCAAACTCAACGAGGAGCGTGAGTTGGTTGTTGTGACAGCTCTCTCGGGTACAGGGCTTGAGGGTGCTGCAAAAAACCTTGCAGCCGAGGCTCCGCACAATAATTTCAACCTCTACCGCACAAAGACACGCGAAGACTGGAACAGACGACTGTCGCGCATTGAGGTGAAAGGCGGCTCGCGCGATGAACAGGTGTGCTTTTACACTGCACTCTACCGCACAATGCTCGCCCCCACTCTCTTTTGCGACGTCGACGGCAAATACCGCGGTGCCGACAAAGAAAATCACACAAGCAACGGGTGGAAAAACTACTCAACATTCTCGCTCTGGGACACATTCCGCGCAGCGCATCCACTCTTCACATACACTGCACCGGAGATTGTCGATGATATTATAAACTCTTTCATTGCCTTCTATGAGCAGCACGGACGCTTGCCTGTGTGGAATATGTGGGGTAGCGAGACTGATATGATGATTGGCTATCACTCGGTACCAGTCATTGCCGATGCTTACCTAAAGGGGTTCACCGGCTTTGACGCCGAGAAGGCTCTTGCTGCTTGTGTTGCCACAGCCAACAGCGACGACTATCGCGGCATTGGGTTCTACAAGCAAGCAGGATATATCCCTTACGACGTTACCGACCCCTACAATGCCGATAATTGGGCAATGTCGCGCACGCTTGAATATGCCTTTGACGACCATTGTATAGCACGAATGGCCGAGGCGATGGGGCACGATAGCATTGCTGATGTTTTTTATAAGCGTGCACAAAATTGGCGCAACCAATATAACCCTGCCACAACATTTATGCAGCCACGTGACAGCAAGGGTAAATTCCAGCCACTGTTCAGCCCCGACGAGTACACTCCGCACATTTGCGAGAGCAATGCTTGGCACTATATGTGGAGCGTTCAGCACGATATTGACGGGCTCATTGAGTTAATGGGCAAAAAATGCTTTGAGCAAAAATTAGACAGCGTGTTCACGTACTCGCCCGGAGAGAATGACGAGCTGCCAATATTCAGCACAGGTATGATTGGTCAGTATGCTCACGGCAACGAGCCTAGCCACCACGTAGCCTATCTCTTCAACAGGATAGCACGCCCCGAAAAGACACAACAGCTTACGCTGAAGATTATGCGAGAGCTCTATCGCAACACCCCCGATGGCATCTGCGGCAATGAGGATTGCGGACAAATGTCGGCGTGGTATGTGATGAGCGCAATGGGATTTTACCCCGTTGACCCTGCAAGCGGAGAGTACGAGCTTGGAGCGCCGCTGTTCCCCGAGGCTAGGCTAAACCTTGAGAATGGAAAGGTGTTCACCGTAAAATCAAGGCAGGAGAAGCCGGTTAACAATAAAAAGCTCAAGCCGTCACTCAACGGCAAGCGAATAAAGGGCACGACAATATCGCACAAGGATATTATTGAGGGGGGAGTGCTGGAGTTTAGATAAAAAATCAGTGAGTCTCACCACCCTCGACTTTGTAGCCGCTTGGGTAGATGAGTAGAATACTTGTCTCTTGATAGTCGCGCTGCAACTGCACAAAAATGTGGTCGAGTGAGGGACGGAAAGAAATTGACCCCCTGCGTGCGCTGACAATAATAAGAAGATGGTCTTTATTTACAATCTTAGAGAGACGTTTAAGGTCGTTGCCACCATCTGTTTCAAAGAATGAAGCCTCTATCGGAGTATATTTCTTGAGTTCGGACTTTATCTTTGCCATTGTATCGGGGTGACCGTGATACATTATCCTGCAACCAAGAGCACTTGCCATTCGCGTAGTCTCCTCAACCCAATAGGAAAATCCAGCCTCAAACTCGGCCTTTGCCGGAAAAGTTATATGAATTGCGCGGACGGTGTTCAAAGGAATATTCATACGCGCCATAACAACCTGACAATCCAAAGAGTTCAACACCTCGGGCAGCACATTACCCAAAAAACTATCGTTGGCGGTCTCTTTTTTGTGGAAGCCGAGGATGAGCTCACGATAATCATTTTCCTTAACCTCGTGCACAATTCCGTGGGCAAGGTTGGTTGTGAGACGCATCTTGGTGAGCAGAGGGACATTTACCGATGCTGCAATATTGGCTGCTTGATCGAGCACCTTTGTTCCCTGTTGCTGACGCTGTTTATCCTCATCGAGCACAACGGTGATAGCCGAAAGAGGAATGTGGCTATTCTCCTTGCGCACAAGCAGGGCAAGGTCCATAAGACGATCGACCATATTGGGGTTCGCAAGCGCCAGAAGAGTCTTTTTGGAAGAGACAACTGTGGGGTTATTAAGCACTTTACCCGAGAGAATGAGCCCACGCGATGCTCTATCAGAGGTTATTGAGCTAACAATGCAGGTTACCAGTATGAGCAAAATTGTGCCGTTGAGCACATCTTCATTGAGCAAGCGCGAACCATCGGCAAGCACAATGCCGTGACCTACAATTGCAGCAGCTAATGTGGCCGCAGCCTGCGAGGTACTCAAGCCGAACATAAGATTGCGCTCGCCCGACGTCATTCGATAGACCTTTGACACAAGAAACGATGCGAGCCATTTACCGGCAAGTGCGGTGACAATCATAACAGCAGCCACCATAAGAGAATCGCCCCCTTTGAAGAGCACGCTGATATCTATCATCATTCCAACGCCGATAAGAAAGAATGGGATAAAAATTGCATTGCCCACAAAATCAATACGACGCATCAGAGGTGACGAGTGCGGGATGAGCCTGTTGAGCACCAATCCAGTGATAAATGCACCAAGAATTCCCTCCATCCCGGCAAGTTCCATCATTCCTGCTCCAAGGAAGAGCATCATCATAACGAAAATATACTGAATGACGCTATCGTTGTAGTTGCGGAAGAAGTAGCGTGCAATGCGCGGAAAAAGGTATATTATCACGCCGCTGACAAGCAATAACTTGACAAGCATCAGCAGCACAAACCACACGTCGGCCTTGCCCGAGAATGTTCCGGCAATGACCGCTAGCACAAAAAGAGTCAGAGTATCGGTGATGATGGTGCCGCCAACGACAAAATTCACGCAACGCAGACGCGACAGACCATAGCGCGCCACAATGGGATAGGAGATTAGTGTGTAGGAGGCGTACATACTCGCCAGCAACAGCGAAGCGACCAGACTATATTCAAGAATGAAAATATTTGCCACCAAGCCCAAAGCTATGGGAATAATAAAGACGGCAAGCCCCATAAGCAGTGCACCGCCCTTTGCCTGCTTCATCTCCTGCATATTGATTTCGAGGCTGGCAAGGAACATTATGTAGTAGAGACCTACTTTTCCAAAAAGTTCAAAGCTATCGTCACGCTCAAGAATATTAAGTCCGTTGGGACCAATGAGCAAGCCGGCAAGAATCATACCGATAATGTGCGGCATTCGCAGCTTGTTGAACAACAGCGGTGCAAAAAGCACAATAGACAGCACTCCCAAAAATATCCAAGTGGGTTCTGTAACGGGAAAGAATTCACTGAGATTCATAAGGGGTTACTGTCTATTGTGAATATTGTAAAAATGTATTATCCTAAATTACCAAGCGTAAGCAACGCCAAGTGTAAAGAGCTCCTTCAACTGCCAGTACTTCCACTCATCGTGCTTAACAACGCTGTCGTCGAAACGTGCGTTCAACATCAACGATGCTGTGAAATACTTGCTGAGAGCGACATTGAATTTTGTCTCCCACTGGAAGAATGCACGGCTGTAGTTTGTGTAGTACTCAAGGCGTGAATATACGTCAAGGAACGATGTAAGCTGATATGTGGGGATTGTTACAACAATCTGAGTACCATAATCGTGTCTTGCAAGTCCTCTGCCCGCCTTAAACACGCCGCTCTTGGTTTCGTCGACACCGAGAGAGTTTGCCAAGCGTGTGTAGTGAACATAACGGAAATTGTATGCCGAGAGAGGAGCAAGGAAGACCTCGAGCTTAAAGTTACCGAGATTAGGCTTGAAGTTAAAACCGACTGAGGCATTGGCATCGAGCGGTGCAAGGCAATTAGAGATGAAGTCGGGGGTGTTCACCGGATAATTAGGCAACATCTGTGACTCAACTTTCAGCTTTGCAGCAACGTCAAGAGTTTTTACAATCTTGTAACCGAATGTTGACTCAAGGCGCAACTTGTCGGTGTTTGCTCTGAAACTGTGGAGTGTGTCGGCCTTTGAGGTTGCAAAACCAAGGTCCAAATCAAAGTGATTGGTCCAAGTGATGCGGTCTTTATCGTCGTAATTCATATCAAGGTCAATTGTTGCGAGCATCGCGTAGTTGCTCTCACCACCCTGATACCAGTTCTCTGAAATAAAGTTCTGTGTAAAGGTCAATGATGTGCGACCAGAGAATTTCCAGTTGCTGGGTTTTTTAACAGTAGTTTTCATTCCACCAACTACGTCATTGGGAATTTCGAGTTTTGCAAATTTCAACTCAGGGGCAGCCACTTTTGCAACGTGTGCAGGAACGTTCTTTTCGCTACGCAGCTCGGCCTCGGTCATCTGCACCTTCTCGGGAGCATTGCGATAGAGCCCCATAAGCACGTCGCCAATAACGGCCTCACGCTCTTCGTCCATCGCCTTTACGTCGCTTGTGTTTGCCTCCTCGTCATTTCCTGCAAAAGCCTCTTCAACAACTGCATCGTAAAGAACAGGAGTTGCAAACAACTTTGCATACACTGGGTTAGCCTCCTCGACAACATCGTCTGAAACGATGGCTGCTGCTGAAACAGCCTCATCAATCTTGCTGTTAAAATAGTCATACACTTCTGTATTGTTCTGTGCCGTTACCGACGACAATGCGAACAATGAGAACAAGAAAAAGGTAAATTTTGTTTTCATAGTTTAATATTTGATGCGCGAAGATAATACTTTTTAACGATTTAATAAAATAAATGCGCGCAACAACCATAATAAAAAACAAAGTTCACATTTTAACTGCAAGATAGGTGGGTTATATTGTGATTTTTTAGTATCTTTGCGCTTTGTTGTCGAAAAGCGAATTTATAAACTACATACAAAATAAGAAATGAACAAAAAAACCATTCTTGCATACGTACTTATCGGACTTGTCATCATAGGTTTCTTTAAATTTAACCAAAAGAGCCCCGAGGATTTACAGAAAGAGAAGGCGCGCCAGGAGCGCATTGCACAAAAAAAGTTGCAGGAGCAGCTTGTGGAGCAGGAGCGCGCAAATTATTTGCGACAGCAGTTCGAGAATCAAAAAAATGATTCTACCAGCATTTTCTTCAACATCTACAATGGTGTTGAAAAGCCTATCACTTTGGAAAATGACAAGGTGAGCATCACCATCAACACTTTAGGCGGACACATTACAAGCGCCTCGCTAAAGGAGTATAAGGACCAAGAGGGCAACAACCTTGTCCTGTTCAGCAACAGCGACAAGCTCAAAAACAGCAACAAGCCCGGCAACAACAGTTTAAATTACACCTTCTGGCTCAAGCCTGAATATAATAACCTCAACACCGAGAAGTGTTATTTCAAAGAGCAGAGTGTCACTGCCGACGAGGCTGTGTTGCGCCTAGACTTTAATAATGGTCGTTACATTGACTTCACATACAGATTGCGCCCAGACAGCTATATTACCGACCTTTACATTAAGGCACATAATATGGAGGAGTTGCTGAGTTCAAACGAGACTATTGCAATCCTTTGGAATCAGCTGCTTCGCCAGCAGGAGCCGGGCTACGACTTTGAGCAGCGCTACACAAACTTGACCTACAAACTGTATGATGATGACACTGACAACCTAAACGAGATGAAGAACGACAAGGCCAGCCTCGACAAGGATTTGAGCTGGATTGCCTACAAAAATCAGTTCTTCTCATCGATTATGATTGCCGGCGACAGATTCAGCAAGACACAGATAAACTCAACAAACATCCCCGAAGGACAGAAATTCCTAAAGGAGTGCACAGCGGCTACCTCGGTGGAGTTTGACCCAAGAGGCGAAAATGCTACCGGCCTGCAGTTCTATTTTGGCCCTAACAAATTCAGCACTCTAAAGGACGCAAGCCACGAGGCCATCAACCCAAAGAACGACCTTGAGCTAGAGGAGATTATCTATTTTGGTTGGCCTATCGTGCGCTGGATTAACCGCTACTTTATAATGTATCTGTTCGACTTCCTCTCGAGCACAGGCCTCAATATGGGAATCGTGCTTTTACTGCTCACTCTGATTGTAAAGTTGTGCGTATATCCTTTCACAAAGAAATCATACGTTTCATCGGCAAAGATGCGTGCTCTTAAACCACACATTGATGCTCTGAACGCAAAATATCCAAAGCAGGAGGACCAGCTAAAGAAACAGCAGGAGACAATGGCTCTTTATCAGAAATACGGCGCAAGCCCAATGGGTGGCTGTTTGCCGATGCTCATACAGATGCCAATCTTCATCGCTCTATTCAACTTTGTACCAAATGCCATCGAGTTGCGTCAAGAGAGCTTCCTTTGGGCGAATGACCTTTCTGCATTCGACGCCTTAATAAGCTGGGACAAGGATTTGTGGCTCATAGGCGACCACATAAGCATCTTCTGTCTGCTATTCTCGGTAACACAGATTATCAACACATACTACACAAGCAAATTGCAGGCACCTGCAATGAGCACTCCCGAGATGGAGCAACAACAAAAGATGATGCGTTGGATGATGTACCTGATGCCGGTCATTTTCTTCTTCATCTTCAATGAATACTCTGCAGGATTGAACTACTACTACTTCCTCTCAACCTTGTTCAGCATCATCATTGCTCTTTTCTTGAGAAAACGAATCAAGGACGAGGAGTTATTGAAAAAGATGGAAGAGTATGCCGAGAAGAACAAAGATTCTGTGGCAAAGCAGTCTAATTTGATGGCACGCCTCGAGGCTCTGCAAGAGGAGCAGAAAAAACTGATGGAGGAGCGTGAGAAAATCAAGAACAGAAAGAAATAACACTCTTCAAAAATAGCTATTCAAAGAAACAATAACAAATAAATAGTTCAAATGGGATTTTTTAATTTTTTCAAAAAGAAAGAGAAGAATACTGAACATCGCACCGGTGGTATGGAGGATTTTATGACTCTCATACGCGTTTACTATCAGGCAGCGATGGCAGCAAATATTGGTATAACAAATATTAATATGCTGCCCGACCTTGCAACATTCAAGCGCACGCTGAAAGTGCCCACACAGAACAACAAGCTGGGCGTTGGCGAACGTAACAAGTGCAAGAAGATGCTTGAGCAGATTTACAAACTCGACGACAGTTTCTTCAAGGAAATAGATAATTCTATAAAGAAAAACTGCAAGAAGATACAGGACGCGCAGCCGTTCCTCTTTGCCTTCCAAGGCTTCAACAACGACCTTATGATGCTTGTCGGCAACCTGCTAAAGTGGAAATTCCGCGTTCCCGGCTTTATGCACAAACTGTTGCACAGTATGACCGAGAAGATTATCAACGATATCTTCACCAAGAATAACTGGAAAGACGAGGCAACCTTCCGCACCGTGTATTCTGTACGCAGCTACAACGAAAAGCTTGGATATTCACAAGCGTGGATAACAGAGTATGTCTACAAGATTATCACTCTTGCAAAGAAAGAGCCACGCAAAAATATGGAAGACTTTGAGCAGAAGTAATAGAACAGGAGAGGACAAACTGATCTGACCCCAAAAAGTTGGACGGATTAATAAAAAAGTTTATTGGTAAAGAGTTCGGTATTGCACCGGACTCTTTCCTTTTAGTCTCAGTTTGATTCTATCATTGTTGTAGTAGTGGATATACTTCTTCAGTTCTTGCT
>JAZRMQ010000017.1:0-3661 GCA_045647745.1 Bacteroidaceae bacterium | reverse complement strand
AGACAAAATATATGAAAAAGAGTTATGTATCACCTCTTGCAACAGAGGTAAATGTTGCAGCGGAGACAATGCTTGCAGCGTCTTTGCAGATAGATGGTAACAAGACAATCAACACCTCAAACGGCGGCCAGCTCGGTGGCGAGCACCGCGGTGAGTGGGGAAACCTTTGGAACTAAAAAAATGGGGTCGGTTATTTACCGACCCCATTTTTTTAGTTCAGGTTCCCCACGAACGTAGTGGAGCCATAAATGGCTCCTTTGATGCGTGTAGCAAATAGTCACGCGTAACGTGGGCGCAGCTCACGCCGCGTGGGTTGCGTTATAGAGCGCATCAAAAATGGGGCTTTATTATTTAATTCCCATTGCCCCTTCGCGAGTTTTGCAGCAAATGTCATTTTGGGCGCAGTGAAAAATCTCGCAAAACATTAGAAAGAGATTCTTCACGTTCGTTCAGAATGACAAAGCTGCGAAAAATAGATTCTTCACATTCGTTCAGAATGACAAAGCCGCGAAAAAAGAGATTCTTCACGTTCGTTCAGAATGACAAAATACGCGAAAAAATAGATTCTTCACATTCGTTCAGAATGACAAAGCCGCGAAAAAGAGATTCTTCACATTCGTTCAGAATGACAAAGCCGCGAAAAAGAGATTCTTCACATTCGTTCAGAATGACAAAATGCGCGAAACAACTCCCCCGGTGAGTTGCAAAAAGTAGTTAATATCCTCTCTATTAAATAAAAATTCTATCCTCCTAACTGTTTCGTCTGTTATTTTGTACGCAAAAATTGCCAAACATTTTGTATCTAGCAAAAACAGATGTATATTTGTGGAAATATTTTACTTTGGGTTAAAAGACCTAGGTGTGATATTTTATATAAGGAGTGATAAATAATAAAAAAGGAATAAAAGATATGATTAAGATTTCATTTAATGGCGAGGTGCGTGAATTTGCTGCTGAAGGTAAATCGTACATTGAGTTGCTGTCGGCTGTTGACCCAAAATTGCTGAGCAGCTACGTGGCTGTGAGAGATGGTGAAAATGTTGTCGACCTGCGTGATGTTCCTGCCGATGGTGCTTGCGTTGAGCTTGTGGGCTTGGAGTCAAAGGAGGCTTTGAATGTTCTGCGCCACACTACAACACATATTATGGCCGAGGCGGTGAAGCATCTGTTCCCCGAGGCTAAATTGGCTATAGGCCCTGCGACTGAAACGGGCTTCTTCTACGATTTTGAGTGTACTCCTTTTACAAAGGAAAATCTTGATGCTATCGAGAAGGAGATGAAGAAAATCATCAAGCAGAGCCCACGCATTGAGCGCAGAGAGGTGTCGCGCGAGGAGGCAAAGGAGTTGATGGCTGCCAAGGGCGAGAGATATAAACTCGACCTTATCGATGCTATCCCCGAGGGTGAGCGCATCACTCTCTACTCACAAGATGATTTTGTTGACCTCTGTATGGGTCCTCACTTGCTGAATACTCGATTGATTAAGGGCTTCAAGCTGTTGTCGTCGTCGACAACATACTGGCGTGGCGACAAGAACAATCCTTCGTTGTCGCGCATCTATGGAACAGCGTTCTTCACTAAAGAGGAGTGCGAGGCTTATCTTGCACATCTCGAGCATATAAAGAATATCGACCACAACAAGATTGGTCGTGAGATGGAGCTCTTTACAACGGTTGACGTTATTGGACAGGGATTGCCTTTGTTGATGCCTAAGGGTGCGAAGATTGTGCAGACTCTGCAACGTTGGATTGAGGATATTGAGGATAATGAGTGGGGCTACGTTCGCACAAAGACTCCTTTGATGGCAAAGAGCGACCTTTACAAAATCTCGGGCCACTGGGACCACTACAAAGATGGTATGTTTGTGCTTGGCGACGAGGAGAACGATAAAGAGGTGTTTGCTTTGCGTCCAATGACCTGCCCGTTCCAGTATTATGTTTACAAGGCTACACATCACTCTTATCGCGACCTGCCTTTGCGTTACAGCGAGACTTCTACGCTGTTCCGCAACGAGGATTCGGGTGAGATGCACGGCTTGACACGTGTGCGCCAATTTACCATCAGCGAGGGTCACCTCATTGTGCGTCCCGACCAGATGGTTGAGGAGTTTAAAAAGTGTCTTGCTCTTGCAAAGCACGTTATGGAGACTCTTGGCTTGCAGAATGATGTTACTTACGTGCTTGCAAAGTGGAACCCCGAGAACCGCGCGAAATATATTGGTGATGCCGAGGTGTGGGAAGAGACACAGGATCACATTCGTCAGATGCTCAAAGAGCTTGAGATTCCTTTTGTTGAAGAGGTGGGCGGTGCTGCATTCTATGGTCCAAAGGTGGATATCAATGCAAAGAATGTGTATGGCAAGGAGGATACTATGATTACTGTTCAGTGGGATGCTCTGTTGGCTGCACAATTCGATATGTACTACATTGACCAAAATGGCGAGAAGGTGCGTCCTTATATTATTCACCGCACAAGTATGGGCTGCTATGAGCGTACTCTTGCTTGGTTGATTGAGAAATACGAGGGTAAATTCCCAACTTGGCTTGCTCCTGAGCAGGTGCGTATTTTGCCAATCTCGGAGAAATATGGCGACTATGCTAATGAGGTGGCTGCCGAGCTTCGCAAGAACGGTGTGCTTGTGCACGTTGATAATCGCTCGGAGAAGATTGGTTACAAGATTCGCGAGGCACGCAACAACCGCGTTCCTTATATGCTTGTTCTTGGTCAGCAGGAAGAGGCCGACCGCACCGTTGCTGTGCGTAGCCGCTTTGCCGGTGACGAGGGTGTCAAGCCCATCGCGGAGTTTGTTCAGGCTATCTGTGAGGAGATTCGCACAAAGGCTATCCGCAAGGTTGAGGTTGCTGAGCAGCAGTGATGCTTGTGCTTGCGAAGCGTTGAACGTTATATTCCCCGCCCGTTGGAGCTCCAACGGGCGGCTTTTTGTGAAAAAAGGTTTATTATAGAATAAAATTCACAAAAAAAAGAGATTTTTGGTGTGATTGTTTGTTTACATCAAAAAACATTCTTATGTTTGTTCACGGTTTTGCTGTGCCGATTGACTGGGAAACTCATCAATTATTATCGAAAACCGAGTCAGCTTCGAATTGTCTAATGGCGGGCCACGCCTTCGGGTAGCTTTTAGAGCCGGTGGATTACAAAGGACAGGAGCCCTCAAATCTTGTATTCTCGGAGTTTCGTCGTGCTCTTCTGCGCAGCAAAACTTTTTTAGTATAACAGAGCCTCGCAAGGGCTCTGTTTTTTTTGTCCGTGCTGCAAATAAATCTCTCTCTTGCATTGTTGTGCCAAAAAAATGTAAAACCTCTTTGCTATGTGATAAATAAATGCTATATTTGCAACCGATTTTGAAAAGTTGTGCCTTGAAAGGGCATTTAAAAAGAAGGAACTTATATAATAATTAATGAAGAACGACAATCTGAAGAACCAGTATCGTGTTAACGAGCAGATACGTGCTAAAGAGGTGCGCATCGTAGGCGATGATATTGAATCGGTAGTAATGCCGCTGCACAAGGCTCTTGCGCTTGCAGAAGAAAAAGAACTTGACCTTGTGGAGATTTCTCCAACAGCAAACCCTCCCGTTTGCCGCTTGATTGAGTATTCAAAGTTCCTTTACCAAATGAAAAAACGCCAAAAGGAGCAAAAG
>JAZRMQ010000016.1:0-12769 GCA_045647745.1 Bacteroidaceae bacterium | reverse complement strand
CGCAGCACCCGACAAACAGCAGAAAGGATTGAAGTGGCAAGTTTGTGACGGCCGAGGGATGTTGCAAAGCAACTCGCGAGCAGAAGGAACAAACGACTGATTTTGTCTCTGCCGGGCGCTTTTGCTACTTTTCACGCGATGAAAAGTAGGGAAAGAACGACTTGAAGAAAATTCAAATGAATAATTAAGGTTGAGGACTGCAGTAGACTGTAACGGCAAGCAAAAGTCTGAGTTTTTTGACACATCACTAAACTTTTTCAGGTGAACCGAATTCAGCGTTGCCCCATAAAAGCAGAAAAACAAAAAAAGGAGAACTAACGTTCTCCTTTGAGTAGCGGGGGAAGGGATCGAACCTCCGGCCTTTGGGTTATGAGCCCAACGAGCTACCACTGCTCCACCCCGCGATGCTGTTCTTAAAACTGATGCAAAGGTAAGGCAAAATTTTTAATCTGCAAACTTTTTGGCCAAAAAAAGCCTCATTGCGGAGAAAAAACAGTTAAAAAGAACAAAGTTTTGTTTTTTTAGATAATTTTCGCTCTGCTTTTTTGCACAAAATTGCACAAATGTGTAATTTTGCAAAAATTTTAAAAAATCAATATGTCCACCATCGAAACAAGAGAGCTATTAATTAAGGTTGCAAGAAAACTTTTCTCCAAACAAGGTATCGGCAACATAACAATGAACGATATTGCAAAGGCCGCAAACAAAAGCCGTAGAACCGTCTACACCTACTTTCAAAGCAAGGAAGAGTTGCTTGAAGCCAGCATTGAAATGGAGGTAAAAAAGATATATACAGCCGTAACAAAAGTAGCAATGTCGGACCTCCCGGCCGACAAAAAGATTGTAAGACTTGTTTTTGTGCGACTGAGAATGACACGCAACATTGTGCGCCGCAACGGCTGTCTACATTCAGATTATATCTTAATTGTTGAGCATATTCGCAAAAGTTTCGATGCAAAGGAGATTGCGCTTTTCAGGCACATCATTGCCGAAGGCAACCAAAAAGGTATTTTCAACAGCGAAAGCCCCGACCTTGCAGCACGCTTCTTGCACTTTTGCCTCAAAGGCATTGAGATACCTTTCATAAATGGCATAATCAACCGCAACAACGACGATAAATTCGTTTATAACTTTACCGAGAAGGTTATACTCAGCGCGCTTGGACACAAAGCCACAACAAATATTCAATAAGCGATGAAAGTACTTTACGAGGACAATCATATTATTGTCATAAACAAGGCTGCCGGAGAGATTGTACAGGGTGACAAAACTGGCGACGAATCGTTGTGCGACACAATGAAAATGTATCTCAAAGAGAAATATGCCAAGCCGGGCAATGTTTTCATTGGACTACCACACAGGCTCGACCGCCCGGTGAGCGGCATTGTGGTATTCGCAAAGACAAGCAAGGCGCTTGAAAGGCTTAACAGAATGTTCAGCGAGGGAAACGTAAAAAAGATTTATTGGGCTTTGACAAAGGGAGTGCCTGCACCGGAGGAGGGCGAGCTGGTGAGCTGGATTCTGCGCAACGAGAAGATGAACAAAAGTTTCTCTTACCCCAAGGAGGTTAAAGGCTCTAAACGCGCGGTGTTGCACTACAGGCTGGCAGCCGCTTCGCAAAACTACAATTTGATTGAGGTTGAGCTAAAGACCGGCCGTCACCATCAGATACGCTGCCAGTTGTCATCTATCGGTTGCCCTATAAAAGGCGACCTGAAATATGGTGCACAGCGCTCGAACCCTGATGGTAGCATCTCGCTTCACGCACGATATATTGAGTTCATACATCCTGTATCGAAAGAATTGATAGCTATAACCGCTCCACTGCCCGACGACAGGCTGTGGCAGAGCTTTGAGGGATAAAAGACCGGCACTCAAGGCGGCTGATGGGAGCAAAAAAAAGTTTTCTTACCCTACTCTTTTTTTAGATAATACAACACCGAGCTGTTTCCCCTGCGAAAGAGCTCTTTTGCCGTTGTGCGCACCTCGGCCGCTGTGACAGCACGATAGCGTTCGGGCTCACGAAAATGAGAGTCTAGGTCGCCTCGCAGCTCGGCAAGAGCAATATTGTTACTCAAATTCTCGCCACCAATATTCCTGAACGTAAATTCCGATTCAAAGCGGTTGCGCACCTTTTCAAGCTCATCCTCGGGCACAAGTTCCTGTTTCAAAGCATCGAGCTCGCGCCACAATGCAGCCTCGGCATCCTCAACACACACACCTTGCGCCACACGCGAATAAATCCAGAACATTCCGGCATCCTCACTACCCGATATAAAAGCATCTATCTTTGAAAACAGTTTCTGTTCCCTCACAAGACGCAGTAGCAAACGCCCCGAGTATCCGTTTGAGAGTATATCGGAAATAACGTCGCAGGGATAATAATCAGCATCGAGCCTGCCACCCATATGAAAGCCCATATAGAGAGCATTCTCGGGGACATTGCGGTGCACTACCTTGCGGCGTTGCCTTGATTGACGAGGCTCAACAGGGAGCTGCGGCTTGACAAAGCCCTTTGCAGGAACACTGCCGAACCATTTGTTGCTCCACTCCATCACCTGCTCAAATGAGATATTGCCCACAACGGCAAGCACTGCATTATCCGGGGCATAGTGTCTTTTATAGAAACTGCGTATCACCGACACCGGCACATTGGCAATGTGCGAGAGTTTACGCCCGATAGTCGACCAACGATAAGGGTGCCTCTTGAATGCCATAGCACGCAAAATCATACTAACGTCGCCATAGGGCTTATTAAGCGTTGTTTGCTTAAACTCCTCCATAACAACCTGACGCTGAACATCGACCTTGCTCTTTTCAAAGGTGATATTACACATTCGGTCACTCTCCATCCAAAAGGCGAGCTCAGCATTCTGTTTGGGGAGCGAGATGTAATAATTTGTCACATCGTTGTTGGTGTAGGCGTTATTCTCGCCTCCGGCGCTCTCCAATGGTTCGTCGAACGATGGAACGGCTTTTGTTCCCTCGAACATAAGGTGCTCGAGCAGATGCGCTAACCCTGTGTGCTCATAGCTCTCGTTGCGCGCACCAACGCCATAGAGAAGGTTCACATATACCATTTGCGAATCGTCAACGGGTATATGCAACACGCGCAAGCCGTTGGGAAGAGTTGCTTTATTCAGCATCATTGATTACAGTAATTTTCTTTATGAATATATTTTCACGCGGACGCCCTTCGTAGACACTGACCCACGAGATTGCATCTACAACGTCCATTCCCTCGACAACCTCGCCAAAAACGGTATAATGAGGGTCGAGAGCCGGCATTCCACCCTCTTTTTTAAATTGTTCGCGCTGCGGCTTAGTGTAGTGAAATTCTTTGCCTTTCACCTGTTTGCGTGCCTCGGCTAACAGTTCATTGACCTTTGCTTTATACTCCTCTTTCTTGCGATTATCGACCTCGCCAAGCGCACGCAATTTTGTAAGTTCTTTTGAATGAGGCTTCTGTATCTCGCGGAATTTAATATTTACAAGTTCTTTGGTGTATGCACGCTCGGCCGCATCAATTTCGCTCTCCTTGACTTTTTTGTTCGTCACTATATAAAAGTGTGAGCCCGACGAATATTCGCCACGATTATAGCTTGCCGCAGCCAAGGCACCACGTTTATGACAGCGCTGCGAGGGGTCAATTTCGGAGGGGATATTATAATCTACGTCATTGACGCCAATATCTCTTTTATTAGGATTTTTTGCCGAGGTGTAGTCGCCGGCCTGTATCATTGAGCCGGGAACAACTCGATAGAAAATCTGCCCATCGTAATAACCATTCATCACAAGGTTAATGAAATTCTTGCGATGCAAAGGAGTCTCGCGATAGAGTTTTATTTTTATATCTCCGCGCGAGGTGGACATAAGGATATATTGGTCGCAGTCGGGGCTCTCTGTGTTCAAATTCTTGACTTCAAAGCCCTTGTTAGAGCTTTTTGCCTGTTTTTCGGCACCCTCGCCACAAGATAGGAGCAGGGCAATCATTGAGAGTGTGAATATTATCTTTTTCATAACAGTAGCTATTTAGCTGTGAAAAATAAGTTCTGTTTTGTGGCACAAAGATAGTGCAAACGAGCGAAAAGTAAAATTTGATTCGCAGTTTTACAGCAAGCGCGGCCTTTTTTCCTGTTTTTCTCAAAAAAAGCATTGTCCACCACCAAAAAAAGGCCTCTCTGAACAAAAGTCGTGGCAGGAATATTGTTAAAAATAGAGCAAACAACACCTGCTGTGAAAAAAGCCTCAAAGCAGTGCTGTAAAAAGTGAGATATATAACCTTATTTTGCTATTTTTGCACTACGAAATTTTTGCAGTGCAGCGTTGCTTGTTTAAAGGAATGAAAAAAAGGAATTGGATATATAGAGTATTGAAAATGGTATTGGTGATTATCGGCACTCCGATATTTATCATTGCCACTATTATTGCCCTTCTATACATTCCCCCAATACAGCGCTTTGTTGTTGAGAAAGCGTGCAAGGAGATTAGCGAAAAGAGTGGATACGATATTGGGATAGGCTCCATCTATCTTGAGTTCCCTTTAAAGCTTATGGCTACGGAGCTTAAAATGTCGAAAAGCGACACTGTTTATATACAAGGCCGATATTTTGATGCTAACATCTCACTTCTCCCTCTTTTCTCGGGAAGAGTGGAGGCAAATTATATCTCTCTCGAAAAGTTTGATATAAACACTCGCAACATTCTGCCCGATGTGGCGGTTGAAGGAGAGGTGGGTTATATGAGAGTGGTTGCCCGAGATGCCGACCTTGCAAATGCTGTTGCAAACATCAGACAACTACACATAATGGACAGTGACTTAAATATCACACTGTCCGACACCACTGCAAGCGAAGAGAGTGAACCGCTGCAATGGGTGATTAATCTGCGCAAGGGAAGCATCAAAAACAGCCACATAGAAATCTCTTTGCCACACGACACTCTAAACGTCGAGGCTTATATTGAAAATTTACATCTGCGCAAAGGGCGCCTCAATATTCCAGAAACAAATTTCTCAATAAAAGAGATTGCTCTGTGCAATAGCCGTGTCAGATACGACAAAGGAGACGAAACACCACAGCAGGCACCACTCGACCACATAAGGCTCGAGAATATAAACATCAACGCCAATGATTTGAAATTTGCCGGCAGCAACGATATTAGTGCAAACATCACAACATTCACCTTGGAGCAGCCCGAAGGTCTTGCCGTCACTAATGCCGCAGTGCATCTGACAAGCCGCAACGACACTCTGCAACTGCACAAGCTGGAGATTGACAGCCGTAACGGCTCGCGTGTATACGGAGAGAGCACTATTCCACAGCAGGCGCTGATAAACCCCAACGACAAAGGCTTTACAGCAAGACTCTCTACACGCATCAACAAGCAGGACCTCACCAAGCTTGTCACAGAACAGATGTTTGACAATTTGCACTATTTCGACAAACAACTGTTAAACGCCGAGCTTGCACTCAGCGGCAACCTACAAAGAATAAACATAGATACTTTGGCGCTGGACTTTCCCGGAACGGGTGCTTTAAATGCAAACGGCAGTGTTGAACTGAAAGCAAAAAACAGCAACGGAAGCATTGCTTTTAATGCCAAGGTTGATGATATAAAGAAATTTATAGAAAACTGCAACGACAGCATAGATGGCAAAGCCGAGGCTATTGGTAACATCTACTACAACAATGGGGTGATTGACGCCGACGTTGCACTGAACAGTGCAAGCGGAGAGATTGCTGCCACAGGTTGCTATAACATTGCCGACACTGCATACAATGCACAGATAAGCGTTAAGCGATTGGCACTCTCCGATATTTTGCCCACACTGCCCCTTCACCGGCTGAAGATGGATTTAAAGGCCGAAGGTAACGGAGTGAACCTTTTTAGCAATAACACTCACTACAATATGGAGCTTACCCTCGACACGCTCTATTATGACGAATATAAGCTACACACCATCAATGCAAAAGCGTTGCAGAGCGATTGTGTGTCGCTTATTGAGATTGATGGCAACGACAACAACCTGTTGTTTGGCATTGATGCAACCACCACGCTCAAAACTGCCGGGATAGAAAATCACACAGCTATTGAACTGACAAAAGCCGACCTCAAAGGTGTGGGCATTGTCGATTCTATGCTCAAAATATCTACCAACATTGATATTGCAGCAAAGAGCGACTTCAAAGAGAGCCACAGCCTGAAGGTTGACGGCAATGGAATAAATATCACAACCAAACAGCACCATTTTACCCCCGAAAATCTTTCGTTCGACTTTGCCACCAGCCCTGACCGGACAAATATCAATATGCTCAATGGCGACCTCAGCATTGCCGGCGAGATGGACTGCGGCTACAATAAACTATTCTCGGCAATAGAGGAGATTGCATCTATGCACAAGAGCCTGATGAACGGCAAAAACACCTTGTACAACCTCAACGACTACGAGAAAGTGTTGCCACGCATCAACCTGAAATTTAATTGCGGCGAAAAGAATGTCCTGCACAATTTCCTTGCCTTTACAGGCATTAGAGCCAAGGATATTAAATTTAATGCAGATATATCAAAGGACAAAGGCTTGAATATCAAAGGCGATATTTACAAGTTCGGCACAGGCGATATAACACTCGACAGCATAAAATTCGCAACTCGACAGAAAAAAGACAGACTCTACTACATAATAGGCGCAAATAACCTGAGCATTGCATCGCTCAACGAGGATAACAGCCACAACGCCATCCTCTACGGCGATATTTTGAGCGATACAATCACAACAAACTTTGTTCTGCGCAACAATGTCAAGGAGAGCGACAGTAAAATCGGGCTCATCACGCATTTAACCCCGGGAAATATGAATTTTCATTTTACCCCCGAGGCACTACTGTTTGGCGCGCCATTTTCCTTTAGCCGAGATAATTACATAAACATTGGAAAGGCAATGTCTGTTGATGCCGACGTCACCTTCACCGGCAGCAACAACAATGGGTTACACCTGTACACCACCCCCGATGCGATGGCAAAATACAACGCAAACCTCGACCTTTTTAACATACACCTCTCTGAATTGGCCGATGCTTTGCCGGGCATTCCCAATATCAGCGGGACACTCTCGGCCAAGCTAAACTACAAGCAAAAGAGTAACGGAGATATATTAACCTGTAATGCCCAAGTAAAGGAGCTTGCCTATAACGACAACCCAATAGGCGACGAAGAGATTGAACTCGTCTACTCTCCAAAAACCGACGAAATTCACGACCTAAGCTGCAGCTACAGCCACAATGGCAGCAAGGTTGCCAACATAAAGAGCGACTACCAAAGAGGCCGCTTCGATGGAAACATCTCACTAACAAGGCTGCCACTGAGCATAACACAGGCGTTCATCGACAAAGAGGGCGTCATCATCGACGGCTATCTTAACAGCAAGATAGACTTTGCAGGAACACTCAATAATATGAACAGTAACGGCTACCTGCATTTTGACTCCACATACGCCTACAGCCCAATGTTGGGCGCGACGTTACACCCGGCCGAGGAGATGATAATGATTGAGAATAACAAGATTAATCTGCAAAAATATCACATATACGACAAAGCCAATACCCCATTTGTGATAAACGGCAATATTGATATCAACAATCTGCTCAACCCCAAGCTGAGCCTGCGACTGAATGCATCGAATTATGAGATTTTAAACACTCCGCGCGAGGCTGGAAAGATGGTCTACGGCAAGATGTACGTCGACCTGCGCAGTATGCTTCGCGGAACAATCGATGACATTAGGATGATGGGTGACCTCACTGTCCTGAGCAGCAGCAACTTTGCCTACGTTATTCCCGAGACGGCATTCGACAGCAATAAAGAGCTCGACGGGCTTGTTGAATTTGTAAATTTCAGCGACACCACTGCCACGCAACTGCAAGAGCCCGAGAGAATTGACCTTGGTGATATAACAGCCAACCTAAACATAATAATTCAAGAGGGAGCAAAATTGTCGCTCGACTTTGACAGCTCGCGCGAGAATTACGTAAGCATAGAGGGCGACGGCAACCTCAGTGCAGCATACGATAATGAGAACGGCTTTAATGTCACCGGAATATACAAACTCAATAGCGGACAGGTGAAGCTGACACTGCCCATTATTCCGCTAAAAACATTCTATATACAAGAGGGCAGCCGCCTCACTTGGACAGGCGACCTCTTTAACCCGATACTGGATGTCACAGCGCTGGAAAAGACTACCGTATCGGTGGAATTTGACGACAATAGCATACAGCCCGTGGTCTTTAATGCCGGCGTTGTCGTCAGCAACAGCATAAACGACCTTGCCATTGATTTTACAATGTCGTCGCCCGAAAATTCAGTAATACAGAGCCAGCTCAATGAACTCGACCGCGAGACACTGAGCCGTTACGCCGTGGCAATGATTATCACCGGCACCTATCTTGGTGGCCGTCAAGGAGTAACGGCAGCAAGCGCCCTCAGCTCGTTCCTCGATGCCAAGATAAACGAAATATCGGGCACAGCCATCAAGAATTTCGATGTAAATATAGGCATAAACGACGGGCTCAATGCCGAGACAGGCAATGCCTACACAAACTACTCGTTCAGTTTCAGCAAGCGTTTCTTCAACGACCGTATAACAGTGGTCATAGGCGGAGAGGTAAACAGCGGCGACAGGCCAAATAAAAGTGCCGGTAACGAAACATTTATAAACAACATTTCACTCGAATGGAAATTGAACAACGGCGGCAACAGATATATCAGGATTTTCTACGACAAAGACTACCAGTCGTTGCTCGAAGGCGAGATAATAGAGACAGGCATTGGTTATGTCTACAAACGCAAACTCAACAAACTAAAAGAGCTGTTTATCTTCAAAAAGAAAGAAAGGGAGAAAACAGGTCAACCCGACGAAACAAATAAGACAAGAGCAAAGCAATGATGAAACAAGCTGCATTATACATATTAGCTACGCTGTTAATAGTATCCTGCTCCACAACACGATACGTTCCCGAAGGCGACAAACTATACACAGGAATAAAAAAGGTGGAATTCACCGATGCCAAAGAGAATGCAACCGGAAGTGTTGGCAAGACAGCACTGGAAGAGGCAAGATATGCTCTCGACTACGCTCCCAACGGCTCCATTGCCGGCAGCTCAACCCTGCGAGCCCTGCCAATAGGATTGTGGTGGTATAATGCCCTGCGCGACTCACAAAGCCCAATAGGCAAATGGTTCTTTGACAAACTGGCTCAAGAACCCGTGCTACTATCAAAAGTAAACCCCGACCTTCTTGCCGACGTAGCCTCCAACGTGCTCAAATACTATGGCTATTTCAACAACAATGTCGAGGCAGAGATTATCCCCTCAAAGAAAAACCCCAAAAAGGCAAAAGTAAGCTACACAGCAACGCTTGGAGCACCCTGCTACTACGACAGCATTGAATACTGCAACTTCTCACACAATGCCGACAGTCTTATACACAGCACTTGGGAGAAGCGCATCATACGCCCCGGGCAGCAATTCAACGCCGCAGCAATGGAAGAGGAGCGAACAAGAATAAGCAACCTGCTCCGCAACAACGGCTACTACTATTTTCAGCCCAATTTCATCACCTTCCTTGCCGACACCATCAATCGCCAAGGATACGCAAACATACGCATACAACCCACAAAGGATATGCCACAGCAAGCCAACGACATACGTCGAATAGGCAATATCACCATCCGTGTTCGCAACAACGAAACAGGCAGTGGCATACAACGCCAAAAGGCCGACACCCTTAAACGCCGCAACATAACATATATCTATTATGGCAAAAGAGAACCGGTGCGCATAGGGCCTCTGCTGCGTAACATACAAATAAGGAACGGCGAGCTCTACTCACAGGACAAACAACAGAACGCCGTGAACAAATTGAGCCAAATGAATATCTTTAACAATTTCAGGCTCAACCTTATTCCCCGCGAAGGAACCGACCTGCTTGATTTAGATATAACAACCCAACTCGATAAGCCATACGACTTTACCTTTGAGCTGAACGTAACCTCAAAAAGCAACAACCAAATAGGACCCGGAAGCAAAATAAGCCTTGCTAGAAGAAACGTGTTCCGCGGCGGAGAGACACTAAAACTCACACTCTCGGGCTCATACGAATGGCAAACCGACGATAAAGTACAGGGAAAAGCCGCCGTTGTAAACTCGTGGGAGCTTGGTGCAGACCTGTCACTTAATTTTCCACGTCTCTACTTTCCGCTCCTGCACAGACGATATATGCGACTGCCGGCAAACACCTCTTTCCGCCTCTTTGCCGATGCAATGAACCGCTCAGGATTCTTTAGAATGATACAGGCCGGAGGAGATGCCACATACAAAATACAAAGCCACTCCACCACCACACACACCGTTATTCCGTTCCGCCTCACATACGATATGCTGCTCAGCACCACCGAGAAATTTGACAAAATCGTCGAAAGCAACAAAGCCATCCGCAACAGCTTCCGCGACCAATTTATCCCGGCAATGCAATATAGCTACACCTACGACAACACAAACACAAGACACCGCAACAAAAGCAAACTAGACCTATCAATAACATCAGCCGGAAATATCACATCACTCCTTTTTGCAGCATTTGGCAAACCATTCAACCAAAAGAATAAAAACCTCTTTGGCAACCCATACGCACAATTCATAAAAGCCACAACCGAGCTACGCCAACTATGGAAGATAGACAATAACCAATATATCGCCACACGCATTATGGCCGGTGCCATACACAGCTATGGCAACTCGGAGTATGCCCCATACAGCGAACAATTTTATATCGGAGGCACCAACAGCCTGCGCGCCTTCACCGTGCGTTCAGTGGGCCCCGGCAGCTACCGCCCCGACAATGTAAACAGCTACACCTATCTTGACGAAACAGGAACACTAAAGCTGGAAATGAACATTGAATATAGATTCCGAATAGTCTCCGACCTTCACGGAGCACTCTTTGTCGATGCAGGAAATATTTGGTTGCTAAAAGAAGATAAAGAACGCCCCGGTGGCGAGTTCCGCTTCAACACCTTTGGCAAGCAGATAGCACTCAACACCGGAGTAGGCGCACGCTACGACTTGGGAATACTTGTCCTTCGAGTAGATTTTGGCCTTGGCCTTCACGCCCCCTACAAAACAAAGCGTAGCGGATACTTCAACCTTAACCCACTCAAAGACGGCTTCGCTTGGCACTTTGCCATTGGATATCCATTCTAAAAAAAGTACGCTCAAAGCGTACTTTTTTAATCCTGCGCACCACGCAACACCAGCACAGCTGTGCAACATACCACCTTTCGCAAAAACTCACCTGTAATTTTTCAATTACTCACAAACAGGGCGCACACTACGACCTTCGTTGCGGTTTGTATAGTCCACTTTGAAATGTCCATTATAGAAGTGATAGTAGTAAGAGTACATATTGTAGCCGGTGAGATAGACCAATGAGCTCGACCAATAGGCACCAAAGTTGCCACTACCGATGAAATTCGAATTGATGCAAGAACCCGCTGCAGGGAGGAAGATACTATTACCGTTAGCAATACTTGTTACTCTGTAACCATTTACGCCGTTGATAGTTGTCCACGTCCAAGTACAATTGCTGTGCAATTCACTCAGCTCTGCAGCAGTAGGCATTCGCCAATTACCACCCCATTTAACGTGAGCCACATCATCCGCAGGGTCAAGGATAGTTTTATTATCAACAGTACCATAGACCTCCTTTGTACAATATTTAGTCATAGCTCCAAACCCATTGCCCCATTTGTAAGTGTTCCAAGAGTAATCACTCTTTTCTTTAATCTCTCCCCAAGCGTAGTAACCACCAAACTCTTCGGGCTGTGTAGCGCCAACGTTGCAAGTCGCCCACTTAACCGAAAGTCCGAGGTCTACATATCCGTAGCCATTGTGAAGCATAATATCATCATCACCCATAGGTTCCTCACAAGAAACGAAAAGTGTCGAAAAGGATACTAATAGTACCAAAAGAAGTGAAAATTGCTTTTTCATAGATTATTGTTTTTTTTGATTATACACAAACAGAATGACGCACCAAAGCACGACTAAATATGCAAAAAGACGAGTCCTTTTGAACTCCTTCTTCTTATAAAAGTGGCGATGACCTACTCTCCCACAAACCTGTTTACAGGTTCGACAATTTCTGCAGCGATTGGTCACGCGCAGTGTGGCGTAGTCACACCGCGTGGGTCGCGATTAGCAGGGATTGTCAAATGTTCAAAAAGGGAGGTTCGAGAATTTCTGCAGCGATTGGTCACGCGCAGCATCGCTGAAAGTGATGCCGCGTGGGGTGCGACCGGGAACCGGGGACGCCATCGCTAGGAGAGGAGGTTATCGATACCTGTATAAAAAGAAAGCAAGAGTCTTTTGAACTCCTGCTTCTTTATAAAAGTGGCGATGACCTACTCTCCCACAAACCTGTTTACAGGTTCGTTGGGGCCGGCAGCAATAGGTCGCACGCAGCACCGACGGAGTTGGTGCCCGTTCGGGTTGCCACAAAGACGGCACCACAGGGAGAGGGGGCATCGATACCTATATATACAAAAAGACGAGTCCTTTTGGAACTCGTCTTTTCTATAAAAGTGGCGATGACCTACTCTCCCACAAATCTTTGCAGTACCATCGGCGCTGTTGGGCTTAACTTCTCTGTTCGGGATGGGAAGAGGTGGATCCCCAACGCTATCAATCGCCTTAATAAGGGATAGATACCTTG
>JAZRMQ010000015.1:0-4439 GCA_045647745.1 Bacteroidaceae bacterium | reverse complement strand
CTCAGGCTGTTAAGCGTGCACGTCACTTGGCTTTGCTGCCTTTTGTTACTGATATGATGAAATAATAGGAGGAATAATTATGGAGCTTATATTGAAAGAAGATGTAATCAACTTGGGTTACAAAGACGATATCGTTAAGGTTAAGGACGGTTATGGCCGTAATTATTTGATTCCTACCGGTAAGGCAGTTATCGCTAGCGAGTCTGCAAAGAAAGTGCTTGCTGAGAACTTGAGACAGCGTGCTCACAAGTTGGCTAAGATTAAGGCTGACGCTGAGGCTCTTGCTGCAAAGTTCGAGGGTGTTTCTTTGACAATCGCTACAAAGGTGAGCGCTACAGGCGCTGTTTATGGTTCAGTAGGTGCTATCCAGATTGCAGAGGAACTTGCAAAGCTTGGTCTTGAGATTGACCGCAAGATTATTGTTGTTTCTGCAGTTAAGGAGATTGGCTCTTACGAGGCTACTGTTAAGTTGCACAAAGAGGTTACCGTTAAGGTTCCTTTCACTGTAGTTGCTGAGGCAGAATAATTTTAGCTTTAGAATATGAGAATGGCGACACTTGAAAAAGTGTCGCCATTTTTTTGTATGTGTAGATTTTATTTATATCTTCGCGCCGAATAATGGTGTAGCCGTTGTTTGCAATAACGGTTAGTAAAAGGGAATCCGGTTAAAGTCCGGAACTATACCCGTAGCTGTGAGTTCATATAAATCCAAGCGGTCAAAAGCCACTGCTCTGTTGTTGAGTGGGAAGGTGCTTGGGGAACAAGTCAGAAAACCTGCCATATTCGTTATGTTTTATACAAACCCCGGGTAAGGGTTTTATAACGACTATTTATGTTGCGGATTTTTAATCTTTTTTTGGTGTGCTTGGGGCTTGCCTTGTCGGTAGATGTGCGGTCACAAGAGCTTGATTCGTTGCAGTATCTTCTTCCCGAGGTTGATGCTGTTGAGGAGGTGTTGCCGGTGGCAGTGGCGTCACCCGTTCCTTTGCAGCGAGTGTCGCGCGAGGATATTGAACGGTTGGGGTATGCCGGGGTGCCCGATGCTCTTAAATATATGTCGGGGGTTAATGTTCGCGACTACGGCGGCGTGGGAGGCCTGAAAACAGTCTCTGTTCGTGGTATGGGTGCAAAGCATACTGCGGTGAGCTATGATGGTGTGCTGGTGTCCGATGCTCAGAGTGGTGTTGTTGACCTCGGGCGCTTTTCGCTTAATAATCTCTCGGCTGTGACGTTGGTTATAGGGCAAGGAGATGATGGCGCTCTGCATAGTGCGCGTGAATATTCGGCATCGACGTTGTTGGCGTTGCGAACGCTCTCTCTTGGTAATACTGTGACGAGTGTTGATGTTAAGGGTGGTGCATTTGGCTTTGCCGGTGCTTCGTTCTATCATCGTTATAAGCCTAAGGGGCGATGGGGGCTTGCTTTTAATGGTGATTATTTGCGCAGTGATGGTATGTATCCTTTCACGCTTGTGAATTCAAACCTTGTCACGCGCGAAATTCGTCGTGATAGTGACATTGATGCTTTTACGCTCGAGGCTAATGCCGATGTGTGGTTGGGTGATGGGAAACTCGATACAAAGATTTATTATTACTCTTCGGAGAGGGGCTTGCCCGGTGCTACGAACCTGTATAATAAAGGCAATCGTGAAAGGCTGTGGAACAGGAATGCTTTTGCACAGGCAAAATATGGTTGCTCTTTGAGTGATGACTGGAGCTTGCAGGCTTTGTTTAAATATGACTACAATTTTTCTCGCCATCGTGAAGTGAGCCCTAATTATAGTGCTGGCGAGCAGGTTGATATTAATATTCAGAATGAGTGTTATGCCTCTTTGGCTGCCGGTTATGCTCCATCTTCAAATTTCAATATCTCTTTAGCGGCTGATGCGGCATTTACGGCTCTTGATAATAATTTTGAGAATAGCAAGGCGCCGCGTCGTTTGTCGTCGTGGGTTGCTGCTGCTGTCGGGTATGAACTGAGTTGTTTTAAATTCTCGGCATCGCTGTTGGCGACGTCTGTTGTCGATAAACTGCGTGTGGGTGAGGGGGGGGCGCCGTTCTTTCGTCTCTCTCCTTCGTTTGGCGTGGTTGTTGCTCCTTGGGGTGATTTTTTGCATTTGCGTGCGTCGGTGAAGGATGCTTGTCGTGTGCCGACATTTGCCGATTTGTACTATCTGAGGCTTGGTAATGTGGGGCTGAAGCCTGAGAAGGCAACTCAGTGTAATCTTGGAGCGACGTTTTATCTGTCGGGTAGTGGGGTTTTAAGGAGTTTGACCTTGTCGGTAGACGGCTTTTATAATAATGTACGCGACAAGATTGTTGCCCTGCCTACAATGTATGTGTGGAGGATGATGAATTTTGGAGAGGCTGATATTTGGGGTGTTGATGCTTTGGGCTCTTTGCGGTTGGCGTTGGCGCAAAAGGTTGGGCTGTTGATTGATGCAAACTACTCTTTTCAATATGCGATAGATGTGACTGATGCTGCGGCAAAGAATTATCGTCACCAACTCCCTTATACTCCGCGACATTCGGGCTCTTTGACCGTGTCGCTCGAAAATCCGATTCTCAATCTTTCTTATCTGCTCTCGGCGGTGGGCGAGCGTTATATGCTACCGCAAAATACGGCAAAAAATCGTATGCAGGGCTATCTTGAACATAGCTTTTCGTTAAATCGTAGTTTCTCTTTTGGTGGGGTGAGGCTTCGTCTGCAGGCCGAGCTGCTTAATGTTGCAAACGAGCATTACGAAATTATAAAGAATTATCCAATGCCGGGGTTTCAATGGCGGCTTTCGGCACGTATTGTTTTTTAATATTTAATTTATGTGATTATGAAAAATTTTAAAAGGATTTGTCTGCTTTTTAGTTTTGTTGCTCTTTTCGCGGCTTGTGAAAATGATGGTGACGGGGTGCAGGGTGGTGAGCCGTATGTTTATAGTGCTCAGCCACGTTATCTCGCAGCGTATGATGGCAAACTATATGCTACATATTACGATGGCTATGTGGCTCGTATCGATACAACAACTCTTGAGGTTGAGGCTCTTGTGAAGGTCGGTCGTAACCCCGAGCAACTTGCGGTTCACAATGGGTATCTTTATGTAGCAAATTCAGGTGGCTTGGATTATAATACGGCAGTGGGGTATGATAAAACAGTTTCAGTTGTGGACCTAGTCTCTTTTACCGAGGTGGAGAAAATTGATGTGGTGTGCAATCCTGCTGTTGTTGTCTCTTGTGATACGGGGGTGTTTGTGGCCTCCTATGGAAATTATGCCGATATTCCAAGTACTCTGCAGTGTATCTCGCCCGATGGAGAGGTTGCGGTTGTAGAAGAGTGCTCAAATATGACGGAGTTTTGCTATAGTTCAGGCCGTCTCTATGGTTTTTTCTCAACCTTTGATGCTAATTGGAATGCGACAATAACCTATCTTGCCTTTGATATTACAGAAAAGAGTGTTGATTCTCCTTGGATAAAAGAGGATTATTTGCCTTCTCCTTATAAAATTTGTGCAGTTGGAGATTATCTCTGCGTCACATCTTCCGATTATATCAACGATGGTGATGTCTATCTGTATGGTGTCGATGGAAAGCTTGTAAAAACTATACCATCGGGGTTGAACCCGGTAAAGGCGGTCTCAAGTCAAAAGCTGCTCTATGTGCTCAATTCCGGTGATTGGCAAAGTGCTAATTCGTCGCTCACAATGTGCAATCTCGAAACGGGAGTGGTGGAACAGAGCTATTTTGAGGCTCAGAATGGTCGTTGCTTGGGTAATAACGCAAATGATATTATTGTGTACGGCTCAAAAATGTATATTGCAGTATCCGGTGAATCCACAATCGAAGTTGCGTCGCTCGATGCAAAATCTATTAAGCAGATTGAATGTACAGTTCAGTCTAATATTTAAGGCACTATAGTCTACTGGTGGAACGCAATTTTCAGTGTAACGCCTATATATAATATAAGGTCTCATTTTGCTCATTGCAAGGTGAGGCCTTTTTCTCCTTCTCGGCGCTCTATTTTTTGCTCGCATCTTTAAAAACTGCTTGAATTTTGATGAAAATGAAAAATTTTTGATTTTTTTTCAAAAAAAGATGGAAAAATTATTGTTTCTAATAAAAAATAGATAATTTAGCCGGGCAATAGTAAGGCAAACGCTTGGTGTTTTAGGGCACGGCTATAAAACTTTTGCAAACAAGTGAGTCCCTTGGAAAAGGGATGTTTTTAACAATTTTGGCAAGAATTTAATATAATTGCGCAGTTTTTCAGTGCGTAATTAATTTTTTCTCGCTTTTATAACAAAAAAACTTCTCAAAAAGTTTGTCAGTTTAAAAAATCGCCTTACCTTTGCACTCGCTTTCGGCAAGTAACGCGGTAACGCGGCCCGTGTCGATAAGCACGATAGATCCTTGACAACATTCCATTACAGACAAGCAGTACAACCTTGC
>JAZRMQ010000014.1:0-18701 GCA_045647745.1 Bacteroidaceae bacterium | reverse complement strand
AATATCCACCGAGCGAAATACCAACTTGCCGCTTTTCAACGGCTCAGCATAAGCCGCCTCTAACAACTCCTTGGTGTTCTTCTCAATAGCCATACAAGTAGCACAACGTTGCGCTCCGTGGAAGTAAAGCACCTCAACAACATCTTTTTTTGTCTGCTGATTTTCAGCCGCACTCTTGGTCTTGCCTCCCGAGCAAGCCACCATACCCATACATAGGGTAAGAATCACTAATACTCTTCTCATAACTTTGAATTTATATTATTTGTAGTTCGTAGAATAACGAACATAGTTTCCAAAAAAAGAGGCTGTTATTTACAGCAACTCTCCTTTTTGCAGGCGCAGTCGTCGAAAAACCCAACGAACAAAGCCTTTGCAAGTCGCCAATTCTCTCGGTTGATACAATACTTAACCTTCGGTGTTTCGACCTCTCCCTGTATCAAGCCCGCCTCTTTTAACTCTTTGAGGTGCTGCGATACGGTTGCTTTGGCAATCGGCAACTCCTCGTGAATATCACCAAAGTAGCACTCTGTCTGCTTGGCAAGAAATTCGATAATAGCGATGCGGGCAGGGTGTCCCATTGCCTTCGCAAAGCGTGCCAACTGCTCTTGATGGAGTGTATAATCTTTGTGTGCCATTGTATTTTGTTAATTATTGTTCGCAAATATACGAACAATAATTCAAAGTTCCAAATCTAAAATCAAGTAACAGCAAAAATTACTCGTTATCGTTATCTGTTGTCGCCTCAAACTCGGCAATGAAACTATTGACCGCATCGAGGGTATCGACCTTAACGATACGACCATCGTACTCTAAATAATGCTGGGACACGCTTCTACATTGGTGACGGAGAAGGTGTATGCGACATTGCTGCCGAACACGATTGCAGAAGTGGTTGGAGACAAACTCAATGTTAGGTTGGATTAAATTAAGGACAAAACTTCGGTTTTGTCCTTTTTCTTTTTCAGGGTAGTGAAAGCAGAAAATTAACGGGTAGTTTCTGGCTTCAATGAGCGGTTTGGGGAGTTCGCTCAATTTGGGCAAAAAGTGCCTTGTAGAGCGTCAGGGTAGTGTTCGGGTAGTCTCTCGTCCCTCACTTACTACTCTTATTTTTAGGAGGATTGGGTAATAGTTTCAGGGTAGTATTCGGGTAGTATTGCTCAATTTCGGGCAGTTTTTGGGCAGTATTTAGGCAAAAAATGACCGACTGGACTGCCCAATCGGTCATTGTAATTCGTTGATATTTAGGTGTTAAACCTTTTTCAACCTCTTAATACTCCTCCTCGTCAAAGAAAAAGTCCTCTTTGCTTGGGTAGTCGGGCCAAATATCTTCGATGCTCTCATAAACATCACCTTCGTCCTCAATCTCTTGCAAATTTTCTATAACTTCTAATGGTGCGCCTGAGCGTACTGCGTAGTCGATGAGTTCGTCTTTTGTTGCTGGCCAAGGTGCATCCTCCAGTTTTGATGCTAGTTCAAGTGTCCAATACATATCTGATACTGTTTTATTAAGTTTTTGTTAAGTGCGTGCAAAAGTAACCTAATTTTATTTATTTACAAGGTTTTTGCCACATTTTTTCCTTTCCGTTCAAGAGTTGGCGTTGTAGCACGAAAAGATAGTCTGATAGTCGGTTGATATATACCATTGCATCGGGTGATATTTTGCACTCTCGGCCAAGCTCAACCATTCTTCTCTCGGCACGACGGCATATTGTACGGCATACGTTGGCGCGTGCCGCTTGCTCGTTGTCACCGGGGAGTATAAAATTTTTCTGTGTCGGCAATGTTGCGCTGATGTTGTCTATGGCCTCTTCTATCGTTTGAATATCGTTCTCGCTTATGGGGCACTGTTCCTCTTTGTCTGTTGCTAAATGGCAGCCTATCGTGAAGATGTTATTCTCAATCTCAACGATAAAATCTATGAGATTGTTATCGCTGAGCGATGCAACAAGCAATCCCAGATGTGCATTGAGCTCGTCGAGTGTGCCGTATGCCTCCACTCTCGGGTGGTCTTTTGGTATGCGTGTGCCACTGCATAGCGATGTGTTACCGCTGTCGCCCGAACCGGTGTATATGGTTGCTTTTTTCATTGTGTGGTTATCTTTTCAGTGTGTAGTGCTGCTTTTTTTTCTCTTTGTCAAAGAATAGTAGCCCGTAGCTGTACATATCGTATGTTACGACTGTTGCGCTGTCATTAACCAGTTGTTGCCACCATTCGCGTATTGTGTTGTTGCGGTTTATGCCGTAGACAACAATTAAGCTGTTGTTGTTTGTGTGTGGCAGTGCGGCTTTTATAAATGGGTAGGCTTCGTTGGTTGCGTTGATATATAACATTCCAACCGTGCCCATTTGTTTGATAATTGCCGGCAGGTGCTTTGTCGAGTCAAGAATATGACAACCTCTTTCACTCAGCAGTTGTTGTGTTTCGGCTGTCATCTTGGCTGCTGCAATGGTGTGATGTGTTGCGCTTGGTCTTGCCAATGCCATTGCACAAGCTGCGTCGGCTGCTCCGACAGAGATGCAATTGTTTGGGCGTTGGTAGTTGGTTATTCGGAACAGTTCGCGCAGATGCCTTTTCCACGCTCTGCCACCGCCGACAGCCTTGTCGAGAGTGGGGTAGGCGTAATATGGCAGCCGCTCTTTCAGCACTTGTGTGATGAAGAAAAAGGCCGAGGGGGATTGTATGCCAAACCCCCTGTTGTGCCTTTTGCGGTTTATCCAGTCGCCCAGTCTCATTTTTTTTTTGATTAAAGGGCAAAGGCCTCTTTTACCTTCTCAACGTAGTCGAGCTTCTCCCAAGTAAAGAGCTCCACCTCGATGGTCTTGCTCTCAAGGTAACGCGAGGTGAACACCTTTGTTACCACCTGTGGTGTGCGGCCGACGTGTCCGTATGAAGCTGTTTCGCTGTATATTGGGTTGCGTAGTTTAAGGCGCTCTTCGATTGCCTTTGGACGAAGGTCGAACAGTGTCTTTACCTTGTTTGCAATCTCGCCGTCGGTGAGGTTCACCTTTGCTGTGCCATAGGTGTTTACAAACACGCTGACAGGCTCGGCAACGCCAATGGCGTATGATAGTTGGATAAGGGCTTCATCAGCAACGCCTGCGGCTACAAGGTTCTTTGCGATGTGACGTGCTGCGTAGGCTGCGCTACGGTCGACTTTGCTGGGGTCCTTGCCGCTGAATGCGCCACCGCCGTGTGCTCCCTTGCCACCATAGGTGTCAACGATGATTTTGCGTCCTGTGAGGCCGGTATCTCCGTGGGGGCCACCAATAACAAATTTGCCGGTTGGGTTGACGTGGTATTTAATGTCGTTGCCAAAGAGTGCAAGCACATTCTCTGATGTGATTTTTGCCTTGACGCGTGGCATAAGAATGTTCAGTACGTCTTCTTTGATTTTTGCAATCTGTGCAGCGTCGGCAGCAAGCTGAGCCTCTTTACCTTCGGCTGTTGGCTGTATAAAGTCGTCGTGCTGTGTCGATACAACGATGGTGTCGATGCGCACGGGCTTGTTCTCGTCGTTGTACTCAATGGTCACTTGGCTCTTTGAGTCGGGGCGCAGATAGGTCATCTCTTTGCCCTCGCGACGAATCTCGGCAAGTTCGGTGAGAATGAGGTGCGAGAGGTCGAGCGACACTGGCATATAGTTCTCTGTCTCGTTGGTTGCGTAACCGAACATCATACCTTGGTCGCCTGCGCCTTGGCTCATTGGGTCTTCGCGCTCTACGCCACGGTTAATGTCGGCGCTCTGCTCGTGAATGGCCGAGAAGATTCCACACGAGTTGCCGTCGAACATATATTCGCTCTTTGTGTAGCCAATTTTGTTGATGACGTTGCGTGCAATGTCCTGCAAGTCAACGTATGCCGATGATTTTACCTCGCCGGCAATTACAACCTGTCCTGTTGTCACAAGTGTTTCGCAAGCGACTTTTGACTGAGGGTCGAATGCTATGAGCTGGTCAAGCACTGCGTCCGAAATCTGGTCGGCAACTTTGTCGGGGTGTCCCTCTGAAACTGATTCTGATGTGAATAAATATCCCATAGTAGTAATTTTGTGCCCTCTTGTACAGCCTTGTTGCCGTACGCTGGGCGTGGTTAATATTTGCTTGTTAATGTTGCAAGCCTTGCGAGAACCATTTATGTGGGATATTCAATGCCGGCGAAATGCCTTTACAATGCCCTCTGATGGGGCTTTTAGCATTTTTTATCGTGGTTGCAAGCAGTCAAATCTCTCCACACATACAGCCTCGGTGGGCTTTTCGGCTACAAAGGTAATGGTTTTTGTGTAAACATTGTGCGTTGTAGCCTTTTTTTTGTTCAAATAACTCTTTTTTAACTTTTTATTGCTGTTGTAATTCGTTGAGCAGTTGTTCGATGCTCTTGTTTTTTATGGGGTGAACGGCATCGGGTGCAATCTCGGCCAATGGTTCAAGCACAAAGGTGCGTTGGTGCATCAAGGGGTGGGGGATTGTGAGCCGCGGGCTTTCGATAGCCTCGTTTCCATAAAGGAGAATGTCAATGTCTATTATGCGGTCGTGATAGTCTCTGTTTGTGGTTTTTGCGGTGCGCCCCAGCTCGCGTTCTATTTTTTCGGTGGTGTCGAGCAGCTGCTGCGGTGTGAGTGTCGTTTCAAAGGCAACAGCGCAGTTGAGGAAACTGTTTTTGCTATCGAATCCCCAAGGGGCTGTTTCTATGAATGATGATTGTGCGGTGCAAGAACCAAGCGCGAGCGATAGGGATTCTATCGCTCGCATAAGGTTCTCCTTCTTGTCGCCAATATTTGTTCCTAGTCCAAGGTATATTGTCGCCATTTCTATTCTTAGTCAATGATGAGCATTGCGTCGCCGTAGAGGCCAAAGCGGTAACCCTCGTCGAGTGCAACCTTGTAGGCGTTCATCACATTGTCGTAACCGCCGAACGCAGTGGTGAGCATCAACATTGTTGAATATGGTGCATAGAAATTGGCAATCATACAGTTTGCCACTTGGAAATTATACTCGGGGAAGATGAATTTGCTTGTCCAGCCATCATACTCCTTGAGCATTCCGCCGGTGAGGGCTGCTGTCTCCAGCACGCGCTGCACAGATGTTCCGACTGCGCAAATTCTGCGATTCTCGGCTTTTGCTTTGTTGATTGTCTGTACAGCATCGGTGTCTACGCTGATGAGGTCGCTATCCATCTTGTGCTTGGTAAGGTCCTCAACGTCAATCTCGCGGAAGCTGCCAAGGCCGGTGTGCATTGTTACGAATGCTGTGTCGATGCCTTTGATTTCCATACGTTTCATCAACTCGCGTGTGAAGTGCAGGCCGGCGAATGATGCTGTTACCGAGCCCTCTTTCTTTGCAAAGTAAGTCTGGAAATTCTGTAGGTCCTCGGGCTCCTCTTTGCGCAAGCGCTTGAAGTCATCGGGCAGCGGAGCTACGCCAAGAGCAAAGAGCGCCTTCTTAAACTCGTCGTGAGGGCCATCGTAGAGGAAACGCAATGTGCGGCCACGTGATGTGGTGTTGTCAATAACTTCGGCTACCATTGAGTTGTCCTCGCCAAAGTAGAGCTTATTGCCGATGCGAATTTTGCGGGCTGGGTCAACGAGCACGTCCCACAAACGAAACTCCTCGTTAAGCTCGCGCAAAAGAAATACCTCAATCTGTGCATTTGTTTTCTCCTTGTTGCCATAGAGGCGCGCAGGGAACACTTTGCTGTCGTTCATCACAAAAACATCTTTCTCGTCGAAATAGTTGATGACCTCCTTGAACAGGCGGTGCTCTATCTCGCCGGTCTTCTTGTGTAGAACGAGCAGACGTGATTCATCACGACAATCGGCCGGATAGAGCGCGATGCGCTCCTCGGGCAATTTGTATTTAAACTGTGACAGCTTCATATGCTGTCCGCTTATACTAAAATGTTCTTCAGTCATTGGATTCATATTCATTGATTTTCAAGCCATTCTTGGAATTCCTCCGGGGTTATACAATTTTCTAGTTTATACTCTCCGATACGTGTGCGTACAAGGTCGGTAAGGTGTCCGCCGCTGTTCAGGGCTGTGCCAATGTCGCGAGCGAGCGAGCGGATATAGGTTCCTTTGCCACAAACTACTCGTATCCTTATTTTTGGCAGTTCGCACTCCAATAGCTCTATTGAGTCAATACGTATCAGCTTTGGAGTCAACTGCATATCGCTGCCGCCACGAGCAAGGTCGTAGGCGCGTTTGCCATTTACTTTGCACGCCGAAAAGAGTGGGGGGCGTTGCTCAATATCACCAACGAACTGTTTCAGTGTCTCTTCGACCATCTCTTTGGTAATGTGCTCGTATGGGTAGGTGGCGTCCACCGGGTGTTCTAAATCGAACGAAGGGGTGGTTGCTCCCAGCATAATCTCGGCCTCGTACTCTTTTGTGTGGCTTTGCAGCTCTTCAATCCTTTTTGTAGCCTTTCCGGTGCATAGCAACAAAACGCCTGACGCCAATGGGACGAGTGTGCCCGCGTGTCCAACCTTAAATCTCTTTATTCCGTACTTACGGCTCAGGTGGTAGCGTATCTTGTTTACTATCTGGAACGACGTCCAAGTATAGGGTTTATTTATCGGTATTATTTCTCCTGCAACAAAATCCATTATATGATAGAAAGGTTATGTCCGGTCAAAAGCATTACAAGGATAGCGCCTCCGACAAGAATTCTATACCATCCGAATACTTTGAAACCATACTTTGTTACAAAATTTATAAAAAACTTTATTGCAAGCATTGCGACAATGAACGCAACAATGTTTCCAATAATCAATGTGTCAAGATTTTCTTTTAATATCTGTGTGCCGTTCTCCTCGGTAAAAATCTTTAGCATCTTGAAGAATGTTGCTGCCAGCATTGTGGGCACAGCAAGGAAAAACGAGAACTCGGCAGCGGCCTTTCTTGTGAGCTTTTGTGCCATACCGCCAACGATGGTTGCCATTGAACGCGACACTCCGGGTATCATTGATATACACTGGAAGAGTCCGATATAAAAAGCTTTTTTCTCGGTGAGTTTAGTCTTTTCGCTGCCTTTATTGAAAATTTTATCCGAGAAGAGCATAAATATACCACCAAGGATGAGTGTTACGGCAACAACCTCAACGCTCTCAAGCATAGCATCTATTGCATCGCTGAACAACAGGCCAAGCACGGCAGCAGGGATAAAGGCTACAAACAATTTCCAGTAGAAATCATATTTGTGCAGAAAACGTTTGAAAGCTCCGGCGCCCTCGGGGGCAGGAGTGTGGTTGAGCTTGAAAAAGCGTTTCCAATAGAGAACAACCACTGAAAGAATAGCACCGAATTGTATTATAAAGGTAAAAGCCTTTACAAAAGGTGTACTTTCAACACCCAAAATATTTTGAGTGATAATCATATGTCCGGTTGAGGATACCGGTAAAAACTCGGTCAGTCCTTCAACAATGGCAATGATTATTGTTTCGAGTATACTCATTTTTTCTATTTATTACTTTTAGTTCTTCTTGTTGTCTTTTGCCTTGTACATAATGGCAAAGATTACAAATATAAATCCCGAAAAGCAAATTGCCGGTGCCAATTTTATTCTTCTGAAACTGAAGATATCAGGCTCAAAATGTGTCTCGGTTGAACCGGGGCCTACCATTAGAGTAAAGCCCAAGATAATGGCAATCACACCTGCGGCAAGCAGAATATAATTCCATTTACTGAAAGCAAAATTTGGTTTATCCATAATTTATATTGTTATCAAATGAAATAAAGGTCGTTGTTACGCATACGCAGGAAGCGGTTGACCGAGAGAAATGCGCATAGTGTGCAGATGATAATTCCGAACACAATTACCGCGCCACCCACGATGGCAAGCTCCTTAATGGGCAACAGTAACGCAATCTCGGGCGAACGCTGTTGCAACAGGTATAATATTGTTCCCAACAAGGCATTTGCAATAAATCCGGCAACAAGCCCAATCCACATATTCTTTAGCAGGAACGGACGTCTGATAAAACTCCACGTTGCTCCAACCAATTTCATTGTGTGGAGCAGAAAACGCTTTGAATATATCGACAGGCGCACGAGATTGCTTATCAACGACCACGATATTACGGTGAGCAGTATCAGCAATGTGAGCAATAACAGTGCTACTTTTTGAATATTGTGGTTCACCGAGTCGATGTGCCCCTTGTGGTATATTACCTCTGCAACCTCTTTGTTTCTCAGCAGTTCTTTTTCAATCTCCATCATCTTGTCGACATTCGAGAACTCCTCTTTCAGGCTTATCTCAATCTCTGCCTCATAAGGGTTCGCACCCAAAAGCTCCATAGGGTCGGCGCCAAGGCTCTCTTTTGCCTCGTTAAGTGCATCCTCTTTTGAGATATATTTGCAGTTCAAGACATACGCTTTTTTGTCGATGCTCTTTTGCAGCTTGAGTATTGCCGGTTCCTCAGCCTTGCTGTCAATGATGACAGTCATCTTAAAATTCTCCTTTATTTTCTTTGATAGAGACTGTCCGCCAACGAATAGTATGCCCATAATGCCCAACAGCAACAACACAAGTGTTGTGCTGATGTAGACACTCAAGGTTTGTATGTTCAAAATAGGTTTTTTCATCTTTTTTTCCTAAAAACATATATGATGGAGCTGCTTGCGCTGCTTTTCCTGCATTGTGCTATCCAACCCTTAAAGCCGTTCCAAAAGCCCTTTATTGTGTGCAGGCGAGAGCCTTTGTTCTGCTCGCTCAGCATTGATATGTAAAATCCGTCAAAAGGCATTCTATATTGCTTCTCGAGCAAGAATCCGTGCTTCTCGCCCCAACGCATAATGGTGCTTGGGGTAAAATGCCACAGATGCCTTGGCACGTCATACGCCGCCCAATGCTCTTGGTATTTTTGGGCATCGTAGGAGATGCTGTTGGGCACGGCAATAATAGCAACGCCCGTGTCGTTGAGTATGCGGTGCAGCTCTTTCCACAAGTTGTCCGGGTTTTGTATATGCTCCATCACGTGCCACATTGTAACAACGTCAAGCCTCTTATCCTCAATCTTGGCAAGGGACTCAACAGGGCACATCTCGAACCCAAAATCCTTCAGTGCAAGTTCGCGTGCCTTGTCACTCTTTTCAATGGCGGTAACGTCCCAACCTTTTGCTGCCATAACTCGTGCAAAGTGCCCGGTGCCAGCGCCATAGTCGAGGAGTTTGCCTTTTTCAAGCAGGGTGAGCTGCTTCACCAACTTTGCCTTTTTTTGCAACATTCTTTTGCGCACCAGTTGGTATATGCGGTTTATGAGGCCTTTGTTTGTGTTGCTGTGCGAAATGTATGTTGGCGATTCGTAGTATCGGCCAATCTCCTTTTCATCGGGGATTTTTTGAGTAAATACCAGCCCACAATCGTCGCACTCGTAAATGTCAAATGACTCGCCGGTGGCAAATTTGTCAATGCAGGCAAAGCGCTTTTTTATGGCGTTGCTTTTGCATAAAGGGCATTTGTCGTAGCTTATTATAGTCATTGTTTCTTTTTTACGTTTCGTTAGAGCACACTCCTCCATAATTTGTTACAAAAATATACCATTTGCGGTAATATTGTTCTCGTTTTTTGAACTTTTACCTTTAAAAATGAATAAAATCACATTTTTTAACACTTTGCGGGTGCTTTTTTTAGTATTTTTGTGGCTCAAACGAAAAAAAACAGATTGAAAATGGAAAGATTGGTTCGTTCAGAGAACAAGAAGATTGCGGGTGTGTGTGCTGGTGTGGCCGAGCATTTTGGCTGGGATGTAAAGAATTTGCGTCTTATTTGGTTTGTGCTTGCTATTGCATTGGTGGGTGCTCCAATTTTGTTTTATCTCATTTTGTGGTTCTTGATGCCCGATAAAAAACAGGAGAGTTATGCCGAGCGTATGAAGAAACGCTTGGATAATAAATGATAATTTATTCAGGTTAAAGGGTGGTGAAAAGCGCCTCTTTGCATTGCGCTTGCCCTTAAAGGTTTTGTTATTTTAAAGCCGGGTCTTTGGTTCACCATTGATAAAGAACGTGAGCGGCAATTGCCGCTCACGTTCTGTTTTAATCTACGATTTCTCCCAACAATGTTGCTGCTGTGGAGCCGTTTATTTTCACCTTGACAAAATCACCAATCTTGTAATTCTTTCTGTCGAATACTGCTGTGCGGTTCTGCTCGGTTCTGCCATAAAACTGCTCTTTTGAACGCTTTGAAATGCCCTCGATAAGCACTTCGTATGTTTGGCCTATGCATTGACGGTTGTTGTTGGCCGAGCACTCTTGCTGCAGGGCGATAATCTCGTTCAGTCGGCGCACCTTTTCGCTATCCTCTATATCATCTTTCATATGCCTGCTGGCGAACGTGCCCGGGCGTTCCGAGTATTTGAACATAAAAGCAGCGTCGTAGGAGCAGTGTCTCATCAGCGACAGAGTTTGCTGGTGGTCCTCCTCGGTCTCTCCGCAAAAGCCGGCAATGATGTCGGTTGAAAGGCCACAGTCGGGAACAATACGACGTATTGCCTCAATGCGGTCGAGGTACCACTCGCGGGTGTATTTGCGGTTCATAGCCTTTAGCATTGTGCTGCTGCCACTTTGAACGGGCAGATGAATACTCTTGCACACATTGGGCTCCTCGGCAATAACACGCAGTGTGTCGTCGCTCATATCTTTGGGGTGCGACGTTGTAAAGCGTATGCGTGTGTTGGGGGCGTGCTGTGCAACGCGGCGTAGCAGTTGCGGGAATGTTGTCTCCTCGCTATTTTCTGCGATGAAATGGTAGGAATTTACATTTTGGCCAAGCAGAATAATCTCTTTAAAGCCCTTTGCAACAAGGTCGTCAACCTCGTTTATAATGCTCTGAATGTCGCGGCTTCTCTCTCGGCCGCGTGTGTAGGGGACCACACAATAGTGGCAGAAATTATTACACCCTCGCATAATAGAGATATAGCCCGATACTTTGCCGCTGCAGATGCGCATAGGAATAACGTCGCGGTAGGTCTCGGTGGTCGATAGTTCAATGTTCATTGCGGGGTGCCCAAGCTCGGCCTGTGCAATCAGTTCGGGGAGTGAAAGATAGGTGTCGGGGCCGGCAACGATATTAACTTTGTAGTTTTTAATTAGCTCCTCCTTTACACGTTCGGCCATACAGCCAACCACGCCAATCATTGTGTTTTTCCCGCGTCGGGCAGCGTTGAGCTGGTCCAGACGACCATATATCTTTTGCTCGGCGTTGTCGCGTATCGAACAGGTGTTGAGCAGGATAAGGTCGGCCTCGTCAATGCTTTCGCAAACGTTGTATCCCGAAACTTTTAAAATTGAGCCAATAACCTCACTGTCGGCAACGTTCATTTGGCAGCCGTATGTCTCTATGAATAATTTTTTGTCGTTTTTCACTGTTATCTATCTTTAAGAACCGGTTGCGAAGATAGTGATAAAAAATGAAACTATTGCAAAAATAGGCCTCTCTGCGTTGTTTTATATATAAATTAAATATTATTTTAACTTTTAGTTTGCAGTTATTTGTATTTCATTTACCTTTGTAGGTTGTAGCGCGTGGCTTTTTTAGTGGCTTTTGCGCGGTAAATTTGCAATTATGAATGATAGCGTAATAATTATTCCAACGTATAACGAAAAAGAGAATATCGAACGTATGATTCATACGTTGATGGCTCTTGAACACGGCTTTGACGTGCTTGTTGTCGATGATGCCTCTCCCGATGGCACGGCTGCTATTGTCAAACAGATGATGGAGCAGTATCCCGGCAGGGTGCATATAATAGAGCGCTCGGGTAAGTTAGGGCTTGGAACGGCCTACGTGGCCGGCTTTAAGTGGTCACTGGAAAAAGGCTATGAGTATATTTTTGAGATGGACGCTGATTTTTCTCACGATCCCAAAGATGTTCCCTTGCTTTATGAGGCTTGCGCAAAAGATGGTTACGACCTCTCTGTTGGTAGCCGTTATGTGACGGGTGTCAATGTGGTTAACTGGCCTATGGGGCGTGTGCTGATGTCCTATTTTGCATCAAAGTATGTGCGCTTTATCACTCGTCTGCCAGTATTTGACACCACGGCCGGCTTTAATTGTTACAGACGTAAGGTGCTCGAGACGATTGACCTTGACAATATCCGTTTCAAAGGTTATGCTTTCCAGATAGAGATGAAATTTACCACATATAAGTGTGGCTTCAAGATAAAGGAAGTTCCGGTGATTTTTGTCAATCGAGTGCTTGGAACATCTAAAATGAGTGGCGGAATTTTTAGCGAGGCTTTCTTTGGTGTGATAAAGTTGAAGGTTGGCAGTTGGTTCCGCAAATATCCAAAGGCAAATAAATGATATTTTAAAATGGCAAATAATACTAACAAAGAGTTTGAGAAGGTGTTGGCTGTGTGCCGTGAGTTGTTTAGTAAAAAATTGTACGACTACGGTGCATCGTGGCGAATTATGCGCCCCGAGTCGTTGACCGATCAAATATACATAAAGGCTAAGCGTATACGCAATCTTGAGACTGGTGCCGAAAATATGGTGGGCGAGGGTATTGTGCCCGAGTTTATTGGAATTGTCAACTACGGATTGATATCTCTTGTTCAGCTTGAGAAAGGCTTTGCCGATAATTGCGATATTACCCCCGATGAGGCTATGGCGCTTTATGATGTTAAGGCGAAAGAGACTCTTGAGTTGATGAAGAAAAAAAATCACGACTACAACGAGGCGTGGCGTGGAATGCGAGTGACATCTTACACCGATCTTATCCTCACAAAAATATGGCGTACAAAGCAGATTGAGGAGCTTGGTGGCGAGACAAAGGTCTCAGAGGGTGTAGATGCGAACTATATGGATATGATAAACTATGCAGTCTTTGCTTTGATAAAGAATGGTGTCGCTGAGCAGGAATAGGTGGCGTATAATCCTTGTCAATGTGTGCCGTTGGTTGCTCGCATTGGTGATGATGTTGTCGGGTTTGCTGAAGGCTGTTGACCCGGTTGGTGCTGTGTACAAACTTCAGGAGTATGCGGCTGCATTCTCTTTGCCTGCAATCTCCGACGATTGGTTGTTGGCGGTTGCCATAGCACAGGCTGCCATTGAATTCTTGTTGGGCTTTTATCTTTTGGTTGGAGTCTATCGCCGTACAGTGTCATTTGTGGCGCTTCTTGCAATGTTGCTGTTTACCCCTCTCTCGCTCTATTTGTGGGTGAGTGGTGCAGTAAGTGATTGCGGTTGCTTTGGCGAGTCTGTAACATTGTCCAACGGTGCAACATTTCTTAAAAATCTGCTTTTGCTCTTCTTTGCATTTGTGGTTTTTTGGGGTCGGTCATTGTTTCTTCTTAAACAGGGTGACAAAATCCGTTGGGCGATTGTGCTCTTTTCGCTCTGTTACATCTTCGGTCTGCAATCATTCTGTCTGTCGCATCTTCCTTTGATTGATTTTGGAACCTATGCGGTGGGCAATGATTTGCGCTCGATGGTTGGAGCTCCTCTTGTTGATGATGCCTCAAAAGGTGGCAAAGAGGGCGAGCAGATAGAATTTTCGATTATTGATTGGGAGAGTGATATTGAACTTGCTGATGAATTGCTTGCCGATACAGGGTATGTCTGTATTATCCCCATTGAAAGAGTCGAGTCTGCGGCGGTAACGCATATTGATAAGATAAATGACCTGTATGACTACTGCACAGCGAATAATATTCGCTTTTGTGCTGTCTCTTCATCGGGTGAGGAGGAGGTGCTTCTGTGGGAAAAGCGTACGGGTGCCGAGTACCCGATGTTTTGGGCCGATGAGGTTATGCTGCGCTCTATGCTACGCTCTAACCCGGGACTTGTGCTGTTGAAAGATGGAGTGATTGTGGGCAAATGGGCTGCAGCTGATATTCCATCGGTCGAGGAGCTTGAAAAGTCGCCGACGTTGATGCCCGATGCTGTTGTGTCGCCTTACGGCAGGATGAAATATTGGCCTTTCTGGCTGTTTTTGTTGTGTTGCGGGCTCATTTTATTTTCGTTATTCAATGTGCTTATGGCGGGAGTTGATTATAGAAAGAACAAAAAGGCTGCCGGTAAAAAAACGGCCGAGCCGGTTACGAAAGAACAGGAAACAAGTGATATAAATTAATATAAACCTTTAAAATTTTAAAAAGATGAGAAAAAACATTGTTGCAGGTAACTGGAAGATGAATATGAATCTTCAGGAGGGTATTGCGCTTGCAAAGGAGCTTAACGAGGCTCTTGCTGCAGACAAACCAAATTGTGATGTAGTAATTTGTACTCCATTCATTCACCTTGCTTCGGTAACTCCAATCGTTGATGAGGCTGTCATTGGTGTTGGTGCCGAGAACTGCGCCGACAAGGTTTCTGGTGCATACACAGGTGAGGTTTCGGCTTCTATGGTAGCATCAACAGGTGCAAAGTATGTTATCCTTGGTCACTCTGAGCGCCGCGCATATTATGGCGAGACAGCAGAGATTCTTAAGGAGAAAGTTCAGCTTGCTCTTGCTAACGGCTTGACACCAATCTTCTGCATTGGCGAGGTTCTTGAGGAGCGCAATAAGGGTATTCAGAATCAGGTTGTATATGAGCAGCTTGCTGGTTCACTCTACGACCTTTCTGCCGAGGATTTTTCAAAGATTATCCTTGCTTACGAGCCAGTATGGGCTATCGGTACAGGTTTGACCGCTACTCCCGAGCAGGCCGAGGAGATTCACGCTTACATCCGTTCAACAATTGCCGAGAAGTATGGCAATGAGGTTGCAGAGAACACATCAATCCTCTACGGTGGTAGCTGCAAGCCAAGCAATGCAAAAGAACTTTTTGCTAATCCAAACGTTGATGGCGGTCTCATTGGTGGTGCTGCTCTCAAGGTTGCCGATTTCAAAGGTATCATCGACGCTTTCAAATAATGAAACGCGTAGCAATGCTTATATCAATATTGTTCTGCGCTCTCTATGCCGGAGCGCAGAGCAATATTATCTCCGAAATCGAGAGCTATGCTCTTGGTGAGGGAAAGGTACGCATAACCCAACCCGATAAGCTTATCAATCTGATGGGCTCGATGGCAAATGCCAACGGCGAGGCTCGTCAGGTCGAGGGTTACAGGGTGTTGGTGTATTCGGGTAACAACTCTCGTCAAGCACGTGACGAGGCAAATGCTATGGCCAAGTATATGCGTGACAACTATCCCGGTGCCGAGGTGTATGTGGTCTTTGAGTCGCCTATAAGAACCTGTGAATATGGCGATTTTCGCACACGAGAGGAGGCTGAGCTTTTAATGTATCGCTTGAGGGCGACAAAAAAGTTCAGGGAAATTTCGGTTAAAAAATGTTTGATAAACCTGCCTTATTGATATTAAAATGAGTGGAGAGGATAGAGAAAAGCGTATTGAGGGCTTGAAAGAGTGCTGTGGTAAAATGTTGGAGCTCATTGGCGAAGACAACCAGCGCGAGGGGTTGTTGAAAACTCCCGAGCGTGTGGCGCGTGCAATTCTTGATACAACAGCCGGCTATAACGAGGACCCCGAGGCTATCTTGCGTGGAGCAATGTTCAAGGAAGATTATAGCCAAATGGTTATTGTTAAGGATATTGACTTTTACTCTTTGTGCGAGCATCATATTTTGCCTTTCTTTGGCAAGGTGCACGTGGCGTATATCCCTAATGGTTACATAACCGGTTTGAGCAAGATTGCTCGTGTGGTTGAGGTCTTTTCGCGCCGTTTACAGGTGCAGGAGAGGCTTACACTGCAAATAAAGGAGTGTATTCAAAAGACGCTTAACCCACTTGGCGTGATGGTTGTTGTTGAGGCGCAGCACTTGTGTATGCAGATGCGTGGCGTTAAAAAGCAGAACTCTGTCACCACGACGTCCGACTTTTGTGGAGCGTTCAATCAAGCAAAGACTCGCGAGGAGTTTATGAACTTGTTGAGGAATAGATGATTCTTATTAGTTTGTCATTCTGACGGAGTATAGCTGAGAAAGAATCTATAATTTGTGTGTTGTGAAAAATAAGGCAGGTTGCACTTTTGGGTGCAACCTGTGTTTTTTTACCTTATTATATACACGCGCGCGTGTTGTATGTGCTGCGTTTAATCCGCTGCTCGTGCCGGCGATGCTTTGTTGCTAAACGTTTATAGCGACGTTGCCGAATCCATATTCTCGTAGCACGTCATTCAATGCGCCTTGTGTCTCTTTGAGGTATTTTAAATCCTCCATTGCCTCTTGCAGTGCGGCCGGGTTGGATAGCACTCCGGGGTCTTTCAGGCGGTTCATTGTCTCTTTAAGCATTTCGTCTACAATGCTCAGTTTGTATGCTATTGCAAGGCGTGTTGTCTGTTCAAACATTACAGCTTGCTCGTTGCGCTCGTCATTCGCTTGCTCGGCAAAGAATTTGCTCAGCATATATTTCTCTCCGCATAATTCCGCGGTGAGCCTTGATATTTCAACGTCGGGGTGCGCCATAAAGTGGTTCTCGGGGTTGAAATTGGGGTCGTTGGCATATTCACCGGCCTCGGCAAAGATTTTTTTGTATAGTGGGTGCGAGAGTTCTATGCCGTCGTCGCTGAAGGAGTAGTGGAGGTGCGAATTAATAGTCTCGGTGAATGTCGGCGTGCCGCTTTTTTTGTTTTCGGGCACTTGCAATGTCTTGTTGCCGTTTTTCAGCAAAAACTGTATGATGGCTTTCTCCTTGTGGTGCAACGGGTTGTTGTAGTTGCTTATGATGCTTTGCTGGAACTCGTCGATGGTTGTTGTCTCGCTGTTGCTGGCGGGCTCCTCTGCTGTGTTTTCGTTGCTTGTACTCTGTTTTTTGTGTGCCTCCTCGGCCTTCTGTCGTCTAAGCTTTGCTACCTCTTTCACAAGTAGCTGCTCGCCGATATTTAGCATCTCGCTGCACTTTTTTATATATTCGCTGCGCAGAATTTCGTTGGGCACAACGGCTATGCTCTTTACTACATCGCCAATGAGCCCGGCGCGACGTATCGGGTCTTCGCCCACCTCGTCGAGCAAAAGATTGGTCTTGAAACGTATAAAGTCGACCTTGTTTCTTTCAATATATTGTTCAACCTCTTCGGTAGAGTGTGTCTGTGCGTAGCTGTCGGGGTCTTCACCTTCGGGTAGCAGAACAACATTGATGTTCATCCCCTCTTCCAAAAGCATATCTATTCCTCGGATAGATGCCTTTATTCCGGCTTTGTCGCCGTCGTAGAGCAGGGTTACGTTGTCGGTGAAACGGTGTATCAGCCTAATCTGCCCTGTGGTGAGTGATGTTCCCGATGATGCTACAACATTTTGTATTCCTGCTTGGTGCATTGAGATTACATCAAGATAACCCTCAACGAGTATACAGCGGTCCTTCTGCATTATGGCTTGTTTTGAAAAGTAGAGGCCGTAGAGGTGGTCGCTTTTGTGGTAAATCTCGCTCTCGGGTGAGTTGACATATTTTGCAGCCTTGGCATTGTTCTGCAATATGCGGCCACCGAATGCGACAATCTTTCCCGATATTGTATGCACGGGAAAGATTACGCGCCCCCAGAAACGGTCCTGTAGTCGGCCGTCGTCGGTGCTGTAGCATACGCCGGTTTTTGCAATAAGCTCGGGGTTGTATCCTGCGGTTATTGCCTTTTGGGCAAAGCTGTCGCGACGTTCAAGCGAATAGCCCAAGCAGAATTTTTTTATTGTCTCGTCGCGCAGGCCTCGATGACGAAAATAGTTAAGGCCGATAGCCTTTCCCTCTTCGCTCTCGTGCAAAGTGTCGATAAAGTGCTGGTGCGCAAATTGATTGATGACAAAAAGGCTTTCACGAATACTCTCTTCGCGCTTCTCCTCGTCGGTCATTTCTCGTTCCTTAATCTCTATATGATATTTCTTCGCAAGCCACCTCAGCGCATCGGGGTAGCTCAACTGCTCGTGTTCCATAATAAAATGAACCGGTTTGCCGCCCTTGCCGCAACCAAAGCATTTCCATAGGTTCTTTGATGGCGACACGGTGAACGAGGGTGTTTTTTCATTGTGGAACGGGCAAAGTCCAATCATATTCACGCCGCGGCGGCGCAATGCAACAAAATCGCCCACAACCTCTTCAACTTTGGCTGTGTCCATTATCTGCTCTATGGTTTTTCTGTCTATCATATATATAAGGTATAACAAGTGTAAAGATACTGCAAACTCCGCGTTGTGCAAAACAAAACTATTCCCTTTTTAACGCCGATGTGCCGATTAGCGGATTTTTTTGTAAAATCTTTGATAGTGCAAAAAGGCAAATCCAATTATTATTTTAATATATTTGAACAATATTTGTAAAATGTGATACAGAAATCTCTCTAAATAGAAATTTTTGCGTTTTTCTTTAAAAAATATTCTAAGAATGTTTGCAGTTAAAAAAAATAGTTATACCTTTGCACTCGCTTTCGGCAAGTAACGCGGTAACGCGGTCCGTGTCGACAAGCACGATAGATCCTTGACAACATTCCATTACAGACAAGCAGTACAACCTTGCTTAAGATTATTTCTTTTAGCAAGAAGCGTAAGGAACGAAAAACGAACCGTCAATAATTTGAAAACATATTATTCCGGCCAGTATACAAACAACGGTAAGAACACTGATAGAGTTAATCTTTATCAGTTACAGATACAAAATTTACAACGAAGAGTTTGATCCTGGCTCAGGATGAACGCTAGCTACAGGCTTAACACATGCAAGTCGAGGGGTTTTTTGAAGCTTGCTTCAAAAGACGACCGGCGCACGGGTGAGTA
>JAZRMQ010000013.1:0-41272 GCA_045647745.1 Bacteroidaceae bacterium | reverse complement strand
CAGCGTGGTACAGTTCACAATCCCGGTGCTAACATCGGTATGGGTAGCGACCACACATTGTATGCTTTGGTTGACGGTGTTGTAACTTTCAAGCGTGGCAAGAACGATAAGAGCTACGTTTCGGTTACTCCTTTTGCAGAGAAAAACTGATAAAAATCAGTTGTTTTACAAGGCAATCCTTTTAAAGGGTTGCCTTTTTTGTTTATATGCAGTGCAAAATGTTAGTTTTTTACAATCTTTCTGATTATTCTGTAATATTTTTCTCAATATAATGTTAATAATTAAGAAATAATTGTATTTTTGTGACTTGATGCTAAAAAATATTACGGTAATAAACCGGTGGCTGTTAATTTGAAAAAATACTAAAACAATATAATTATGCTAACACTAAAAGTTATTTCTCAGGAGACCGAGAAGGTTTTGAAAGGATTGGAGAAAAAGCATTTTAAAAATGCAAAAGAGACAATTGAGAAGGTCTTAGAACTTGACAAAGAGCGTCGTGCTGCCCAGCAGGAGCTTGACAACGTTCTTGCGCAGAATAAACAGCTTGCTGCAAAAGTGGGCCAGCTAATGAAAGCCGGTTCGGTTGATGAGGCAAATGCCGTAAAAGCCGAGGTTGCAACTCTCAAAGACAAAGCAAAAGAGTTACAAGAGAAGATGGACGCTGCTGCCGAGAATTTGCAGCAGGTGCTCTATACAATCCCCAATATTCCATACGACGAGGTGCCCGAAGGTGCTGTTGCCGAGGATAATGTGGTTGAAAAGACCGGTGGCACAGAAACTGTTCTACCCGCTAATGCATTGCCTCACTGGGAACTTGCAAAGAAGTACGACCTTATCGATTTTGACCTTGGTGTGAAAATCACAGGTGCCGGCTTCCCCGTTTATAAAGGAAAGGGCGCACAGTTGCAGCGCGCACTCATCAACTTCTTCCTCGACGAGGCTCGCGCAGCTGGTTATATCGAGATTATGCCTCCAACAGTGGTTAATGCAGCATCGGGCTACGGCACCGGTCAGCTTCCCGATAAAGAGGGACAGATGTATCACTGCGACCTTGACGATTTGTATCTTATCCCAACAGCCGAGGTTCCTGTAACAAATATCTACCGCGACGTTATTCTTGACGAGAAACAGTTGCCTATCAAGAATTGTGCCTACACACAATGTTTCCGCCGCGAGGCCGGTTCATATGGTAAAGATGTTCGTGGCTTGAACCGTCTGCACGAGTTCTCAAAAGTCGAGATTGTCCGCATTGACACTCCCGAGCACAGCAAAGAGTCACACAAAGAGATGCTTGAGCACGTTGAGGGTCTTTTGAAAAAGCTCGAGCTCCCTTATCGCATACTCCGTCTCTGCGGTGGTGATATGAGCTTTACTGCAGCTCTCTGTTTCGACTTTGAGGTTTATTCTGAGGCTCAGCAGCGTTGGCTTGAGGTATCTTCTGTTTCAAACTTCGACAGCTATCAAGCTAACCGTTTGAAATGTCGCTACCGCAATGCCGATAAAAAGACAGAACTCTGCCACACTCTAAATGGTTCAGCACTTGCGCTTCCACGTATAGTTGCTGCGCTCCTTGAGAATAATCAGACTCCCGAGGGTATTCGTATTCCAAAAGCGTTGGTTCCGTATTGTGGTTTTGAGATTATAGATTAAAGATTAAAGATAAAGTTCACTAAAAAGGTGATAACTGCGTTACGCGGTAAGGCGTAAATCCTCATTTACGTTTAGTAAACTCCGGTTTCCGCCCTTACTCGCAAGCCTTGTTCTTCCACTTTTTATTGAACTTCAATAGAACGCGAAAAGGTGATAACTGCGTTACGCGGTAAGGCGTAAATCCTCATTTACGCTCATTGGGTATAAGGAGTAAAGTGATAAATGTATTATAGGGGCGGGTAACCCAGCCCCTATGTGCTTTAAACAGACCAAAACAATATTATGTACAAGATAGTGTCAAAAGAGCAGTTTTCGGAAAAAGTTTTCCGTCTGCGTGTAGAGGCTCCGCTTATTGCAAAGGCATACAGAGCCGGTAACTTTGTTATTGTAAGAGTGGGTGAGAAGGGGGAACGTATTCCTTTGACTATTGCTCACGCTGATACCGAAAAGGGTGTCATCACTCTTGTAATCCAAAAGGTGGGCTTGAGCTCAAGTCGTTTGTGCGACCTTAACGAGGGTGATTATATTACCGACGTTGTTGGTCCTCTTGGTCAGGCTACTCACATTGAGAACTTTGGTACGGTTGTTTGTGCCGGTGGTGGTGTGGGTGTTGCACCAATGTTGCCCATTGCTGCGGCGCTTAAAAAAGCCGGCAACCGCGTTATCTCGGTTCTTGCCGGTCGTTCTAAGGATTTGATTATCCTTGAAAAAGAGGTGCGCGAGGTGTCGGACGAGGTTATTATTATGACCGACGATGGCTCTTATGGCGATAAAGGTCTTGTGACCGAGGGTATTGAGCGTGTTATCAAGCGCGAGAAGGTCGACCATTGCGTTGCCATTGGTCCTGCTATTATGATGAAGTTTGTTTGCAAACTCACAAAGCAGTACGAGATTCCTACTGTTGTGTCGTTGAACACAATTATGGTCGATGGTACCGGAATGTGCGGTGCTTGTCGTGTTACAGTTGGTGGAAAGACAAAATTTGTTTGTGTCGATGGCCCAGAGTTCGATGGTCACGAGGTTGACTTTGATGGAATGATGCAGAGATTGGGCTCTTTTAAAGCCGAGGAGGCTCAAGAGATTGCAAAACTCGGCAAAACAGAGGAGTGTGCAAGCGAGTGCGATGAACTCATAAACCGCGATGCGGCTTGGCGTGTGGAGCTTCGCAACAAGATGAAACCAAAGGAACGCACAGCTATTGAGCGCTGTCCAATGCCTGAGCTCGAGCCGGTCTATCGTGCAACAAAGCTGCGCGAGGAGGTGAACACCGGTTTTACAAAAGAGATGGCTCTTGTTGAGGCACAGCGCTGTCTCGACTGTCCCAAGCCAGCCTGTATGGAGGGCTGCCCGGTGAGCATAAATATTCCTTCATTTGTAAAAAATATTGAACGTGGAGAGTTTATCAAGGCTGCTCAGGTGCTAAAGATGACGAGCTCGTTGCCGGCTGTGTGTGGCCGTGTGTGCCCACAGGAGAAGCAGTGCGAGAGCAAGTGTATCCATTTGAAGATGGGGCACAAGGCTGTTGCTATTGGTGGCTTGGAGCGTTTTGCAGCCGACTATGCTCGTGAGAGTGGCGAGATGCCTGCTCCACAGGTTGCTGCATCAAACGGCAAGAAGGTGGCTGTTGTCGGCTCGGGTCCTGCCGGTCTCTCTTTTGCCGGAGATATGGCAAAATTGGGCTATGCAGTTACTGTCTACGAGGCGCTGCACGAGATTGGCGGTGTGCTGAAATATGGTATTCCCGAGTTCCGTTTGCCAAACTCTATCGTTGAGCACGAGATTGAAAATCTTCGCGCAATGGGCGTTGAGTTTGTAAAGGATTGCGTTGTAGGTAAGACAATTTCTATTGCTCAGTTGCAGGAAGATGGCTTCTGTGGCGTCTTTGTTGCCTCGGGCGCAGGCTTGCCAAACTTTATGAATATCCCCGGAGAGAACTCTATAAATATCCTTTCGTCGAACGAGTATCTTACCCGTGTTAATCTTATGGATGCTTCGAACCCCGAGACTGATACTCCAATGCATTTGGGCAAGCGAGTGGCTGTTATTGGTGGTGGTAACACTGCAATGGACTCTGTTCGCACAGCGTTGCGCTTGGGTGCCGAGCGTGCAATGATTATCTATCGCCGTAGTGAAGCCGAGATGCCCGCACGCCTCGAGGAGGTTAAGCACGCGAAAGAGGAGGGTGTCGAATTCCTTACACTGCATAATCCTATTGAGTATATTGCCGATGAGAAGGGCTGTGTAAAGCAGATTGTGCTGCAGAAGATGGAGCTTGGAGAGCCTGATGCTTCGGGTCGTCGTTCGCCTGTTCCTGTTGAGGGTGCAATAGAGACGATAGATATTGATATGGCGGTTGTTTCAGTGGGTGTATCGCCTAATCCGCTTGTGCCTACATCTGTCGAGGGGTTGGAGCTTGGTCGCAAGAATACTATTGCTGTCAACGATAATATGCAGTCGTCAATACCTTTCATCTACGCCGGTGGCGATATTGTGCGTGGTGGTGCAACGGTTATTCTGGCGATGGGTGATGGCCGTCGCGCAGCCGAGGCAATGCACGAACAGTTGAGTAAGTAATTGATTATGTGTCGTTATAAAAAAAAGGTTCTCTTGCAAAAGAGAACCTTTTTTTATTGCATAATCCTTTTGGTATTGTCGGCTGTTATTATGGCTCTGATTGAGTCGCTGTAGCGTTGTTGTATCTTTTGAAATCTGTGCCAATTTCTTTGCACTTTCCTAACAAATGATAGTGTCTCTCGCCAGCCATTGAATTGCCCGTTTCGGCAAAGTGTGTCGGTGTAGTATTCGGGCTGGCTTATGTGTATGAGGAAAGAATCGACATTCTCGTCCCATTTATATCTGTTGTAACCATATTTTCTTGCTAAGCGCATAGCATCGAGTATGTGTCCGTAGCCGGCATTGTAGGATGCCAACACAAAATTTATGCGTTCTTCACGTGGCTCAATGCGCCCGAAACGTTTGTCAAGTGATTTCAGCAGCTCGGCAGCGGCCATCACATTTGTGTGGCTGTGGGCGTGCAGTGAGTCGGGGATATCGAACCCACGCAGGGTGTTGGGCATAACCTGCATAACTCCTTGCGCTCCGGCGTCGGACACAGCAGTGCTGTCGAAGCGCGACTCGGTAAAGGCTATTGCTGCTATCAGTGTCCAATCGTAGCCAACGCTGTCGGCAGCCTCTCTAAAATAGTCGTCATAGGGCGAGAGGGTGGCGTATGGCGATAGATAAGTATAAGAGGGGACCTCTTCCCAATGAGGCTCATAACTCTTGTTCAGCCGTTGTGTCGCAATGCTGAAAAATGATATTGCTACGGCCGAGATTAACAGCATAATTGCCGATGAGAGTAGATGCCTCTTCTTCATTCTTTTACTTGAGGAAATATCCTATTGACATTTGCAGGGCTTTGATGGCCTTTTTGTTGTGGCCTCCCTGTGGCATTATTATGTCGGCAAATTTCTTTGTCGGCTCAATGAACTCCCAGTGCATATCCTTGACAATGCGTTCATAGCGAGAGATGACAGTCTCGGCTGTGCGGCCTCGCTCAATTACATCGCGGCGAATAAGGCGGATAAGGCGGTCGTCGGCATCGGCGTCGACAAAAATCTTCAGGTCCATAAGCTCGCGTAGCTCGGGATTTACGAGTGCCATAATTCCCTCGACGATGATAACCTCTTTTGGCTCAATGTGTATCGTTTCGGGCTGGCGAGTGCAGGTGATGTATGAGTATGTGGGTTGTTCGATGGCTTCTCCTTTGCGCAGTTGTGCAATCTGCTCAATCAATAGCTCCCAGTCGAAAGCATCGGGGTGGTCGAAATTGATAAACTGACGCTCTTCGACGGGAACGTGGCTACTATCTTTGTAGTATGAATCCTGTGGAATTACAACGACCGACTCGGCGGGTAGCGAGTTTACAATCTCTTTAACAACGGTGGTCTTTCCCGAACCCGTGCCACCGGCAATACCTATGATGTACATTTTATTGATTTGTGTTTTGTTTCTTTGGCTCAAATATATGACTTTTCCTTGATAAATAGCTATTGGTTTAAGGTAAAAAAACACTTTCTTTCTTTGGTTGTATATTTTTTTGTCTAATCTACCTGTTTAATCAAAGATTTTGTTAATTTTGCAAAGAATTACGCCCGGTAGGGCGGCGAAAAAGATTATCTAACTACTTTAAAGTATTAAATAACTATGGTAAACTACAAAGAATTAGGTCTTGTAAACACTAAGGAGATGTTTGCAAAGGCAATCAAGGGTGGCTACGCTATCCCAGCGTTCAACTTCAACAACATGGAGCAGATGCAGGCTATTATCAAGGCTGCTGTTGAAACAAAGTCACCAGTTATCCTTCAGGTATCTAAGGGTGCTCGTCAGTACGCTAACGCTACTTTGCTTCGTTATATGGCACAGGGTGCTGTTGAGTATGCAAAGGAACTTGGTTGCGAAAAGCCCGAGATTGTTCTTCACCTCGACCACGGTGATACATTTGAGACTTGCAAGAGCTGTATCGACTCTGGTTTCTCTTCAGTGATGATTGACGGTTCTCACCTCCCATACGAGGAGAACGTTGCTCTCACAAAGAAGGTTGTTGAGTATGCTCACCAGTTCGACGTAACTGTAGAGGGCGAGCTCGGCGTGTTGGCAGGTGTTGAGGATGAGGTTTCTTCAGACCACCACACATACACCGACCCTGAGGAGGTTATCGATTTTGCTACTCGCACAGGTTGCGACTCTTTGGCTATCTCAATCGGTACTTCACACGGTGCTTACAAGTTCACTCCCGAGCAGTGTACTATCGACCCAACTACAGGCTTGATGGTTCCTCCTCCACTTGCTTTCGACGTGTTGAAGGCTGTTGAGGCTAAGCTTCCGGGCTTCCCCATCGTTCTTCACGGTTCTTCTTCAGTTCCTCAGGACGAGGTTGCTACTATCAACAAGTATGGTGGTGCATTGAAGGCTGCTATCGGTATCCCCGAGGAGTGGTTGCGTGAGTCTGCAAAATCTGCAGTATGTAAGATTAACATCGACTCTGACTCTCGTTTGGCTATGACCGCTGCTATCCGTCAGACTTTTGCTGAGAAGCCAGCTGAGTTCGACCCACGTAAGTATCTTGGTCCTGCTCGCGACAATATGGAGAAGATGTACAAGCACAAGATTATCAACGTGCTTGGTTCAGACAATAAGCTTGCTTAATCCTTTAAAAAGGTGATAACTGCGTTACGCAGCAAGGCGTAAATCCTCTTTTACGTTTTGTAAACTCCGGTGTTCCGCCTTTGCTGCAAGCCTTGTTCTCACACGTTTTAAAGAATTAATCATATTGCAAACAAGGATAGATATTCTGTCTATCCTTGTTTTTTTGTTTTACTGCTGCGTTACGCTTTATTTTGTTGGCAGTCATTTAGTTTGCTAAACTCCTGCCTCTAAAAAAACAGGCCTTGCATCTGCGCTTTTTATAAAGCAAATTATCAATACAACGAGGATGAATAAAAGTTCATCCTCGTTTGTTTTTGATAAATAGCCTCTGTGTCGGTATAAAAACAAGCAAGCTTTTTTTGTTCAACCCTCTTCTTGCACTATCTTTGCAGTGAAATTCACTGCAAAGATTTTTTTGATGAAAAACATTCAGGAAATAGCGATTGCTGAGTATGATTATCCGTTGCCCGATGAGAGGATTGCAAAATATCCGCTTGCGGAGCGCGATACATCAAAGCTTCTGTTATATAAAGGTGGAGAGATTGTTGAAGATAAGTTCTCAAATTTGCCGGGATTTATTCCGCAAGGGGCATTGATGGTGTTCAACAATACTCGTGTTATTCAGGCGCGTTTGCGTTTCCGCAAGGAGACGGGAGCGCAGATTGAGGTTTTTTGCCTTGAGCCGGAGCAACCTGCCGATTATCAGCAGGTGTTCCAAGAGACAAAAGAGTGTGTATGGCAGTGTCTTGTTGGAAATTCCAATCGTTGGAAGAGTGGTGTGCTCTCTCAAGTGATAAATATTGCCGGCACTGATGTAACCCTCTCGGTGGAGCGTGTGAGCTGTGCCGCTGCTGTAAATATGGTTCGTTTCTTTTGGGACGGTGGCTTCTCTTTTGCCGAGTTGCTTGAGGCTGCCGGTGAGTTACCTATCCCTCCCTATCTTAACCGTAAGACCGAGGAGAATGACCTTAACACCTATCAAACTGTCTATTCAAAGGTCAAAGGCTCTGTCGCTGCGCCTACTGCGGGATTGCATTTTACCCCGGCGGTGTTGGCAGCACTTGATGCTGTGGGCGTGCAGCGTGGCGAGGTCACTCTGCACGTTGGTGCAGGAACCTTCAGGCCTGTGAAAAGCGAACTTATTGCCGACCACGAGATGCACGAGGAGTATATCGAGGTGCAGCGTGCCCTTATAGAGAGGCTTGTTGCTGCCGGAGGTGTTGCTGTTGCTGTGGGTACAACTTCGGTGCGCACGCTCGAGAGCCTCTATTTCCTTGGCGAGAAGGTGTATGAAAATCCAACGATAGAGGAGAGTGAACTCTTTGTTGAGCAGTGGGAGCCTTATAGCCGCGAGCATAATTTGTCGACGGTTGATGCGTTGAAGGCGCTGCTTTTGTGGCTCGATGCCAAGGAGCTCGATAGGGTTCATTCGCACACTCGTATAATGATTGCTCCCGGGTATAAATTCCGCATCGTAAGGGCTATTGTAACCAATTTTCATCAGCCAAAGAGCACTTTGCTGCTGCTTGTGTCGGCATTTATTGGTGGTGATTGGCGCAGGGTTTATGATTATGCTCTTGCTAACGATTTTCGTTTTCTCAGTTACGGCGACAGTTCGTTGCTGATACCTTAAACATTGCTTATGATAACAATAATTGATAATATAGCATATTTGCTCGATGAGGGTAAAAAGTGTGCCACGGTAACAAAAAATCTTGTGCCTTATTCGGGTGCGGTTGTTGTGCCGGCAACTATTGTGAATTGTGGTGTGGAGTATGCTGTGAATGATATTCTTGACGAGGCTTTTGCTGGTTGTGCGGGGCTTTCTTCGGTGGTGCTTGGCGAAAATGTTGAGAGCATCGGTATTGGCGCTTTTGAGGGGTGCGAGCAGCTTGCAGAGGTGATATTCTCGCAGGCATTGCATCTTGTTGGTATGCGCGCTTTCAAAGGTTGTTCGGCGCTTAAAGAGATTGTTCTGCCCTCGGGCGTGATTGTCATTGGTCGCGAGGCTTTTGCCGGTTGTCGTTCGCTTGTTAATGTCTATCTGCCGGATAACCTTATAAATATTGAGCCCTCTCTTTTTGATGGCTGTTCGGCGCTTGAAAATATTTCTATTGGTGGAATGGTGGAGAGTGTCGGTGAGTATGCTTTTTGTGGCTGTTCGGCACTGAAGGAGATTGTTCTCCCCGAGGGGGTTCTATCGCTTGAAGGGTGGGCGTTCCGCGATTGTGTGGCACTTGAAAAAGTTATTCAGCCCTCAACGTTGGCCTCTATTAAAAAGGGTGCTTTCTGGGGTTGCTCGGCGTTAAAAAATTACACTCTGCCACAGGGGGTGAATATGCTCGACCAAGGTGTGTTGGCAAATTGCACATCACTCTCCGAGGTGCTGTTGCACGATGGTGTGCTGAGTATCGGTTATGGTGCTTTTTATAATTGCAGTTCAATAGAATTCATCACCTTGCCACCGGCGGTTGTGAATGTTGGTGATCAGGCTTTTCGCAGTTGCAGGGCTTTGAAGGAGTTGTGTGTGTTGTGTGAGGCGGCTCCGATGTGCTCGGGTGATATTGCCGATGCTGATGTTTACGCTCGCACGCTGCTGCGTGTGCCTCAGGGCAAGGTTGGAGAGTATGGCTTTGCTCCTGTGTGGGAGCGCTTTGGTAACGTTGAGGAACTTTTATCTGCCGGTGCTACAGCCGGTGCAGAGAATTGATTTTGATTGCTTAAACAATATTAAAGGCGGCGCTGTTTATTTTGTATGAACAAAATAGTGTGCCGCTTTTTTATACTCCTGATATTGATTTTCTCTGTTGCCTGTGGTAGCAAGGCTTTTCGTGCTTGGGGTGGGCAAGATGGTGCACGTGAGATAGTTTACCCCTTTGCTGCCGGCGTTGAGCGTCAAGAGGTATTGTCGCATCTGCATTATTCTCTCAATGCTAATAGCATCGACAGCCGTCGCGGAACGGTTGAACTGTCGTTCTACTTTATTAAAGAGCAGGGTGATAGTATGCTGTGGGTTGAGTGTGTGGAGAGAGTACCGATGGCTCTCATCGACACCTCCGGCTGTCGCCGTTGGTTTGGTTATAAATGGTAATCTGCTCTTGCGGTTACATAGCTCGCTGCGGGTTCTTAAAAGAGAAATAAATGTCCTGTTTTTGCTCTATAAACAAACTTATTGATATAAATTTAAATAGCTTCTTTATTTTTTGCCCGTTTATCATTATCTTCGCGTATAAACTGGTTTTGATATGAAAATAGGTGATAAAGTACGCTTTATATATGAGAGTGGTGGCGGTGTAGTAACCGGCTTCCGCGGAAAGGATATTGTGCTTGTTGAGGACAAAGATGGCTTTGAAATTCCGATGCAGGTGCGCGAGTGTGTGGTCATTGACACAAATGAGTATAATTTTGTGAAAAAGACCGTGGCTGTTAAAGATGAAGTTCCTGTTAAACCAAAGAAGGCACAGCAACCGGCAAAGGCTTTTGACGATGATGATGATTTTGACCCGGTGGTGACCTATCGTCCGGCAGAGCGTCCCGAGGGAGAGCGCCTGAATGTGGTGCTTGCCTATCTGCCTATGGATGAAAAATCGCTCAGTAATTCACGCTTCGAGGCATATATAATAAACGACAGCAACTATTCTGTTTACTTTACCTATCTAACGGCTCAGGGACGCAGTTGGTGTGTGCGTGGCAATGGTCTGCTCGAACCGAATTCAAAAATGTTCATCGAGGAGTTTGGGCGCGAGGAGCTGAATGATATGGAGCGTGTTTGTGTGCAATTACTGCCTTTCAAAGAGAATAAACCTTTTGCATTGAAGGCTGCAATGAATATTGAACGTCGCATAGACACTGTGAAATTCTATAAGCTTCATCTTTTCCGCGAAAATCCTTTCTTTGACGAGGGGGCGCTGATTTATGACATTGTTGTCGACGACAAGCCTGTAAAAGAGATTTTTACCGATGCCGAGGAGGTGAAAGTGGCAATACTTGGCAAAAAGGATGGTGAGGCTCCGGCAAAGCCACTGCAGAAACAAAAACTGACTAAGGGCAGTGATATATTGGAGGTTGACCTGCATATTGAGGAACTGCTTGAAACAACTGCCGGGATGAATGCTTTTGATATTCTTAACCATCAGCTCGACGTGGTGCGACGCACGCTTGACGAGAATATAAAATACAAAGGAAAGAAGATTGTCTTTATACACGGAAAGGGAGAGGGTGTGTTGCGCAATGCCATCGGTCAGGAGCTGCGCAAAAAATATCCTCGTTGCCTCTCGCAGGACGCTTCGTTCCAAAAATATGGCTTCGGCGCTACAATGGTGATAATAAAATAGTTTTTACATTAAAAAGATATTCTTATGAGTGAGATAAAGGACAAAATGCTTGAGCGTTTTTTGAAATATGTGACTTTCGACACAGAGTCGTGTGATGATGCAACAACAGTGCCTACAACCGAGGGACAGTTTGTCTTTGCACGTTATCTTGAGCAGCAGTTAAAGGAGATGGGGCTCGAGGAGGTGGCTCTTGATGAAAAGGGCTATCTGTATGCAACGCTCCCTGCGAATTGCGAACAGGATGTGCCTACGGTGGGCTTTATTGCTCATCTTGACACAAGCCCTGATATGAGTGGCAAGGATGTAAAGCCTCGTGTGGTTGAGAATTATGCCGGTGGCAATATTGTACTGTGCGAAAAAGATAATATAGTGCTCTCTGTTGCGGATTTTCCCGAGGTAGAGGAGTATCGTGGTCACGATTTGGTTGTTACCGATGGCCACACTCTTTTGGGAGCCGATGACAAAGCCGGCGTTGCCGAGATTGTTTCGGCAATAGCTTATCTGCAAGCTCACCCCGAGATAAAGCACGGCAAGGTGCGTATAGCGTTCAACCCCGATGAGGAGATTGGTCGCGGTGCTCACAACTTTAATGTACCTCTGTTTGGTTGCGATTGGGCCTATACTATCGATGGCAGCTGTGAGGGCGAGCTTGAGTTTGAGAATTTTAATGCCGGCAGCGCCCTGTTTACAGTGCAGGGACGTAACGTGCATCCGGGCTACGCTAAAGGAAAAATGCTGAATGCTCTGCGTGTGGCAACGGCTATCGTTGATGCAATTCCTGCGGCAGAGTCTCCTGAATGTACTGCGGGCTACGAGGGTTTTTATCATCTGATGGGAATAAACGGCGGTGTAGACCACGCAACGGTGTCTTACATCATTCGCGACCACAGCCGTGAGATTTTTGAGCAGCGTATGGCGTTTATGAAAGAGGTTGAGGCAAAAATCAATGCGCAGTATGGTGCCGGTGTTGTTGCTCTTGAACTGAAAGAGCAGTATCGCAATATGCGCGAGATGGTTGAGCCAAAAATGCACATTATTGATATTGCCAAGAGTGCGATGGAAAAGGCAGGTGTTGTGCCTGTGATTAAACCAATCCGTGGCGGTACCGATGGTGCGCAGCTCTCATTTATGGGATTGCCTTGCCCGAACCTCTTTGCCGGTGGTGTGAACTTCCACAGCCGTTACGAATTTGTGTCGGTGCAGGTGATGGAGAAAGCTGTGATGACGATAGTGAATATAGCCGCAGGTGTTGTCGGCTGCTGTTAAGGCTTTTGTCGTTAATATAATGCTTCTATGAAAAAACACTATTCTCTTCTATTTGCCTTTTTTATGGCATTTTTGTCACTCCTTGTTTCGTGTGACGAAATAGAAAATTATAAAATAACCATTATCAGTACCGAGGGCGGTAAGGCCGAAATTTATGGAACTATTGAAACATCGGTGTATGTTCCGGTAGATAATTGGATACAGGTTTCTGCTGTTTCTGATGATGGATATGGCTTTGTTGGCTGGTTTATTGGCGATGATTCAGAACCTGTCAGCACAGAAGAAATATACGTATTTAAGGCAAAAAAGGATGTGACACTCACTGCAAAATTTGCAAAATTTACGACTCTGAGTCTTCGTGCCGAAGGCTATGGCACAGTCTCTATAAGGGATTTGCCTGAGACTTCAATTACGGCTCTAGCCGGCACCGAGGTGGCTGTTGTTGCAACACCCGAAGAGTTTTATGAATTTATAGGTTGGTTTATTGGTGATTCTGATACCCCTGTAAGTACCGATGCGGAGTATACATTTACATTAACCGAAAGTGTTGTCCTGACTGCAAAATTCAAAGACTATCCGTCTGTTTCCATTAAAAGCACGAAAAATGGAACAGTCTCTTTTAAGGACTCTTCCGATGATGCGAAATTTGTTCTGCCGGGAACAGAGGTGACTATTGTTGCCACTCCCGATAAAGATTGTGATTTTGTCGGTTGGTTTATTGATGATGCAGAGACAGCGGTTAGCACCGATGCGGAGTACACATTTATTGTGAACGAAAATGTCTCCTTGACCGCAAAATTTGTTATTAGGCCAATCAATGGCTATGAGTGGGTAAATCTTGGTTTGCCCAGCGGTATAAAATGGGCTACCCATAATGTTGGCGCCACAAAGCCCGGGGAGTATGGTAGTTACTATGCTTGGGGTGAGACCGAGGAGAAAGAGTATTATGATTGGAGCACCTATAAGTGGTGCAATGGTAGTGAAAATACAATAACTAAATATTGCACAGATAGCAACTATGGCTCTGTTGATAATAGAATAGAACTAGACCTTGAAGATGATGTTGCTCGCGTTGAATGGGGTGGAAGTTGGCGAGTGTCTACTTTTGTTGAAGTGCAAGAGTTGTTGATTTACTGCACTTGGCGATGGGCAACCCTGAATGGTGTAACAGGCAACTATGTTACCGGCCCTAATGGCAATAGCATCTTCCTGCCGGCTACGGGCTATCGCTACGGTGATAGAGTTGAGGACAGAGGCAGTTACGGTTACTACTGGTCGAGCTCTCTTTCTGAAAATGACGGAGCTTTTATGCAGTTTTCTAGCAAGGTGAAAGAAGGTTGGAGTACCTTCAATCGTTGTGTCGGTGTCACGGTCCGTCCTGTCTCGGAATAAGATTTTATGAATAGATTAAAATTAATAGCGATAAGCTGGCCAGCTTATCGCTATTAATTTGCTCTTAGTCGAGGCTGTGCAGTATCTCGTCAATCACGTGTGGAAAATGCTCATATTCCAGTGCGTGAACCTTTGCTGCAACATCATCGGGGGTGTCGGTGGGGAGCACAGGGCATTTTGCCTGAAAACAGGTTGTTCCTTTGTCGTAGTGCTCGTCGATTATGTGAATGGTGATGCCACTCTCGGTGTCGCCACATTCAACAACAGCCTTGTGTACTCTGTCGCCATACATTCCTTTGCCTCCGTGTTTGGGGAGCAGGGCAGGGTGTATGTTTACAATGCGGCCGGGATAGGCTGCGATTAACTTTTGTGGCACGAGCAATAAAAATCCTGCAAGAACAATAAAATCAATATCGCGCTCCTTGAGCATTGCGATAATCCCATCGGCCTCCATAAATTCGGCCTTGCTCACAACTGCAGCTTCAATGCCCAATCTCTTGGCACGCTCAAGAACATAAGCCTGTGGATTGTTGGCAATAATAAACGATACTTGAGCGTAGTCTGACTCTTTGAAATAGTTGGCAATGTTCTCGGCATTTGAGCCACTGCCCGATGCTAAAATTGCAATCTTCTTCATCGTGTATGTGATTATGATATTGGTACCAGACGGCGTAATACCGCCTCGCCATAGGTTTTTGATATTGGTATTTCTCTCACTCCCTGCTCCTCGAGCTCAAGGAAAAGGTTGCCCTTTTCGCGGCGCATAACTTTGACAAGGTCAAGGTTTATCATATATGAACGGTGGCAACGTACAATGTTGGTGTCGGCAAGCTGCTCGCTCATCTCTTTCATTGTAATGTGCAGTAACTGCTTTTTGAGTATATCATTTTTCTTGTACCAGATGCAGATATAGTTGTCGGCCGATTCAATATAAAGCAGGTTCTCTTTTGCAACAGACAGCTGCAGCACGCCACGCGAGTCGCGTATTGAGATTAGATTACTCGATTTAAAGCCTATATTTTCATTCATCAGCTCCTTTAGCTTGGCCGAGCGTACCTGATAAGAGAAGTATAATATGCAGATGAAATAGGGAATACCAATGATAAAAAATGTATTTTGCATCGCATTTTTATATATCTCCAGCGGGTCGCTATTCGTCAGGTTAAGGTGCTTGCCCACGATGAGCGCAAGGATTGTGAATGCGCCCGAGAGGAGCAGTAGCTCAACAAATACCCAAATGGCATATTTTAGATAGGTCATATTGTGCTCGGGAGTGCGCGAGTAACGATACATTATTATTCGGCTGATGGCGACCACCGTCATTCCAATGCTCACAAGAACTGTCGACCAAAGCAGGTATATTGTCGAGGTGATACCTTGCTGGTAAATCCATTGTCCCGACCCGAAAGGCTTATATACATTAATGAAGATAACAGCAAATATTGACACGAAAAGAACCATTATTATGAGGTTGCGCTTTTCGAGCAGATATTTTGGTACCTTTTTAAAAAGTATCGAGGAGTATTCAAACATAAAATCTTCGCAATTTAATGCAAAGTTAGAAAAATATATTTTGCCTACAATATTGCAGGGTGAAATATCTTCTTGATTTTTGCTTATGGTGGCAGTGTGTGTGGTGAATAAATATCCTTTTAAGGCTGTTAGTTTTGAAAATTATCACTATTTTTGCATATTGGAAAGGTGCGCGTGCGCACAAGTGTGGAATATTATTAATATCAAGAATATATGTCGGTTGTAGAGTATAAGAATGTAGATATACAGATTGACTCCAAGATTATATTGGAGAATGTAACATTTACATTGAACGAAGGAGAGTTTGCTTACATTGTGGGAACTGTGGGTTCCGGTAAGTCGACACTGCTAAAGACAATCTATGGCGAGGTGGATATTGAAGATGGTGAGGCCTTTGTATTCGATAAGTTCGACCTGCTTGATATCAGCAACAGGGCTTTGCAGGAGCTGAGAAGAAAAGTCGGCATTGTTTTTCAGGATTTTCAATTGTTGACCGATAGGAATATTCACGATAATCTTGATTTTGTGCTCCGTTGTACCGGCTGGAGAGATAAAGAGGCGCGCGAGGCCAGAATTCAAGATGTGCTTGAGTTGGTGGGGCTGGCTCAAAAGGGATATAAGCGCCCCCACGAGCTCTCTGGTGGTGAGCAACAGCGTGTTGTCATTGCTCGAGCGATACTTAATCGCCCCTCGCTACTGCTTGCCGACGAGCCAACAGGCAACCTCGACGGTGCAACCGGAGATTATATTATGAATTTGTTGCACACAATCAGCAAAGAGGAGAAGATGGCCGTGCTGATGATTACGCACAACGAACAGTGGTTACGCGATTACCCGGCAACCGTATATCGTTGCGCCGATCGCAAGATAATAAAAGAGTGTGCAGCTGAGTAAACTGCCGGTGAAAGTTATATTTTTTCGGAATAAATTAAAAAAAACAACTATATGAAAGTATTAAAATTTGGCGGAACATCTGTTGGTTCGGCCGAGCGTATGCAGAATGTTGTAAGCCTCATAAACGATGGCGAAACAAAGATTGTTGTTCTCTCGGCAATGTCGGGAACAACAAATTCACTCATTGAGTTTACAAATTATTTGCGTAACGGCAATGCAAATGGTGCGTGTGAGCACTCTACCTTCTTGCAGGCAAAGTATATGCAGACAATCAATGAACTTTACAGAACCGAAGAGGTGAAAGCTGCGGTAACAAATAAAGTGAATGAAATTTTTGCTCATTTACGCGATTTGGCACAGCAGGCACTGAGCGATGACTTGGAAAAGGAGATTGTGGCTCAGGGTGAGATTATATCTACAAATATGGTAACCTTCTATATGCAGGAGCAGGGTATTGACGTGAAATTGTTGAATGCTCTTGAATTTATGCGTTTGGCTGCCAATGGTGAGCCCGACCTTGAGTACATACGTGAGCACCTGTTGCCTCTGCTCGATACAGACAAAAAGAACCGCATATATATAACTCAAGGCTTTATTTGTATGAATCACGAGGGTAGCTACGACAATCTGCAACGTGGTGGTAGTGACTACACTGCGACTTTGATTGGTTCTGCTGTCAATGCCGAGGAGGTTCAAATTTGGACCGATATTGATGGCGTGCACAACAACGACCCTCGCGTGGTTGAAAATACTGCCCCTGTGCGCAATTTGCACTTTGAAGAGAGTGCCGAGCTTGCCTATTTTGGTGCAAAAATTCTGCATCCAACCTGTATCCTGCCAGCAAAGTTAACCGGAACACCAGTGCGCTTGCTAAATACAATGGACCCAAAGGCCGAGGGTACACGCATCGATAATAACCTCACTCGCCCCGGAGAGATAAAGGCTATAGCTGCCAAGGATAATATTACAGCTATCAAAATCAAGAGTGGCAGAATGTTGCTTGCCTATGGCTTCTTGCGCAAGGTGTTTGAGATTTTTGAGAAATACAGAACATCTATCGATATGATTTGTACATCCGAGGTGGGTGTTTCTGTTTCAATAGATGATGACAGAAGATTGGATGATATTGTTGCCGAGCTGCAAAAGATTGGTACAATAACCGTTGACCACAATATGTGTATCATTTGCGTGGTTGGCGACCTTAATTGGGAGAATACAGGCTTTGAGGCTCGTGCAATGGAGGCTATGAAGGATATTCCTGTTCGTATGGTCTCTTATGGTGGCAGCAACTACAATATTTCGTTCCTTGTTCGTGAAGAGGACAAGGTGAGAGCGTTGCGTTCACTCAGTGCATCAATCTTTGGTACAGACAAATAATTGTGCGATGAATTTTCCTGTTGAATATTTTAGAGGTGTTGAGACTCCGTTCTACTATTATGATGTAGAATTGTTGGAAAAGACTATTGCCACAGTGAGCCAAGAGGCTGAGCGCTATGGTAATTTTGATGTACACTATGCTATAAAGGCAAATTATAATCCTCGTCTGCTCAAGATTATCGCAGCGTCGGGGCTTGGTGCCGATTGCGTGAGTGGCGGTGAGGTTGCTGCTGCGCTCGCAGCCGGTGTTCCTGCATCGAAAATTGTTTTTGCAGGTGTGGGAAAAACCGATAAGGAGATTGCCTTAGCTCTTGATGCCGGAATTTTTTGTTTCAATGTAGAGTCTGTGCCCGAGCTTGAGGCTATAGAGGCTCTGGCTGCCGAGCGTGGAGTGGTGGCACAGGTGGCACTCCGAATAAATCCTAATGTGGGAGCGCACACGCACAGCAATATCACAACAGGCCTTGCCGAGAATAAATTCGGTATTGGCTATGAGCAGCTTGATGATGTGATGAATGTGATTGAAGGCTTGGAACATATTTCGTTGATTGGCCTGCACTTTCACATCGGTTCTCAAATTCTTGTGATGGATGATTTTATAGCTCTGTGTGGCAGGATAAACGAGTTGCAAGAGCTGTTGTTCGAGACACGTGGTCTGGTGCTGCCTCATATTAATGTGGGTGGTGGCCTTGGCATCCGTTACGATGCTCCCGACAAGTATCCTGTCCCCGATTTTGAGCTCTATTTTGCAACATACGCAAATAATCTGAAACTCTATCCCGGGCAGCACGTTCACTTTGAGCTTGGTCGCAGTATTGTGGCGCAGTGCGGTGCTCTTGTTACCAGCGTTACATATGTTAAACGTGGCGGTTGCAAGCAATTTGTGATTGTCGACGCCGGTATGAATGACCTCATACGCCCTGCGTTGTATGATGCGTATCACCGCATAGAGAATATCTGTTCCGACAAGGCCGATGAGGTGTATGATGTTGTGGGACCGGTGTGTGAGTCGTCAGATGTGTTCTGTCGTGACCGCAAGATGCCGGCAACAGAGCGTGGCGATTTACTTGTGATAAGGTCGGCCGGAGCATACGGCGAGGCAATGTCGTTCGGCTACAATTGTCGAGCACTGCCAAAGGCTGTACTCTCAACAGATGTTGAATAAAAGAGAATTCCGGTATTACGAATTTTAAACTATATCTTTTAATAAAAAAATAGGCTGCTTAGCAGCCTATTTTTTTATTCGAATTTAATTGCTTTTACCGGCTCAATCTTTGAAATAAGCATCGATGGAATAACCAATATTGCAATGGATATTATAAACATTGCAATGTTCATTGGTATAAGCAACCAACTGAACTGAATGGGCACGCTGCTCATATAATACATCTCGGGGTCAATGGTAATAATCCCCGTCTGCTGCTGTATTACGGATATTGCAATAGCTACTACATTGCCAATGAACATTCCTTTGATAACAATCATTCCTGCATAATAGAGGAATATTTTTCTGATGGAGATGTTTCTTGCTCCGACAGCCTTCATTATACCAATGAAATTGCTTTTCTCGAGTATGAGGATGAAGAGCCCCGAAATCATAGTGAACCCTGCAATGCAGATTACGAGAATGAGTATTATCCACACTGTTTGGTCGAGCACGTCGAGCCAGTTGAACATTGCCGGGTACAATTCGTCGATAGTGGGGGTGTATAATCTTTCGTTATTTCTTTCTCCGGCATTGTAGACCGTCTCGTCGATATTTGCGCAGCAAATATATCTTTGGTCAAAATTATCCACTGTAATCTCAATGCCTGTGGCCTTGTCGTCACTCCATCCGTTAAGTTTGCGGGTGGTGTAGATGTCTGTTAGCGCCATAAGGTTGTCAAACTCATTGAGGTGTGTCTCGTATATTGCTGCAATTGACATTTTACGCGCTCTTATGCCTCCTTGCATAAAATATACATTTACCTTGTCGCCGCTTTTCAGTTTGAGCTTTTGTGCTGTGATTTTTGATATTACAATGGCGTTTGATGCCGTCTCGCTTGTGAATTCCGGCAGTTCTCCTTCGATGATGCTGGATGCAAAGAATGAAAGGTCGTAGTTTTTGTCTACCCCTTTTAGTATCACTCCTTCATACTCGCCGTTGGCAAGGATTGTGCCCGGAATTTGTGCATATTGCTGTATCTGCTTTATGCCGTCGGTGGCAAGCAGTTCTTGTGTCAGCGTACTGTCGACAGTTATTGGATTGTAGTTCTCACTGCCACTGTCGTAGTTTAGTATTTGTATGTGTCCGCCAAAGCCAACAACCTTGTCGCGAACTTGGCTCTTGAACCCTACAATAATAGATATTGACAGGAACATTACTATTGTGCCAATAGTCACACCCCATTGTGCAATGGTGACGGCAGGGCGCGACAAGCGACGTTTCCCTTTGCGTGTGCTGTAGAGTCTTTTGGCAAGAAATAGTTCAAGGTTCATTGGCTCGCGGTATTAGAATTTGCGGAGAGTGAGAATGACCTCTTCCGATTGCAGTATCATTCGTTTGTTGGTGAGTTTGTTGATGCCAAAGCGCTCGTTCTCGGGGTTGTACAATCCCGAGGCTTTACTGTCTTTGGGTAGTTGCTTCATCTGTATGAAGAGTGAGTCACCAATATGTTGGAAACGGCCTTTACCTCCATCTTTAGTGGTTATCATTCTTAGCTGTATTGCCCAAAAACAGTCCTCGTTGCTTTTGTCGATGATAGTGTCGTTGTTTATCTCCTCTATCTGCAATAGCTTCCACCAACCGCCGAGGTCGCCGTTGTCATCGGCTTTTTGGCACGATGCGAAAAGGGTGGTGCAAAGTAATATATATATAATCTTTTTCATACTTTATCTCTTTTTCAGTGTGTTGAAGATATTTTCGCCTTTGATAGTCAACATTCCTCCGTAGTTGTTGCCGTAGAGATTGCCGTTGTCGAGTGCAAATGATGCAGCAACGCTCCATCCTTTCATTGCCTGTGGGTGGAATGTTAGTTCAAGCAGGAGCGAACGGTTGGTTTTTATATCTTTGAAAGGGACTCCGTATGTTCCCCAGTTGTTGCTGCGGGTGTAGAGCGCACGATAGTCGAGCCAGTTGAGCGGTGTGCCCTCAATGCCAAAATGAAATGCTTCGACACGGTTGTTGTAGCTATATTGAATACGGTCGGCGTTATAAATGGGTGATGTGCACAGCGGTGTTCCTATCATCAAACCATAGTTGAACCAACCGGGGTATATGGCGTGATTAAAATTGTTGTCGGCACAACTTATCTGGTCGGGGAACTCTGCTCTGGAGTCGTGGTAGATTGGGCCGCTTTGGTCTTTGAGGTTAAAGTATTCAAAGACAACATTTTTTATCCAATTGATTTTTTTAAGCTCTAGCTCCAGCCCAACAAGCTGTTCTGTCCATAAACCATACTCCCAAAATAGCTGTGAGTGGTCCTCGAACGTGTGCTCGTAGTACGTGCGCAGTTTCCAATTCTTGTCGTTCCAAGTGATAGCGCCTTGCCAACTGCCAAGCATATTGCCGGCAACGTTGCCTTGGTCACAAGCATCGTATGAGGCATCACCTTTTAATGGTATTAAAGCGTAGAAGTAATCTTTGAGACGAACAGGGTTTTGCTGAGTGTGGCCTACATTCTTGCCTGCATTGTAGCAAGTACCACCAAATTGTGTAACCATATGCAAGCCAATCTCGGCTGTCAGTGGGAACTTTGTTTCATTGCCAAAGCGCATAAAGCCAGCCTTTGAGTGGTAGCGCCCCGCAATGACACCTGGCGATTTTTTATCAAAGAACTCTTTTTGCCACTCTCCGTCGCTGAACCAGCCGTAAGCAAGATGTCCCTTTATCGCAAACCAACCTTTTGTGCCGGGAATATTCCAATATTCGGGTAATTCAATGCGTATCTGTGGAATTGGGCGTGCATTGCCACTCTCAACAAGCGAACCGGTGGAGAGTCTGTGGTTGGGAAACTCGCCCCAGCGCTCTTTTTGGCCAAGCGACACTCTAAATTTCTTCCATTGGAAATCAAAATAGGCTTGTTGTATAAAGAGTGTAGATGTAAGATTGTATCCTGCAATAATATCAGCACCCCATTCAAGGGTTATCTCCTTGCTGCTGAAAAGGTTGTAACCTTCAACACCCAGACGTGCATAGAGCGAATTGTTTGTGTGGCTAATCAAGCCCTGTCTGTTCGCCATATGCCAAAAGGGGGTGTAGTCGCCACTGCCGTATGTGCCGGATGCCTCGTAGCGTGTGGTGATAGTTTGTGCAACGCCGCTCGCCGAAACTAATAGCAACAAAATTATTATAAAGTATTTTATTCTTTTGAAAATCATTAGCTTTGAATTGTTGTTATTTATTTGCAAAGATAGTCACAAACTTATAAATTACGGCTATTGTTGCCGTTAATTTATTACAGGCTTATACATTCTTTAGTAAAATTAAACTTTTGTCATTTCAAATAAAATACTATTTTTGTAGGGCAGAAGGTGTTTGAAATATCACTATACTAAGCGTTGACAGATGTATAAGAAGTTTGTAATAACCAATGAAGGGAAACTGAAGTTCGGAATGGTCTATCATCATCGCGACCTTTTGCGATGGGACGAGAGTTGTCCTTATGGTGGTGGGCTGTGGCGTGTTGATGATGTTCGTGGGGTGGTGGTGCTCTATGGTCGCTCGTTTGAGTTTGGTGAGCCATCCTTCAGCAACCTCAGCTTTGTTGATTGGGACAGCATAGATGGCAAGGAACGTCAGCTCTTTTATCAGCCTCATTGGCCTTATGACGAAATGCTTGTTGCTGTAAATACCGGGTATTGATAGAAGTTGAACAAGCAACTGATAAACAGTGTTAGATTAATGGAAGCTCCACTCATAGAACATTCGACAAAGGAGGAACGTCGTGAATTTGTGCAGGACAAATGGCGTTGCCTGGGAAATTGTGAGTTGTGTGGAAAATGCGCAATTTTGCGTGGGCGCGATGCAGAGACTCTTTACGCCGATTATATTGAGGGTAAACGCAGCTATTTGGAAATTACATTAAGCATTAGAGATAATAACCATTAAATTAAAAGATTATGGAGACAAAAGAGAAAGTATTGGCAACAATGAAAGAGGCCGGTGAGCCTTTGAATGCCGGCAAGATAGCAGAGCTGAGTGGTATTGACCGCAAAGAGGTTGACAAGGCAATGAAGCAGCTAAAAGACGAGGGCGCGATTGTGTCGCCTGTTCGCTGCAAGTGGACCGTTGCGTGATTGTTGCAATAAGCCAATAGACAACATTGGGAGTCAAACCTTTTAAAGGTGACTCCCAGTGTTTTTTTATTATGGTTTTTATTTTCGTCTTATTCTTATTTGTATGGCCTCTTCAATGGGGGTGTCGTTAATGAGTACAAGATAACCGCCACCGCCGGCTCCTGTTATTTTGTAACCTTTTACTCTCTCTTTATACTCGTCAATAGCTTTTTGCACGTTGGGTGAGACCATATTGGGGAACATTGCAACCTGCGCCTTGAACGATGCAGTGCAGGCTTCTCCCCACGCTGTCACATCTTTTACCAACAGGGCTTTCCAACAATCATCGGCAGCTTTTGCAAGCGCCTCGGCTCCGGCTTTGTCAATGTGAGTGTCGGCAAGAACATCGTAGCTGCTATCGCGTGGCGCAAGTGGAACGAGCCACAGATTTTTCTCAATAAAGTCAAGAATTTCATCGTCTTTGACACTCTCGATATTTTCGGGCCAATAGCCACCATCGTAGTTCAAACGATTAAGGCAAGGCATAACAATGCCTATTGCATCCTGTGAACCGCTGATATACGGGCTTCCCGGTGGGTTCTCGTAGCGGAATACCATTTTTGCCAGTGTCTCGCGGTCACCCTCGGGAATATCGACGTGCCACATCTCAATGGCGGCCTTGCGCGATGATGTGCTCATACCGCCACGGTCGTTGAAATCATAATCGGGCTCAATGCTGATGGTGAGCACAGCTCCGCCGTGGTGCTTGCTAACGTATGGTTGGTCGAGCCACCCACCGGCGAGGTCAATGCGGTAGGGGATTTTGCACTCCTGACGTAAGGCGGTTGTAGAGCGTGTGGGTAGCCCGGCCTCGGGTATGCGAGTGCTGACAATCAGCTTGATACCATTCTCCTCGCAGAAACGTTTCTTGTCGGGGGTGTAGCCGTCGCTGTTTACAAAAAAGATATCCGGTTTCAGGTTTTTTACATCCTCTTCAAAATCGAGCATTCCACTGCCGCTGTTGATAAAAGCATCTTTTACGTAACGTATGGCTTTGACCATATAAAGGCGCTCTTGCTCGGTGTTTATTGTTTTGCGGGCTTTAAGGCCTCGTATGGTTGCATCGGAACCAATGCCGACATATAAATCGCCGTGTGTTGCAGCCTCTTTGAAAAATGCCACGTGTCCCGAATGGAGCATATCGTAACATCCCGAAACAAATACTTTCTTGCTCATTTCAATGCTTTTTCAACGTTAATATATCACAAAGGTATAAATATTATTTCTATAATCAAACCGTGCTGGTGTGTTTATTCTTTTTTAAAAGCCGTTGTAGGTGTATGCAAGGCTGAATATGCTTATTTTGCAGTTGCATTGCTCTTTGAGTGTCTTGGCGCAGCTGCAGAGGGTTGCTCCCGTTGTCAAAATATCGTCGACAAGCAGAATGTGCTCGTTCTCTAATGTGGTGGCTTGGCCGACAGAGAAGATATCTTTTACATTCTCCCAACGTTCGTCGCGGTTTTTGTGTGTTTGTGTCTCGTTGGGAATATCGCGTTTGACAATAGTTGTGTCAATGGGTATTCCTGTGACGTCGGATAGTCCTTTGGCAATATATTCGCTCTGATTATATCCTCGCTTGCGTTGTTTCTTTTTTGAGAGTGGGAGGGGAACAATGAGCGTGATGCCGTTGAAAAAATCGCTTTCGTGTAGCTCTCTTGCTGCAATCTGCGCAAGACGTCGCCCCACCTCGGGTGCGTTGTGGTATTTTAATTTATGCATCAAGGCATTATAAGGCGAACCTTTACGATAGTACATAAATGATGTGGCGCGCTCAATCTCAACCTTGCCCCAAAAACTCTGCTCAATTTCGGGCTTGTGGTGAGCCTCTATCTTGGGGAGTGTGTATAGGCAGTTAAGGCAGAGGTCGCGCTCTTGTCGCGACAGAATTTCGCCACACACGGCGCAGTGACGCGGGAAAATTAGGTCTATGAGGTCAGAAATCCATTTCATCGCCTTTGTATTTTATTGTTGAAATTATAAGTGAGGGCTCGTAGCCACGGCTTGCTGCGTGACGAATGATTTTCTGCTGTGTAGCAAAGTCATCTTTTCCCTTCAGCTCGCGGCGCTTTATCTCAATAACCTCTTTGAGTGACTGTTGGTAAATATCCTCGTCAATGCTCTCCAAGGCCTCTTTTATATGCTCTTGCGGTAGGCGTTTTTCGCGCAGTGCAGCGGTTATTTTAATACGCCCCCAACGGTTGAAACGCACCTTGTCATTGACAAAAGCTCGGCAATAGCGAGCCTCGTCAATAAATTTCTCTTCAATGAGCCGGCTGATAATCTCATCCTGCACGCTGTGCGGCACGTTCCACGTTGTGAGCTTTGCGCTCACCTCGCTTATGCAGCGTTCGCACAGCGTGCAGTACGCAGCGGCCTTGTTCAGTGCCTCGCCGGGGGAGAGTTCTTTCATTGAATTATTTAATAAATTGTTTCTTGCCGTCAATAATATATACCCCCTTCTCTTTGGGCTGATTGATGAGCTCTCCTTTTAGGTTGTATATATTGTTTTTATCCGTTTCACTTTTAACACACTCTATAGACATCTCTCCCGGGTTAAGAATGTTGAAAAACTCGTTCCAATATTTTGTTGTGCTGTACTTTGTCTTTGAATTATAGGGCACGTGCAGGTTGCATTTTTCTTTATCTGCAGCATCAAAAACGCTCTTGCTTATCTCAAAAAGAAATTCAGCCGGAATATTTGAATATATATCGGTCATATACTGACAATATCGGAAAGCCTCTTCGCCAATTTCTCTTACATCCTTTGAAATTGTCAATCTCTCTATTGTGTGACACATCATAAAGGCTCCGGGAGATATAACTTCAACATTCTCGCCAATGATTAAGTCTGTAAAAGATAGTTCAAAGCCATCGTGGAACCAATCTTTTATGGTATCACAGTCTATCTCTAATTTTTTCAGTGTTGGTATAGCGCAGATAGCACCGTGACCAATCTCCTTTACGCTGTTGGGGATAAATAGTTCTGTCACCTCTGCGCATTTACAAAAAGCGTCCTCTCCAATATGTGTAACGTTATTTCCTAGTACAATTTTCTTGGCAAACCAACAAGCCAAAAAGGCGTAATCTTCAATAATTGTAATATTGTCAGGAATAATAATCTCCTCTAACCAACAGCCGGCAAAAGCGTATTTGCTTATAGTTGTTAATCCTGTTCCAATGGTGAGGCTTGTAATGTCGCTCGACTCAAAGGCATTTTCTCCCAAGCTTGTTACGCTGTTGGGGATTACTATGCTTGGAATGGAGGTGTTGGCAAATGAATATTCGCCTATTCTTTCAAGGCCTTCGGGGAGAGTAATTCCTGTGATGGGGCGGTAGCTGAACACTCCATCGCCAATGGCGGTCACATTATATGTTTTTCCTTCGTAATAAATGCTTCGTGGAATAACAATATGCCCCTCGTAGTTATATCCTCTTTTTGAGAAAGTGACCTCGACGGTGTTCGAGGAGGTGATATTGTATTGTATGCCGTTTACGAATATTTGTGAAAAAAGAGTGACGCTGTTTGTCAATAATGCAATTGTTAATATAATTCGCAGCAAATGTCTCATCGTTTTTTTGTTTTATAGGTTCTTTATTGCTCTAATCATTCTGTCGTTGCCGGCAAAATCCTTGCGTAGCTCAATGCTTGTGTAGCCGAGTGCTGCAAGCATCTCGATAGTCTCTTTGCCGTGGGCACGATTAATCTCAAAGTAGAGTGTGCCACCGGTGTTTAAAAGTGTTAAGCCTTTTTCGGCTATTGTGCGGTAAAACAGCAAAGGGTCGTTGTCGGGAACAAAAAGAGCAGTGTGTGGTTCCCAATTGAGTACATTGCTGTGCATTGCAGCCTTTTCGTTCTCCTTTATATAAGGTGGGTTGCTCACTATTATATCAAATTGTTCGCCGGTTGGTTCGTATGCTAAAATATCTACCTGCTCAAAAGCTACTGCACAGTTGTTTGCTTTGCTGTTCTTTGCAGCAACGGCAAGCGAATCAGTTGAAATATCCCACGCTGTTACCTTGCTTTGTGGCATTTTATGTGCAAGGCTCACTGCTATGCAACCGCTGCCTGTGCCAATGTCCAGAATTCTTTCGTTGCCTGTGGCTTCGCTCGCTACCCATTCAACTAGTTCGCTTGTCTCGGGGCGTGGAATTAGTGTTGCCGGGGTTACTTTGAACCTGAGACCGCAAAAATCGCAGTACCCGAGAATGTATTGAATGGGCTCTTCTCTTTTCAAACGCTCTATGGCGTTGTTGAGCAGTGTTTGTTGTTCTGCGGTAAGAGGGACCTCGTCTTTGAGGAAATATGTCATTTGTGAAAGACCAAGCAATTCGGTTGCAATGATGCGTGTGAGTGCAGATATTTCGCCGGTGGAATAGCACTGGCTTAATTCTTCGCGTATTATGCTTGTAATTCTTTTCATTTGTTCTCTTTTTCTTTACAAAGATAGTGCAAGCGAGTGAAATCTCAAGCTTGCTTGGAGATTTTGTAACGAGCGCAGCCTATTTTCGAGATTTATCTCAAAGAATTCTACAAATGGTGTTTACATTATCAATGGGAAAAAGGTAATAATCAAGTGATTTTTGATATTATTAAAAGCTTGTTGGCTGTTGCTTTTGCAACAGCCAACAAGCTTTTAATGAGTGTGAGCAGTTTACTTCAACGCTTCAAAAAGCTTCTCCCACTCGCAGCATAGCGCTTCAATCGATGGGAAAACAAGATTTGCTCCGGCTTCGCTAAGCACATTCTCATTCAATGGGCCAGTGTTGGCTGCAATAGTAAACAGGCCGGCAGCAACGCCTGCAGTAACGCCAAGCGGTGCATTCTCAACAACAATAACCTCATTGGGGGCAAAACCTCCACGCTCCAGTGCAAGCAAGTAAGGGTCGGGGTAGGGTTTGCCGCGTTTTACGTGAAAGCTACTGATGATGTGCTCCTCGGCAAAAAGTCCCGGGAAATTACTCTGTATGCGGTCGAGTAGTGTTGGTGTTCCGCTACCGGTGACAATCATTGGGGTGAGCCCGCACTCTTTTACCTTTTGTACAAGTTCAAGCGCAAAAGACATTCGTGGCGTTGGTGGATAGGTGTCGAAAATGTCACATTTTGCTTTGCAGAGTGCATCAATCTGTTCTGCTGTTGCTGGTTTGCCAAATTGGGCGAGGCTGGCTGTGTTGATGGTGTCGGCGCCGGTGCGGCCTTCGTTCATATATACATCCTCGCGCGAGAAGGTGAAGCCGGCATCGGTCATTACACGCGACCACGCATCGGCGTGATAGGGCATTGAGTCGAACAGCACACCATCCATATCGAATAATACAGCACGCAACTGCAAGGCTTTGTGGCCTTGCAGTTGCTTATAATCTTGAATTGCTTTTTTGTAATCCATTAAAGACTATTTTTTTCTTTTGTTAATTTTGGGGATGAGATCCTTCGCTGCGCTCAGGAATGACAAGGCACATTCAGGATGATATCTTCACATTACAGTCTTGCGCGGATTGCTTTGCTCTCCTCCTCGTAGCCGGGCTTGTCGAGCAGTGCAAACATATTCTTTTTATAGGCCTCTACACCCGGTTGGTTGAATGGGTTAACGCCAAGAACATAGCCACTGATGCCACAACCAATCTCAAAGAAATAGAGCAACTGGCCAATGTAGTATGCGTTGAGTTCGGGGATTGAGATGCGGATATTGGGCACGCCGCCATCAACGTGTGCAAGCTGTGTACCAAGCTCGGCCATCTTGTTCACCTCATCGACGTGCTTGCCGGCGAGGAAATTCAAGCCATCGAGGTTCGCCTCGTCACTTGGAACGGTGAGTGAACAATTTGGCTTCTCAATAGAAAGCACCGTCTCAAAGATTGTGCGCTCACCCTCTTGAATCCACTGACCCATTGAGTGAAGATCGGTTGTGAAATCTACCGATGCGGGGAAGATACCTTTATTCTCCTTGCCCTCGCTCTCGCCGTAGAGCTGCTTCCACCATTCAGATGTGAAGTGCAACTTTGGTTGGTAGTTTACAAGGATTTCAATCTTCTTGCCGTCGGCATAAAGAGCGTTGCGTGTAGCGGCGTACATTGCTGCGATATTCTCCTCGAATGGTACCTCGGGAGCGCAGTTCTTCTCCATATCAGTAGCACCCTGAACAAGTGCCTCGATGTCAAATCCTGCAACAGCGATAGGCAGCAGGCCAACGGGAGTGAGAACAGAGAAACGACCACCAACGTTGTCGGGGATGATGAAGCTCTTATAGCCCTCTTTGTCGGCTGTGATGCGTGCTGCACCCTTCACAGCATCGGTGATAGCAACAATAACCTTGCTTGCCATCTCTTTGCCGCGTTGCTCCTCGCACTGTTTCTTCAAAAGACGGAACGCAAGAGCAGTCTCGGTTGTTGTTCCAGATTTTGAGATATTGATTACACCAAATTTCTTGTCTTTAAGATACTCGGTTAGCTCAAAAAGATAATCCTCGCTGATGTTGTGTCCGGCAAAAATCACTCTGGGGTTCTTGCTGTCGCCGATGAGTGCTGCAAAATTATTGCTCAAAGCCTCAATAACGGCGCGTGCACCAAGGTAGCTGCCGCCGATACCGGCAACCACAACAACCTCGCAATTCTCGCGCAAAGTCTGTGCTGTGGCGTTGATGTCGGCAATATGCTCCTTTGTTATTGATGATGGCAGGTGAAGCCAGCCAAGAAAGTCGTTTCCGGGCAATGTGCCATCTTCAAGAGCTGCCTGAGCACGTTTAACTTGTGGCTCAAGAGCCAAAATCTGTTCGCGTGTGACAAAGCCTGTCACCTTGTCAATGTTAAGTGTTATATTTTTCATTGTCTTTGTTGTTTTATGAGATTTTTTACTTGCGTTCAGAATGACAAAATTGTGAAGAGTGTCATTTGGGGCAAAGCGAAAAATCTGAATTTTAACTGTTACTTAAAAGAGTCTGTCAAAAGTTTAATCTCAATCACCGGTGAAATACCTTCGTAAAGAATATTGTATACAGCGTCAATGATTGGGGTGTTAATGCGGTAGTGCTCGTTAATCTCCTTTATGCACTTTGCTGCGTAGTAACCCTCGGCAATCATCTCCATCTCAATTTGTGCATTCTTTACAGAATATCCCTTACCAATCATACTACCAAACACGCGGTTGCGGCTGAACTTTGAATAGCCGGTTACTAGCAGGTCGCCCATATACACCGAGTCGTTGATGGTGCGCTCAATAGGGTGCACAACGTTGAGAAAACGGTTCATCTCAATAGCAGCGTTTGACATAAGCACCGCTTGGAAATTATCGCCATATTTCAGTCCGCTGCAAATACCGGCAGCAATAGCGTAGATATTCTTTAGTACCGAACCATATTCAATACCTACAACGTCGTCGCTTACCGAGGTTTTGATGAAGCTGCTGCCAAGCTTTTTGGCAAACTGCTTTGCGTGGTCGATGCTTGAACAACCCACTGTCAGATAAGAGAGGCGTTCCAAAGCTACCTCCTCGGCGTGACAAGGTCCTGCAATAGCTGCAATATTTTCATAAGGCACTTTGTAAACCTTATTAAAATACTCCGAGATGATAAGATTTTCATCGGGTACAATACCTTTTATGGCATTAACGATGAATTTATCCTCGAGGTCGGCTTTCAGCTTTTTCAAGTGATTTTTCAAGTAGGGCGATGGTGTCACGAACACCAAAATATCGCTCTCCTTCACAATCTTGTTGATATCCGACGAAAAGTTAATTCTGTTTGTGTCGAACTTTACCGAGGAGAGATAGGCCGGGTTGTGTCCCAAACGCTTAAAATCCTCGATGCGGTCCTCGCGTCTGATATACCAATTGATGGAGTCTACATTGTTGAGCAAAATCTTTGCAATAGCTGTTGCCCAACTGCCACCACCCATAATGGCAACCTGTTTATTTGATAGTTCCATAATGAAATATTTTTAGAAACTATATAATAGCTCAATTAATAAAAATCTATAACAATTTCTTAACCCAGCTTCTCAATCCACGCAGCAACGTCATTCACCGATGGAGTAGTGTAGCCCAGCTTGAACTTCTTGTTAATGCCGCCAATCTCCATCTGTATCTTTTGCGCATTGCCACCCTTGAGGTCGTTTACAAGGTTGTAACCGGCCTTGTGAAGCACTGGCACCCACTCCTCGGGAACACCAATCACTGCAAATGCAGCAGCATTGTCCTTTGGAACCTTCTTCTCGGGGCGCATCTGTGGGAAGAACAACACCTCTTGGATAGTTGTCTGGCCGGTCATAAGCATTGCGAGACGGTCCATACCAATGCCCATACCAGATGTTGGAGGCATACCATACTCAAGCGCGCGAACAAAATCCTTGTCGATGAACATCGCCTCGTCGTCGCCCTTTTCGCTCAAGCGCAACTGCTCTTGGAAACGCTCTGCTTGGTCAATGGGGTCGTTGAGCTCGCTGTATGCGTTGCAAAGCTCCTTGCCATTCACCATAAGCTCAAAGCGCTCTGTGAGGTCGGGGTTGTTACGGTGACGCTTGCAGAGTGGTGACATCTCAATGGGGTAGTCGGTGATGAATGTAGGCTGTATGTAGTTGCCCTCGCAGAACTCACCAAATATTTCGTCGATGGGCTTGCCTTTACCCATTGTCTCGTCAACCTCCATCTTAAGCTCCTTGCAGATAGCAAAAATCTCCTCTTCGCTCTTGCCGTTGAGGTCATATCCTGTGAACTCCTTGATAGAGTCGAGCATTGTAACGCGACGGAAAGGTGCCTTGAAGCTGATAGTGTGCTCGCCCACCTGTACCTCTGTTGTGCCGTTCACGTCGAGAGCAATCTTCTCAAGCATCTGCTCGGTGAAACACATCATCCAGTTGTAGTCCTTGTATGATACATAAATCTCCATACAGGTGAACTCGGGGTTGTGTGTGCGGTCCATACCCTCGTTGCGGAAATTCTTTGAGAACTCATAAACACCCTCAAAGCCACCCACGATAAGGCGTTTCAGATACAATTCGTTTGCGATGCGCAGATAGAGAGGAATATCCAATGCATTGTGGTGTGTGATGAACGGACGTGCGGCTGCACCACCGGGGATTGACTGCAACACCGGTGTCTCAACCTCCATATAGCCCTTGCTGTTAAAGAACTCGCGCATAGAGCTGTAGATTTTGTTACGCTTGATAAAAATCTCCTTTACGTCGTCATTTACCACAAGGTCAACGTAGCGCTGGCGGTAACGTAGCTCGGGGTCCTCGAAGCGGTCGTAAGCAACGCCATCCTTGTATTTTACAATGGGGAGTGGGCGTATGCTCTTTGACAAGAATGTGAGCTCGTTGGCGTGAACGGTTATCTCGCCTGTTTGTGTGCGGAACACAACACCCTTGATGCCGATGAAATCACCGATGTCGAGCAAGCGCTTGAAAAGCACATTGTAACCATCTTTGTTCTCACCCGGACAGATGTCGTCGCGTGTGATATATACCTGTATGCGGCCTTTAGAGTCCTGAAGCTCGATGAATGATGCTTTACCCATCACACGACGGCTCATCATACGGCCGGCGATGCACACTTGACGTGGCTCATCCTCGTCCTTGAATTCTGCAATTATATCGGTTGAGAATGCATTTGTGGGGTACTCGGCTGCGGGGTAGGGCTCTATGCCCATATTGCGTAGTTCGGCAAGTGCCTCGCGGCGTACAATCTCCTGTTCGCTAAGTTCTAGAATGTTCATTGTTATTGTGTTTTATATTAATTTCTTAAAATAGTCTATTGTGTATCCCAATCCCTCGTTGAGCTTTATCTCTGGTCTCCAACCATTAAGCATTTTGTTGGCTAGCGAGATATCAGGTTTGCGCTGGCGAGGGTCGTCTTGTGGCAGTGGCTCGAATACAATCTTTGATTTTGAGCCTGTTAGTTCTATCACCTTTTCGGCAAGTTCAAGCATTGTGAACTCTCCCGGGTTGCCAATATTCACCGGGCCGGTAAAGTCGTCGCTTGTCTCCATCATACGCACCATTCCCTCAACAAGGTCATCGACATATTGGAAACTGCGTGTCTGCTTGCCGTCGCCATAGATGGTAATATCCTTGCCTTGCAGTGCCTGCACGATGAAATTTGACACCACGCGACCATCGTTCATACTCATTCGTGGACCGTATGTGTTGAATATGCGTATAATTTTTATGCGCAGATTGTTCTGTCGATGATAGTCCATAAACAGAGTCTCGGCGCAACGCTTGCCCTCGTCGTAGCAAGAGCGTATGCCTATGGGATTGACATTTCCCCAATACTCCTCGACCTGTGGGTGTATGTGTGGGTCGCCGTAGACCTCGCTTGTCGATGCTTGGAGAATCTTTGCGCCAACGCGCTTTGCTAGCCCCAGCATATTCATTGAACCAATCACGCAGGTCTGTATTGTTTTTACAGGGTCGTGCTGATAGTGCACGGGCGATGCCGGGCAGGCAAGGTTGTATATCTCGTCGACCTCGGCCGTGTAGGGCTGTGTTATGTCGTGGCGGACAAGCTCAAAGTGGTCGTTGCCAATGAGGTGGCGTATGTTGTCTTTGCTGCCTGTGAAATAGTTGTCGAGGCAGATGACGTCGTTGCCGTCCTTGAGTAGTCTTTCGCAAAGGTGTGACCCAATGAAGCCGGCTCCTCCTGTTACAAGTATTCGTTTCATAAATCTCTTTTATTCAAAATCGGCAAATCCTTCGCCAATCATATTCCCATCTACAAAAATATATGCACGATAGCATCCTTTTTGCAGTGTCTCTTCAATGTCCCAATAGAATGTGAGTGACTGCTCCTCGCCGGTAAACTCAAATTCTCTGCTCATTGAATAGCTTATATCGCGGTTCTCATATTTGAAAGTGTAGCTGTATCCCTTTGTCAAAGGCTCTCCGTCGGGCTGCATAATTCTTACATAGGCTCTCTTGTCGCCAGTGCTTGCTGTTATGTTCTTGGAGATTGTGCAGCTGACACTAATTTGTTTGGCGCGTTTAATCTTCTCGGTCTCCTTGCCGTTGCCACGTAATAAATTAACCTTTACGTTTGTGGCATCGAGCTGTGAGGCAAGGTCTACCTTCTCGGTTAGTGCCTCTTTCTCTTTGGCAAGCACGTTTCTCTCCTCCTCGACTCTCTTTTTGCCGGCAATGAGTTTGGTGTTCTCATTTTTTAGCTCGGTATTTTCGCGGTAGAGTGAATCAATCTGCACCATATAGCTCTCGAGCACTCCGCGGAGTGTCTTCAGCTCCTTTTTAAGGCGCTTTATCTCGGCAGCATTAGTGGCTTTTGTGCTTTGCAGCTCCTCGTATAGCTGCTGGGTGCGCAACTGCTCCTGCTCGAGCCTTACCAGCAAAGAGTCGTTGCTGAGGATTTTCTTCTTCAGTTCGTCATACTCCAGCTGTGCATTCTGCAAGTCGTTAAGCATCTCCTCCTGTTCAAGGGCAATAAGCTCCTGTATCTCAACATTCTGCTTTTCGCTCTCTTTGAGGCTGTTCCAAATGTAGGCCAAGTCTATTGCTAACGCGGCAACAAGCACGACAAGGGAGATGATTATAATCTTTTTCTTATCCTTCATTTTATTGATGGGTTACTTGGATAGTTTTTGTATGCTTTCCTTGAGCATTGCTATCTTCTCCATTGCATCCGATTGCTTTTTGCGCTCAATGGCAATAATCTTTTCGGGAGCTTTGTTTACAAAGTTAGGGTTGCCGAGCTTTGCTTCAACACTCTTCAAGAACTTCTCGTGATAAGCAAGCTCCTCCTGCATTTTTGCTATCTCGGCATCCTTGTCGATGAGTGAGCCCATTGGGATAGCAAACTCTGTTGTGCCTACACGGAACGAAACGGCTGTGTCGTCGGGGGTGGCAACGCTCTCGAGTGAAGAGAGGTTGGCCATCTTTGTCATCACACACTCAAGGCCGGCAACGGGTGACTCGCCGATAATCTGCAATGCCAAAGGTTCGCGTGGTGACAGGTTCTTCTGCTGGCGTGTAGCACGAACGCCGCCGATTACCTCCTTCATTATCGCTATTTTGCCAAGGTATGCCTCGTCGCACTCTGCTGCAAGCTCTTTTGTGCTCTGCACCATAATACTCTCGCCATCTTTGCGCTCCTTGATGCTCTGCCACAACTCCTCGGTGATGAATGGCATAAACGGATGCAACAGACGCAACAGATTGTCGAAGAAACCGAGTGTCGCCTCGTATGTGGCAGCGTCGATTGGTGAACCATAAGCCGGCTTAATCATCTCGAGATACCACGCCGAGAACTCGTCCCAGAAGAGTGAGTACACTGTCATCAACGCCTCGTTCAAACGATATTTGCCAAAGAGGTCGTCGAGTGATGCAGCAGCCTTTGCAAGAGTCTCGTTGAAATACTTGATGGCGAGCTTGCTGCTCTCGGGCTGCTCAATCTCGTTGCTCACATTCCAACCCTTGACAAGGCGGAAGGCGTTCCATATTTTGTTGCAGAAGTTACGTCCCTGCTCGCAAAGGCTCTCGTCGAAGAGAATGTCGTTACCCGCAGGTGCCGAGAGCATAATGCCCATACGTACACCATCGGCACCGTAGCGTGCGATAAGGTCGAGTGGGTCGGGGCTGTTACCCAAAGATTTGCTCATCTTGCGGCCAAGCTTGTCGCGTACAATACCGGTGAAATATACATTTTTAAAAGGCATATCACCCTCGTATTCGTAACCGGCCATAATCATACGTGCCACCCAGAAGAAAATAATATCCGGGCCTGTTACTAGGTCATTTGTGGGGTAGTAGTAGCTAATCTCTTTGTTGCCCGGCTCAAGAATACCATTGAACAATGAGATTGGCCACAACCAAGAGCTGAACCAAGTATCGAGTGCATCCTCGTCGTGGCGTAGCTCCTCGGCTGTGATGTTCTCATAGCCCGGGATTGCCTTTGCCAAAGCAAGCGCCTCTTCGCGGCTTTCAGCAACAACAAATTTCTCGTCGGCACCTTCGGCAACGGGCAAGAAATATGCTGGGATGCGGTGTCCCCACCACAACTGGCGGCTGATACACCAATCCTGAATATTGGCGAGCCAATTATTGTATGTGGTCTTGTATTTTGTTGGGTAGAATTTTAGTCTATCCTCCATCACCGGTGGCAATGCAATGTCGGCAAAGTGCTGCATACGCAAGAACCACTGCATACAGAGGCGTGGCTCAACAGCAGTGTCGGCGTTACGCTCGCTGTAACCCACCTTGTTCTCATAATCCTCAACCTTCTCCAAAAGGCCAGCCTCGGCAAGGTCTTTTGCTATCTGCTCGCGAACCTCCATACGGTCCTTGCCAACATACATTCCGGCAGCCTCGCTGATAGTGGCATCGGCATTGAAAATGTCTATTGTCTCAAGATTGTGTGTCTTGCCCAGCATATAGTCGTTGGTGTCGTGGGCAGGAGTAACCTTCAAACAGCCTGTACCGAACTCAATCTCAACGTATCTGTCCTCAATGACAGGGATTGAACGGTTTACGAGTGGCACAATCACTCTCTTGCCCTTTAACCAACTGTTCTTTGGGTCTTTGGGGTTGATGCACATTGCGGTGTCACCCATAATAGTCTCGGGGCGGGTTGTTGCAACCACAGCATAGCGACGGCCGTTGGCGTCGCGGTGCAGAATCTGGTGCTTCACTGTTGGGTCAAAAGCATCGGTGGCAGCGAGTGTCACAGCGCCGGCCTCTTCGCCGTCGGTGCAACCGGCAGCCTCGTCGACATAATATTTAAGATAGTAGAGTTTGCTCTTTTCCTCTCGGTAGATAACCTCCTCGTTGCTGAGCGCTGTCTGTGCCTTGGGGTCCCAGTTTACCATACGGAGGCCACGATAGATGAGCCCTTTGTTGTAAAGGTCGCAGAACACTTTAATAACGCTCTTGCTGCGAATTTCGTCCATTGTGAACGATGTGCGGTCCCAGTCACACGATGCACCCAGCTTGCGCAACTGCTGCAGAATGATGCCGCCGTGTTCGTCGGTCCACTCCCAAGCGTGTTTCAAAAACTCCTCGCGTGTGAGGTCGCTCTTCTTAATGCCCTGTCCTGCAAGTTTCTTTACAACTTTTGCCTCAGTGGCGATAGATGCGTGGTCGGTACCCGGTACCCAGCAAGCGTTCTTGCCGAGCATACGCGCACGACGTACAAGAATATCTTGAATAGTGTTGTTCAGCATATGGCCCATATGCAATACTCCGGTCACGTTTGGTGGCGGAATTACAATTGTATATGGTTCTCTCTCATCGGGCTCCGAGTGGAAAAGATTGTTCTTTAACCAGTACTCGTACCACTTCTCCTCAACCTCTGCGGGTATGTAAGTGCTTGCTAAGCTCATAGTATTTTTTGTTTTATATAATTATTCCAAAATTAGTTAGAAAATTAAATACTTTCCAATTTGCAAAGTTAATTCTTATTATTAAAATAATCATCTTTACAGCGCAAAAAAATCACTAAAAAAGCTTTTGTTGCAGCTAAATTTATGCAAGGGTTTCTAATTTCATTGTTTTGTTCTATTTTTGTATCGATTAATAAATTCGGCTATGCATAGTAGAGAAGAAATTTTAGATGCTTTTGGGCGTTTTTTGGACGTGCTTGATGAGTTGCGCGAGAAATGTCCTTGGGATAGAAAGCAGACTAACAGCAGTCTGCGCCCAAATACGATAGAGGAGTGCTTTGAATTGTCGGATGCTCTTGTTGCCGACGACACGCAGAATATATGCAAGGAACTTGGCGATGTACTTTTGCACGTGGCTTTTTATGCAAAGATTGCACAGGAAAAGCAACAGTTCGATATGAAAGATGTTTGTGACCGTTTGTGTGATAAACTCATCTATCGTCACCCGCACGTTTTTGGCGAGGTGGTTGCCGAAACGGCCGGCGAGGTGTGCAAGAATTGGGAACAATTGAAGATGACCGAGAAAGATGGTAATAAAACCATTCTGAGTGGTGTTCCGGCCTCAATGCCATCGCTGATAAAGGCCTATCGTATGCAGGAAAAGGCTGCGAATGTGGGCTTCGACTGGGAAAAACGTGAGGATGTGTGGGCCAAGGTTAAAGAGGAGATTGCCGAGGTTGAGGAGGAGATGAAACGGGGCGATGCTGTAAACCTTGAAAAGGAGTTTGGAGATTTGCTTTTCAGCCTTGTAAACGCTTCGCGTCTCTATGGTATTAACCCCGATAATGCGCTGGAACTCACAAATAATAAATTCCGTCGTCGCTTTAATTATGTCGAGGAGCGAACGATTGGGCAGGGGCGTAACCTGCGTGATATGTCGCTCGAGGAGATGGATGCTCTTTGGAACGAAGCAAAAAAGGATGAGCGTTAACGCTCATCCTTTTTTGCTTTTTTGTGTCCTGTCATCTTTTTCATAAGGTCGCGCTGGAATAACCACTCGGCGCGTTGTACTTTGCGTAATTTACAAGGCGAGAGAATATTTAGATACTTGTCAACGTACTCTCTTTCCAATTTTGCAACCTCAATTTTTGCGTCGGCTGTGTTGTAGACAAAGCTACGGCACTCCTCCTCGGTCATCTTTTCGTTGCGGTTTTTCTTGAAATTCTTGCGTGCATTGCGCTCAAGGTCGAATTTCTGTTTTTGCAACTCAAAGAAGAGTGGGAAAAAAGCCTCAGCCTCCTCGGGCGAGAGCTCGGCTTTCTCGGTTATATAAGCCTGTTGCTTGGCTTTAAACTCCTCGGGTGAGAAGTGTGGCTTGTTCTTTTGATTATTCTGTGCGCTTGCCGTTGTTATTGTTATAATAATCAGCAGTGCCGAAAATAGATACTTTTTCATATTTCTGGGTTTATTTGGTTTATTCAATATCAGAGTCTGTCAGATAACAGTAGAATGTGTAGTCGTCGATGGTGTAGCTGTCTAGGATATTGTCAATGTACTCGCTCTCGGCAACGTAAGCGCTTGCGTTATTTTCGTTAGCTTTGCTGCCCGGTGCAAAAATGTTGCTTGCAATGGCAAAGAACAGGGCTATTGCTGCGGCGTAGCCGGCCACACGACCTAACCTGCCAAGAGTGTAACTCTTGCGGCGCGGAGTGATGGTGCAACGCTCTGTTGTCGCGCTCAATATCTCCTTGTTCAACTGCTCAAAGTAACCTTCGGGCACGGTGAAAATCTGTTTCTCTATCTCTTTTTGCTTCTCCATAATTCAAAATCTGCTTATATGATAGATTTTTTTGCTGATGGTTTAATTCTTTTGTCTTAAATATTCCTCAATTTTTTTAACCGCTATGTGATACGATGCTTTTAGAGCGCCGACACTGGTGTCGAGCAACTGGGATATCTCCTCATATTTCATCTCGCTGTAATATTTTAGATTGAATATAAGACGTTGCTTCTCGGGTAGACGCGCTATTGCCTCCTGAAGCATAGCATCGGCTTTGTTGCCGTTAAAATAGGTGTCGCTCTCAAGCTGCTCGGCAATAGCCCCTTCGGGGGTGTCCAATGAAACAAATGTGTTGCGATTTTTGTTCAAAAAGGTAAGTGTCTCATTTATGGCGATGCGGTAGAGCCAAGTAGAGATTTTTGATTTTCCTTGAAAAGAGTCGATATTCATCCACGCCTTTATAAAGGTGTTCTGTACAATGTCGTTGGCATCATCGTGCGTTAATACCATACGCCTGACGTGCCAATAGATGCTCTCGCTATACTCTTTTACGATAGCAGAGAATGCACCGGCTTTGAGATTATCTTCCCTGAGCTGCGCAATGATTATATCCTCGTTATACTCTTTTTTTGGCACAATGCTGTCTGTTTGCTTGGAAAATCTAAATTTTTATAACATCTCCCTCTTTTACGGCTGTTGTGCCCGGGAATATTGTCTGCGCCTCACCAATTAGGGCGTCAAGAGTCTCGTAACGCGATGAGTAGTGCCCGATTAACAGCTTTTTTACACCTGCATCGCTGGCCGTTTGTGCTGCCTGACGCGCTGTGCTGTGAAAAGTTTGCGCTGCACGCTCTTTCTCGCTCTCGGCAAATGTTGCCTCGTGATAGAGAAGGTCAATGCCTTTCAGATAGTCGTTATTGCCGCTGCACGGAGTTGTGTCGCTGCAGTAGGCATAGCTGCGCGATGGGTCGGCCTCTTTTGTTAGCCTGCTGTTGGGTATAATCTCTCCGTCGGGGGTGGTGTAGTCTGCTCCCTCCTTTATTGATTGGCGCATATAGGCGGGGATATTGTAGAAATTTGCTACGTCGCCAAGCAAATGACGCTTCTTGGGCTTTTCGCGGAACAGGAAACCACAGCAGGGGATACGGTGGTTGAGTGGAAGAGTCTCCACTGTTACGGTGTTGTCCTCAAAGATTGTCAGGTGCTTTGTTGCATCAATATTGTGGAAAAAGAGCGGGAAATTCATCCCTTTGCAAAAGAACTCTATTTGAGGCTTCATCAGCTCTTCGAGCTTTGCATCGGCGTAAATGTGTAGTGGGGCGGTGCGACCAAGCAATCCAAAGGTGGATATAAGCCCTATTAGCCCGAAGCAGTGGTCGCCGTGCAGGTGAGAGATGAATATGTGGTTTATGAACGAGAAGTGTATGTGGTATTTGCGCAACTGCACCTGCGTGCCTTCGCCACAATCGACCATAAACTGTTTGTTGCCGATTTTTATTATCTGCGAGCTTGCGTTGTGACGTGTTGTTGGCAACGCCGAACCGCATCCTAATATGTGTATCTCAAATGGTTCCATAGCTTGGCAAATTTAATTATTAGGGCGATAAAAAACAAGTGCTTGGCCGGTTAAATAAAAAAGTAAAGGCTGTCCTTGCGGACAGCCTTTACTAATGATATTGTGAATTGCTTAATTATTCACCTTTACCCTCGAGTTTGTTCTTGAGAGCTGCGAGTGCGTCGATGTCACCGAGAGTTGTAGCAGCAGCCTGATTTTGGATTGCAGGTGCAGCCTCCTCTGCCTTCTTGCTCTTGCGAGCAGCAGCAGCGGCCTTCTTCTCAGCCTTCTCCTCCTCCTTTGCAGCATCCTCGAAGATGCGGCTGTGAGAAAGGATGATTCTCTTAGCCTCCTTGTTGAACTCGATTACCTTGAACTGGAGCTTCTCCTGAGCAGCTGCCTGTGAGCCGTCCTCCTTAACGAGGTGCTTTGGAGTAGCGAAGCCCTCAACGCCGTAAGGCAATGAAACAACTGCGCCCTTGTCGATGAGTTCTGTGATAACACCCTCGTGGATTGAACCAACGGTGAATACTGTCTCGAATACATCCCATGGGTTCTCCTCGAGCTGCTTGTGGCCAAGACTCAGACGACGGTTCTCCTTGTCGATCTCAAGAACCTGAACATCGATAGCCTCACCGATCTGTGTGAA
>JAZRMQ010000012.1:0-33588 GCA_045647745.1 Bacteroidaceae bacterium | reverse complement strand
ATCTCGTTAAACTTCTCGGCAGGAACCTTACACATTGGACAACGCTCGGGAGCTGATTCACCCTCGTGAATGTAACCACATACTGAACAAATATACTTTTTCATAGTCATAAAATTTTTAAGCTGTTAATATTATCTTTTTATTATTATTTCTTATTCTTACAAGCGGGACAAACACCCTTCAAATATAGTTGAGCATCAGTTATTCTGTAATCATCAAGCCCCTCGACAAGCGAGAGAAAATCTTTTTTCATCTGTAAATCGACAATCTTGCCACAGTTGTTGCAACGAAAATGAGCGTGACAGCAACGGTTGCCGTCGAAACAGCGGAAAGTGTCGTCGATTGTAAGCATTGAAATGAGACCTGCATCAACAAAAAGTTTCAAGGTGTTGTATACAGTTGTCAGCGACAGCGAACCGAGTTCATCGCATAAAGCTTCATAAACAACCTCGGCTGTTGGGTGCTGACAGCTTTGACGCACATATTCAAAAATCGCCAAGCGCTGCACCGATGGACGAATTCCGGCTTTTATTAGTTCTTCTCTTAGCTCTGCTCTTGTTACCATATCTCTATTTTTTGTATTTCATTTTTGAAATCATTGCAAATATATACACATTTTATATTGCTTGCAAATTTTTCAAACATTTTTTTTGTAAAATTATTAAAAAAAATAAATATTCCCACACTTCAGAGGAAACTCGTGCCAACCCAATTTTGTTCTTAGCCCACCTTTCACTATCTTTGCGACCAAAGGTCGCACAAGGGAAAGACCTGTGATTGAGAATTTGTATACATTATTATATAAAAAGATTATAAATTTTGCTTTCAGTAGACAACATACGAGTTGATTTTGGTGGCACAAATTTGTTCCACGACGTCAGTTTTATCATAAACAAAAAGGACCGCATTGCCCTCGTTGGCAAAAATGGTGCCGGAAAAAGCACGCTGCTCAAGATTATAGCCGGCAAGCAACAGCCAACCGAAGGAGCATTGTCGCGCCCCAAAGGATTCACCGTGGGCTACCTGCCACAGGTGATGCATCACACCGATGGTCGCACCGTGTACGAAGAGGCTGAGCTTGCTTTTGCACACATACACGAGATGGAGGCCGAGCTTGAACGTATGAACAACGCGCTTGCCGAGCGTAACGACTACGAGAGCGAGGAGTATCACCAACTCATTGAAGAGTACACCCATCTGAACGAACAATATACAATGATGGGCGGTAACCACTACGAGGCGGAGATTGAGCGAGCCTTGACGGGATTAGGTTTCCGTCGCAGCGATTTTACACGCCCCACCGGCGAGTTCAGCGGTGGCTGGAGAATGCGCATTGAGCTTGCAAAGCTGCTATTGCAACACCCCGATATTCTGCTGCTCGATGAACCCACCAACCATCTTGACATTGAGAGCATCCAGTGGCTTGAGCAGTTCCTTGCACGCAGTGGCAATGCTGTGTTGCTTGTTAGCCACGACCGAGCATTTTTAAATGCAGTCACCAACCGCACAATAGAGATTTCCTGCGGCAGGATATATGACTATAAGCTGTCGTATGACAAATTTATGGAGACTCGAAAGGAGCGTCGCGAACAGCAGATACGCGCCTATGAGAACCAACAGAAGGAGATTGCCGATATAAAGGAGTTTATCGAGCGCTTCCGCTACAAGCCAACGAAAGCCGTTCAGGTGCAGAGCCGCATAAAACAGCTCGAAAAGATTGTCCCCATTGAGATTGACGAGGAGGATACAAGCCGTTTGAGACTGAAATTTGCTCCGGCAACGCGCAGTGGCAACTACCCCGTTATATGCAACGATGTAAAAAAGAAATTCGGGGCTCACACCGTGTTCGAGGGGGTAAATTTCACCATCAACCGTGGCGAGAAGGTTGCGTTTGTGGGACGTAACGGAGAGGGAAAAACCACAATGGTGCGTTGTATTCTTGGCGAGCTTGGCTTTGACGGCGAAATTACTATCGGGCACAACGTTCAGACAGCCTATTTTGCACAGCACGAAGCACAAAGCCTCGACGAGAACCTTACAGTGTTTCAGACAATAGACAATGTGGCTACAGGTGATATTCGCCTGAGAATACGCGATATTTTGGGGGCTTTTATGTTCGGTGGCGAAGCATCGGACAAGCCAGTCAAGGTACTTTCGGGAGGCGAGAGAAGCCGCTTGGCAATGATACGACTGCTATTGCGTCAAATGAACCTGCTCATACTCGACGAGCCCACCAATCACCTTGATATGCTATCAAAAGATGTCCTTAAAGAGGCTATCCGCGACTTTGATGGAACGGTGATTGTGGTGAGCCACGACCGTGAGTTCCTTGACGGGTTGGTAACAAAGGTTTATGAGTTTGGCGACGGCAAGGTACGCGAGCATCTGGGTGGCATATATGACTATCTTGCATCAAAAAACGCAAATAATATAAACGAAGCTCTTGCTGCAAACAAGGCTCCCATCGCAAACGAGACGATAAAACCCGCAAATGAGAGTCGCCTGAGCTACGAGGCCGAGAAGCAGCTGCAAAAACAGCGTCGCAAGCTTGAACGCCTTATTGAGAGCGACGAACAGGCTATCAGCGAGATTGAGGGAGCAATAAGTGCATTAGAGGCTGTGATGAGCACCATCGAGGGCAGTACACAGGAAAACTTTACAAAATATGCCGCACTGAAAAAACAGCTCGACGAGGCTGTTGCATCGTGGGAGCAGAATATGGAAGAACTTGAAAATTTAAATATATAGATATAAAGATGAAAAAATTACTTATCCTGACAGCTATTGCGATTGGAGTCGCCGGCTGCGAAACAAAAGAGACAATGAAAACTAAACTGACAGACAATCTGGATACCACCTACAAGGCTGGAGAGGATTTTTTCCAGTATGCGACAGGCGGATGGCAGAATGAGAACCCCATCACCGATGAATATGCGCGCTACGGACAGTTCGACGCTTTGCGCGAAAAGAACCGCGAACAACTGAAAGAGCTTGTGCTTGAGCAGGCTGCAAAAGAGAGCACACCCGGCAGTAATGCTCAAAAGGTTGGCGACCTATATAAACTTGTGATGGATAGCACACGCCGCAACAGCGAGGGCATTACACCCGTGAAACAATATCTTGACGCTGTGGCAGCAATGCAGGAGAAGAGCGAGATTATCCCCTTGATTGCTAAAAACTACCGCGTGGGATTGGGCAATTTCTTCGGCACAGGCATTGGCACAGATATAATGGACAGCAACAGCAACCAGCTCGGCATCTACCAAGGAGGTTTGTCACTCCCCGAGAAGGAGTATTACAGCGACAACGACGAGGTGTCGACAAATATCCGCACAAAGTTCCGCCAATATGTTGTAAATATGTTCAAACTGTTCGGTAACAACGAAGAGGAGGCTACTGCAAAGATGGAGGCAGTGATGACTATTGAGACACGTCTTGCAGCAAAGCACCTGAGCCGCGTTGAACGCCGCAACCCAATGAACAGCTACCACAAGATGTCATACGACGAACTGAAGAAAACAATCCCAGCTATTGATTGGGACACATACTATAACATTCTTGGTATCAATGATATTGAGCTTTTGAACCTTGCACACCCCGAGGCCATCAAAGAGGTTGCAGCAATCATCAACGACACTCCGCTAAACGATATTAAGGCCTATCTTGAGTGGCGCATCATTCGCTCAACATCTAACGAGCTGAGCGATGCAATCGAAGAGGAGACTTTTGCCTTCTATGGCACTGTGTTGAGCGGAAAGAAGGTGCAGCAACCACGCTGGAAACGTGCAGTAAGCACTGTTGATGGTGCTTTGGGAGATATTATAGGCGAACTATATGTGGCAAAGCACTTCCCTCCTGCAGCAAAGGTGCGTATGACAGAGCTTGTAAAGAACCTTCAGATTGCACTCGGCGAGCGCATTGACGCTCAAGAGTGGATGAGCGATGTAACAAAAGCGGCTGCTCACGAAAAGCTTAACACCTTTACCGTAAAGATTGGTTACCCCGACAAGTGGGACGATTATAGCGCACTCATCATCGACCCTGTGCTTAGCTACGCCGAGAATTGCCGCAATATGTCTGATTTCGGCTGGAAGAAACACGTCGACGAGAAGTGGGGCAAGCCTGTGGACCGCGAGGAGTGGCATATGACACCACAGACCGTAAACGCATATTACAACCCAACCACCAACGAAATTTGTTTCCCCGCAGGTATTCTGCAGTATCCATTCTTTGATATGGAGGAGGACGACGCCTTCAACTATGGCGCCATCGGTGTCGTTATCGGACACGAGATGACTCACGGTTTTGACGACCAAGGCCGTCAGTTCGACAAAGATGGTAACTTTGCCAACTGGTGGACCGATGAAGATGCAGAAAAGTTCAACGAGCGCACACAGGTTATTGTTGATTTCTTTGACAAGATTGAGGTTCTTCCCGGACTCAACGCCAACGGCAAATTGACTTTGGGCGAGAATATTGCCGACCACGGCGGTATTATGATTTCGTTGCAGGCATTCCGCAACGCAACAAAAGAGAACCCGCTGCCCGAGATTGACGGCTTGACAGCCGAACAGAGATTCTTCCTCTCTTACTCGGGCGTATGGGCCGGTCACGTGCGCGACGAGGAGATTCGCAACCTAACCAAGAGCGATGTCCACTCACTCTCACGCTGGAGAGTTAACGGCACACTCCCACACATTGATGCTTGGTACGAGGCTTTTGGTATCACCGAAGAGGCTCCAATGTTTGTACCACAAGACGAGCGCTTGAAAATTTGGTAATATGCCACTAAAAGTACCGGCCGGACTACCGGCATTGCAGAGCATTATTGAGGAGGGTAACGCGGTAGAGACTCTTGTAGAGACTACCGCGAAAACCCTTCGCATTGCATTGCTGAACCTTATGCCGATGAAAGAGACCACTGAGGCCGATTTTATTCGTCTGCTTGCCGCAACCGATGAAGAGGTTGAGCTGACACTGCTCAAGCTCGACACTCATACTCCCAAGCACGCAAGCCCCGAGCATATGCAGCGCTACTACACACCATTCAGCGAGGTGCAAAAAAAGCACTTCGATGGATTGATAATAACAGGAGCGCCAATAGAGAAGATTGAATATGAGGAGGTCACATACTGGCCCGAACTTTGTAAAATATTCAATTGGGCAAAGGAACACACCACCTCTACCCTCTTTATCTGCTGGGCTGCACAAGCCGGATTGTACCAAAAATTCGGCATACAAAAGCATCTGCTACCCAAAAAGATGTTCGGAATTTTCCCGCACACCATTGCCCAACCCGAACTACCACTGTTCCGCGGCTTTGACAACATAATATATGTTCCACACAGCCGCCACACAGAGCTTTGGCGTGAAGATATTATTGCCGAAGAGCGCATAGAGCTACTTTCAGAGTCGGAGCTGTCGGGGGTCTACATAATGCAGGAGAAAGGAACGCGCGACTTTTTCATCACGGGGCACTCCGAGTATGCACTCTACACTCTTGATGGAGAATACAAGCGCGACATTGCAAAGGGATTGCCAATAGAGCTGCCACTCAACTACTACCGCGACAACAACCCCGACAACGAGCCATTGAACCGTTGGCAATCAACAGCAAGACTCCTATTCGGGAATTGGCTAAAATATTATTGTAAATAAATTTGATATTTATGAGTAAGACATTTTCAAAGGACTACACAATCACCTGTTACGAGTCTGATGCCAACCAACTAATGCGCCCAACCGCGATGCTCGACCTTATGCAAGAGGCTGCCAACGTCAATGCATCGACATTGGGTTTTGGCTACGACGAGATGATAAACAGCGGCACAGCGTGGGTACTTTCACGCATATACGTAAAGTTCAACAACACCCCCAAATGGCGTCAAGAGGTAAACCTAAAGACTTGGCATAAAGGAGTGTCTAAACTCTTTTACCTTCGTGACTTTATCCTGAGCGACAAGGAGGATAATCCATTGGTTCTTGCTACCACATCGTGGCTCATCATAGACCTTAACACACGCCGCCTTGTGCGCAACAGCGACCTTGCGTTGAGCGACACAACGAAGGATGCCATTGCCGAGCCTGCCGACAAGGTTGTTGTCCCTGTTGATATTGAACCCGAGCTTGTTAGAAAGCACCCAATAACGTGGTCCGAGATTGATGCAAACGGACACGTGAATAACGTTAAATATGCCGTTTGGGCCATCGATGCGGTAAAGCCCGAGGATATAAAGAGCAATACCGTCAAAGAGATGCTCATCAACTACGACGCCGAGGTGATGCCGGGTGACGTTGTAAAAATTTACCGCGTGCGCCAAGAGACAGAAAATGGCTTTATCTACTACATCACCGGCAAGGTAGCCGACAAGCAGAACTTTGCAGTGAAATTGGTGTTCTAACAGACGAATGCAGCAGAGCCTCTTTCACCTGAATAGTTTTTGGGTATATCTGACAAGGCAGGTATACTCAATACTTATATTCGCCCTGTTGATAGTAGCATCGCAAGCCAAAGCTCAATGGCCCGAAGGCGGTAAAGTGCCACGCATAGATATTAACATAGAAAAGGGGCATACGGTTACAAGCCGTAACTATTACCTGAATGCCGAGTTTAGAATTACAGGCTATGATATATATAATGATTTTACACACACGGTACAGATTAAGGGACGAGGCAACAACTCTTGGAATTATGAGAAGAAATCGTACAGGCTCAAGTTCCCCGAGAAGGTAAAACTTTTTGGCCTGACAAAGGGTAAAAACTGGGTGTTGCTTGCCAATCCTCAGGATGGTTCACTGATGGTAAATGCCATTGCAATGAAGATTGGACAACTCGTTGATGCTCCTTACACAAACCACGTAGTCCCTGTTGAGCTATATATTAACGGAGAGTATCAAGGAAGCTATATTTTTACCGAGAAGATAGGCCTCGGCAACAACAGCGTTGACGTTGATGAAGAACTCGCATATATGCTCGAGCTAGATAGTTACTACGATGAGGATTTTAAATTCCGTTCGGTATACAGCGACCTGCCCGTAAACATCAAGGAGCCTAATTTGCTGGAATTTGAAAACGGCACAATTAGTTCTTCGTTACTGCAATCGTTCTTGAACGACAACTGCCGCAACAGTATTCCAGCGCAAAATCTGCCCAACTCGTCGCTAACGTCAATAGTAATATCGAACTACAACGCAAAGAATATTATATTCAATATCATAAAAGAACAGTTTAACCGGCTCGACAGCATTTTATGCAACAATGGCAATTTGAGTCAAGTGCTCGACCTTGACGCCGCTGCACGCTACATTCTTGTAAATGATTTGGCCCTGAACAGAGAACTGCTGCACCCCAAGAGTGTCTTTTTGTGGAAAGCAGACATACGCAACAATAATTCTAAATTCATCTTTGGTCCTATATGGGATTTTGACTACGCCTTTGGATATTCAAACAACACATATTTTATCTATGGAGTCCGGGAGACCACTATATTTAACAACAACAAGCCCGGTAGCAAATTCTTTACTGCACTTTTGAATAATAGAGAATTCCAAAGACATTATTACAAAGTATGGTGTGAATTTATTGAGAAGGGTTGCATTGAAGAGGTTGTGAAATATATGACCGATTATTATGAATTTGTAAAGGAGTCATATATGCACAACTCACAAAAATGGGGCGACAATACCGATTATGCAGGCCTTATCTCCTATATGCAACGATGGATAGAGAATAGATATAATCACATTATCAAGAACCTCACCATTTATGACATAACCGACCTGATTGACAATGAGACAGAAAGTGCAGACAACAGCTACCGCAACGGCGTATATACAATTTATGGTGAACGCATCACAAACAGTGACAATCTGAAACAAGGCCTCTACATCATCAATGGCAAAAAAGTATTTATCAAGCACAAACAATAAATCTATTACTATGAAAAACACGATTATTCTTCTTGTAGCAATGGCTGCATTGTTCGTATCAACATCAACCGCACAGAACAAAGGCGACAAATTCATCGGCGGCAACCTAAAATTTGCCATCTCATCATCGGGTTCGAATGGATATATGAACACTGGCAGCTATTTTAGCATCGCTCCCGAATTTGGTTATTTTATTGCCGATAGAGTTAAAGTTGGCGGCGAGATAAGCTACGAGGTATCTTCTAATGCACACGTGATAGCCCTGACACCTAATATAGCATACTATCAACCCATTATCGACAAGCTATATTACACACCACAGCTAAACATTGGTGGCGGCGTTGGAATTTATTCAGGCTATGTAGCCGGCATTTTTACACTATCATTGAACCTTGCCTCGTTCGAATATAAACCAACGGAAAAATTTGGTATCTCGACAAGCTTTGTGAGCCTCAGTTACAGCCTTATCGGCAAGACTAACAGCATCAATTTTAATGCACTCTATTCGCCGTCAATAGGTTTCCACTACTATTTCTAAAATAGAAGGTCACCACACGAAAGGCAGGAGACGGAATCTCACCTTGTTGCAATAGGCCTCATAACCATCAAGCCCCACGAGCAACACCTTTTCTTCGTTCTTTATCCTTTTGACAATTAGCGGGATATATGCCAGCATTATCACAAATGAAGGCAATGAGCCAAGCACAAGCGGCATTGAGAGAAACAGGATTATTGTTGCCGAATACATTGGGTGACGCACAATGCCATAAAGGCCCGTATCTATCACTTTTTGATTATCCTGCACCTCTATTGTGCGCGACAGATATTCATTCTCGCGCAACACCTCGGCATACAGTATATACGACAAAAGGAAAAGCGCAGTTGCCACATATGCCACCCAAGAGGGAAGAACAATCCAAGAGCATCTGAAATTTAGTCCGGCCACCACAAAAGCAGCCACAAACATTATGCCGCTCAATGCAACGACACTCTTCTGCTCACTCTCACTTTCCTTGGCTTTTAGCCTTTTTTTCAAGAGTTCAGGCGAGCGCAACAGCATCACCAGCCCAGCAATGAACATTGGCACAAAAAGCACTGCCATAAGCAGCCAACCATAATAAAAATATGTTGTACCAGCCGGCAGGAAAATCAAAAGCCCGACAATAATCAAGCCCGTTACGAACTTGATTATTGCCGATGCTATGAGTTTAATATTTGATTGCATACGATTTTACCACTTTTTAATGTGAAAATCAGCGCCACCCGACACGTTACACTCCAATATCTGCGGATTGCCTGTGAGATAAACATCCGAACCACCCGAAGCGTTTACGGCAATTGTTTTTATTGCATTAATATAAGCATCGGCACCACCCGATGAGGAGACAATGACATCCTCGGCAAAAAGTTCTTCAAAATCCACATCTGCACCACCCGACACAGCAACCTTAAGAGTATCACAATGGCCTTTAATCACGCAGTCGGCGCCACCGGATACAGCAACAGCTAAATCATTGACAGCACAGCAATACCATTTTAAATCAACACCACCCGACACGGCCAGAGCCTTGTAATCAAATGCCGGAACATAAAGTTTATACTCCGTATATACTTTTTTGCTCTTCCTTGAGATTATTAATTTACCACCCTCCTCTTTAATCACAAGATTATCGAGGTTTGCAGCATCTGTATGCACTAATATCTGATTTTTGGCAAGGGTACTATCTACAATAACATCAACGCCGCCACTAACCTCGAGAGCTGTCGCCTCTTCCGAGAGGGCATAAACATATTCCATCTTTTGCTCAGGACCCTCTTTTCCCTGTCTGAGATTGCCAAAGCCGCATCCGACAAGGATTAACATTGAGCCCAAAGACAGCAATGCGAAAACATTTTTTACTCCTTTCATATTCATAAAAATTAAAAATCGTTACCTGTTTTTTTATAATAAATCTATTGATGCTTACTTTTCATAATCACAAGAGCTCCATAAGTTCCTCTTTTGTGATACCAAGCATCTCGACCTTTGCCTTGAACTGCGGCAGTTCATTGGCAATAAACTCACGTTTCACATTCTCTTTGATGCGCGCAACAGCACCCTCTTTGACAAAATAGCCAAGGCCACGTTGGGTGTATATTATCTCCTGCGCCTCAAGCAGTTGATAGGAGCGGACAATAGTGTTTGGATTAACACCAACCATTGCACCCATCTCGCGCACAGAGGGTATGCGCTCCTCCTCGCGCCAATCGCCACGCAGAATTTTCTCCTGCATCAAATCGACGTTCTGCAGATATATTGGTTTATGTTCGCTATACTCCATAATAGACACAAATTAATAGTTAACCCTTTTTATTCTGAAATATGCTATTGCTAGGAACAGAGCGGTAAAGACAATGCTTATCACTCGGATAATATTCAACAAAAACCTGACGCCCTCCACAGCTGTCCAATCCCTGAAATAGGCCTCAAGACTGCGTCCAATGCCCTCCCAGAATTCCGGTGTTGTAATGTTTATTATCACCGAGGTGAGAATAACAAATGCAAATACCATTGCTATATTGAAGAGTATGGTTCTCAGCACTTTATTCTTGCGGAAGATAGTGTTGAACATTATTGTGTATGAGACCAAATTCATAAAATAGATTAAGCCATCGAACACCGGCAACGAATAGGTGAGTATTCCATCGTCATAAACCTGTGTCGCAAAAGTTTCGGTGAAAGGATTATAAAACTCCATCGAGTAGAACGACCCCATACCGATTTTTGTAAAGAGCCACAGCAAAAGGTCGGTGGCTGTGAGCATTGCGTATGACAGAACCGGAACAACCACAACACACAGCACAACCATCGACAACAGCTTTTCAAGGGTGCTCGCCGGTATCATCGCGTATATATAGCCCTTTTTTCTATTGTTCATATCCTTGTAGACAATAAAAGGACTCAATATTACTGCCAGCGTAAAGAGTGTTGCGACAAGTTTATCCCTGCCTTCGGGTAAAACGGCAAAATCAACTGTAAGCGAGAAAATCCACGTAGCGGCAATCACGCTCGAAAAGATGAGGAGCGACTTGAAAAAATTGGGAATATAGTTCACCACCTCATATTGCATTAGTTTCCACAAACGCTTTATATCAAAAACCTCATTCATAATCGTTTACTTTTTTGAGTTGATGTAATTAAACAATAGCTCTATGTTTATGCGGCTCTCCTCACCATTCACATTCTTTCTGATTGAATAACAACCGCCAAGGCCGGCCTCAATGTAAAGAGCATCCTCGGGGATTGTATTGGAGATTTCAAAAAGATACTCGCTCTGAATATCGCTCACGCTCTTGTCGAGCAGCACAGCTCGCTTATCGAGAATCATTATATGGTCGAGCAAATTCTCAACATCTTTAACCTGATGGGTAGATATTATAATCGTGCGCTTGTCGTCCATTGTACGTGCCACCATCTTGCGAAACTCGAGCTTGCTGGGAATATCAAGGCCGTTTGTAGGCTCGTCGAGCAGCAGATACTCGGTGTTCATTGCAAGAGCAACACAAAGGATAGCTCTCTTACGTTGGCCCAATGACAGGGTTGTAAATTTGCGGTTGTAGTCTATCTCAAAATCACTCAAAAGGCTACGCAACAACTCCTCGTCGTAATTGGGATAGAAGGCTGAAATTCCGGCAGCATAGTTCTTTATCGACACCTCGGGACCTTGAAAATCCTCGGGGATATAGAACATTTTCGACAAGAAGCCGGGCTTGCGTTCGGCCGGTGAATAGCCATCGATGCTTATGCTACCCTCTTTTGTTGTGAGCAAGCCACACAAAAGTTTGAAAAGTGTACTCTTTCCAACGCCGTTTGCACCAAGCAGGCCGTACACCCTCCCCTGCTCAAAAGTGGTGCTTATGCTATCCAACACCTTTTCGCTTGAATAGGCAAATGACAAATCTTTAACTTCTATCATAGTGTATTAGTTTATTAGTACACTGCAAATATAAAACAGTTTTTAGATACTTTCCAAAAAAAATATGTTTTTTTTCAAAAAAATTATATCTTCGCACAAAATGAATTATCCAATTATGAAAAACTTTTGCTTAGGGCTCGTGAGCCTTTTATTAATATGCGCGTGCGCGCACGATGAGAGCGTTGAAAGAAGCCACACTCTATTGCCCGTTCCACAGAACATACAAATTTCTGCCGGCAGTTTTACAGTCATCAAAGGAACGAGACTTTACATCAATGCACCAAGCGAGGAGAAGGCTGCAATTATCAATGCTTTTGCCGAGTGGGAAGAGCTTTTGGAGCCCACCAATGAGAGTTCAGCAACAAAATGTATAGCACTGGAGCTGTGCCAAAAGATTGAAAAAATATCTTCACCCGAAGGTTATACTATTGACGTAACCCCAAAGAGGATAAGCATAAAGGCAACAAGCAGCGCAGGACTCTTTTACGCAGCACAGACACTCTTGCAGCTTGCCGACGACAGCAAAAATATCCCTGTGTGCACAATAACCGACGAGCCACAGTTTGCCTATCGTGGATTGATGCTCGACGTTAGCCGTCACTTCTTTGGCAAAGAGTTTATTAAAAAACAGATTGATGCAATGGCGCATTTCAAGATGAACCGCCTACACCTTCACTTGACCGATGCAGCCGGATGGCGCATTGAGATAAAGAGATACCCACGACTCACTGAATTTGCAGCTTGGCGCTCACCCGCCATTTGGAAAGAGTGGTGGTTCGGTAGCCGCGAATATGTAGAAGAGGGCAGCAAAGGAGCATACGGCGGTTATTATACACAAGAGGATATCAAAGAGCTTGTAGCATACGCCGCAGAGCGACACATTACCATTATCCCCGAAATTGAGATGCCGGCACACAGCGAGGAGGTGTTGACAGCCTACCCCGAGCTATCGTGCACCCACGAGCCCTATAAACAGGCCGACTTTTGCGTAGGCAACGAAAAGACTTTCGAGTTCCTTGAGAATGTTCTCGGCGAAATAATCGAGCTATTCCCAAGCGAATATATACACATTGGTGGCGACGAGGCAGGCAAAGCATCGTGGCCGCACTGCCCATTGTGTCAAAAGAGAATGAAAGAGGAGAATTTAAGCAATGTAAATGAGTTGCAGAGCTACCTTATACAACGTATAGAAAAGTTTGTCAACAGCAAAGGCCGACAGATTATCGGTTGGGACGAAATTCTAGACGGCGGCCTTGCCCCCAACGCCACAGTAATGTCGTGGCGCGGAACAGAGGGCGGCCTTGCTGCTGTTGAGAGCGGACACAAGGCTATTATGACACCCGGGGGATATTGTTATCTCGATTCTTATCAAGATGCACCACACACCCAACCAATGGCATTCGGGCCATATATGCCAATAGAGAAGGTCTACTCATACAACCCTCGTGCCGAGATTGACAGCGCAAAAGCAGAGCTTATATATGGTGTTCAAGGCAATCTCTGGGTAGAATATATCCCCACCGAAGAGTTGGTAGAATATATGATTTATCCACGTTTATTGGCCATTGCAGAGATTGGTTGGAGCAACCCACAAGAGCGTGATTACAACAATTTCAAACAACGCGCAATAGTAGCTACCAACGAGTTGCGCAACAAAGGCTACAATGCTTTTGACCTTGCCAATGAATTTGGGCAGCGCAAAGAGGCGCAAGCCCCCATTGAGCACCTTGCCACAGCCGGAGAGATTGTCTATTCCAACGCAGCGCCATTCAATGAAAAATACAGCGCCGGAGGCAATAGAGCACTTATCGACGGCGTGCGCGGAGGATGGACCTACACCGATAGCAAATGGCAAGGCTTTATAAAAGACGGAGTAGATGTAACCATTGACCTTGGAGCAGAGAAAGAGCTGAACAGCATTGCTGCCGATTTTATGCAAATGTGCATCCCCGACGTCTGGTTCCCTGCAAAGGTAACAATTTCACTCTCGAGCGACGGAACAACATTCAGAGATATTGCTCTGATTGAACACACCGTTGTGAGAGACGAAGAGCTTTCATTCAAGAACTACGGCTGGAGTGGAAGCGACAAGGGACGCTACGTGCGCTACCGCGCAGAGTGCGGTCCACAACGTGGCTGGCTCTTCACCGATGAGATTGTAGTAAAGTAACAAGCATAGAAAATTAAAAAAAATAACGACTTATGGCTAACTACCTTTCAAAAATCATTCTTGTGCTGGCAATTGCACTGCCAATGAGTCTTAGCGCACAAACAGAGGTTAACAGAGAGTTATACCCCGATTACACCGACGAGGTAAACCCCGATTGGTCTCTGATGCCACAACAAGGCGCCAAGAAAGCACAAGGCGTCAACGTCGCAACAAGAGCACAACGCCCGGCGTATGTAAACAATGCCGAACAGAAATTCTTTCCGCCGGTATTCAACCAAGATGGAGGCTCGTGTGGCTCGGCGTCACGCATCTGCTATATGTTTACATACGAGCTCAATGCGTACCGCGACCTCAATGGTAAACTGGCAGAGAACTACTACCCCTCGCACTTTGTATGGTTGCTCACAAATGGCAACTCGGGAAAGAATGAGTTTGTGACAAGCATTGGCGTGCCATCGGCAGCCACCTATGGCGGACAGACCTACTCGACGCTTTTTGGCAATCAGGATTGCGAGAACAACAATTTTGGTTGGATGCAGGGATACGACAAATGGTTCGAGGCTATGCACAATCGTATGCTCCCACCGGTAAACTTTCCGGTAAGCGTAGGCACCGAGGAGGGACGCGAAGCAGTGAAAAACTGGCTTTGGAACCATAATGGCGACAACAGCTTTAAAGCCGGTGGCATTTGCGGTATTGGTGTTGCCAGCGCTGATGGTAATTACGATGCTAAAATCCCCAGCACAGCAGCCAACAGCGCAGCCGGCGTTGTTGGCAAGAAGTATGTCAAAGCTTGGGGACCACAGGTGGACCACGCGTTGACAATTGTCGGATACGACGACCGCATTGAGTTCGACCTCGACGGCAATGGCGTTGCCGGCGAAAAGAGCAAGGATGAGGTTGGTGCGTGGATTATTGTAAACTCTTGGGGCACTTGGTGGGGAAACAACGGATTTATCTATTGCCCTTATGCTTATGGTGGCGCATCATTCAACACCGATGGAACATTTGCAAAAAACTGGTGGGAGCCCGAGATTTACAAAGTGAGAAAAGATTATCGTCCTTTGCGCACTATCAAGCTCAAGATGGAGTACTCACGTCGCAGTGAAATGAAGCTATCTGCCGGTGTCTCATCCGATATTAATGCTACCGAACCCGAAAAGATGATAGAGTTCGAGCATTTTAGATACGCCGGCGATGGTAAATATGGAGAGACGAACCCTGCACCCGAGGTGCCAATGCTTGGTCGTTGGGCAGATGGTATGCACTACGAACCAATGGAATTTGGATATGACCTGACCGACCTCACAAGCGGGTTCGACAAGAGTATGCCACTCAAATATTTCTTCATTGTCGAGACAAGAAGCTGGGGAAAAGGCAGTGGCAAGATACACAATGCATCAATAATCGACTACGAGGCGAACCTCGATGGTTTGGAGACTCCGTTCGATATTGGCAATGGCGTTGAGATAAAGAGCGCCGGCAACAAGACTGTAATATCTGTTGTTGTTTACGGCGAGGACTACTACGCTCCACAGAATATCACATTCAACCAAGGAAAAATATCTTGGGCAAAACCTCTTCGCTCGGGGCACAAAATTGCAAAGTATAGAATATATCACTATGAGGAGCAGATTGCCGAGGTTAATGAAAACACACTGGCATACACACTCCCCGGCAGTATTGACCAGAGTGGCACATTCAGTGTTTCGGCAATATATGACGATGGCACAGAATCACAAAAGATAACAGTGCAGGCTCCCGTTGCAAAAGACACCGGTAACAAAGCCATCAACCTTAAAGTCTCTGGTTTCAGCATTCCCAACGTGTTCAATCAAAAGTACAACGAGATGACAATGGAGTTCTACATAAAGCCCAACACGTTGAGAGACTGGAATCAAAGTGCCGGACCGGGATGGGGACAATTTATGATGCACGCTAATGCCAATGGTTCATTTACCGTAGGCTGGGACACAAACAACCGCATTTCAACAGAAGCCGGATTGCTGAAAGTCGGCACTTGGACACATATTGCATTTGTGATAGATGGCAATGCTTTGTCTGTCTACATAGATGGATTGCGAAAAGGTTCACTTACCTCAAATTCATACAGTGGCGTTGGCGGATGGGGCAATCTCATATTCACAGCCAACGATGATTATAATGCGTCCAACGCAAGCTACGACGAGATACGCATCTGGAACAGAGCGCGTACAAGCAGTGAGATAAAGAGCAGCAAGGCTGCACAATTCTCGGGTAATATTCTCCCTAAGGGCCTCATCGCCTACTATAAAGGAGATATTATCACTGTAAACGGCAGTGCAATGCTGCACGAATATATCAATGGCAACCACGCCGAAATTTTAAACAGCAACTACACCAGCACCACCTGCAACAAGAGTTCCGGCAACACAACTGCCGAACTCACAGCGAACATCAACCCTGTTGTTGGCGGCATTTATGCCGGCACTCCGGTTAAACTATCGGCTGCATACAGCGACGCTGTAACAAAGCTTGTTTGGAATATCCCCGATGCAGGAATAAACAATTTGGCAATAGCTGAACCAATGGTGACATTCACATCGGCCGGACAAAAGAGCGTTACAATAACAGCCGAGGATGCGAGCGGAAGAACTATCACTGAAACAAAGACACTCACCGTAAACGAGGAGGCTGCAGCCGATGCAACATTCAAAGTGAGCAAGAGCCCTGTAATTTTGGGCGAAAAGGTATTCTTTATAGTTGAGAACCCCAGACTCGGATACACATACGAGTGGTCGACTCCCGGTGCAGAGGAGGAGAAAACCGAGGGGCTTCGTGCTAGCGCTGTTTATGTAGACCCCGGAGAGCACACCATTACACTGAAGGTTACATCACTCTCGGGCAAAAAGAGCGCAACGTCAAACGTCAGAATCTCGGTGCAAGGCTCTGAACCTGCAGCAGCATTCGAGATTAGCCCGGCTGTTATACAAAAAGGTGAAAAGACCTATTTGACCGATAAATCTAAATACAACCCAAGAGAGTGGGAGTGGATAGTTGAGAGTTCAAATAAGAAATACATCATCAACGGACAGCACAGCAGCCTCACTCCGAAAAACAGCGGAGTCTACAAAGTGACACTGAATGCAAGCAACAACCTTGGCACAAACAGCGTCACAAGAGAGCGCGCTTTGATTGTGTGCAACGCCGACAGCAAGAACGGCTTGAATTTCAGCGGCCGCGATAATGCCAAAGTAACAGCCAACGTTTCCAATATCCCGGCAAACATCTCCACAATGACCATTGAGTGGTGGATGCGCCCCGATGAATTAATCGATGCTTGCCTTGGATTGGGCGACTCACAATCGACTCTGCTGCTGACAACAAAGACTAATGGCACGATGAACCTTGCCATTAACAACACCAACAGAGATAGTGGCTCGGGATTTGTGATAGCCAACGAGTGGCACCACTATGCGGTTATCATTAACGGAGATTATGCAGAGTTCTACCGCGATGGTGCATACTATTCAAGAAGTTATATCTCATACAACACAAAGATTGCTTCACTCACAAGATTTACTATCGGTAACGATTATGCGAAGATGAGCGGACAGATTGATGAGCTTCGCATCTGGAACAAAGCTGTCAAAGACAGCGAACTGCTTGCTGTTTGCAATGAGCCGATAGAGAACCCTGCCACACAGGATGGGCTATTGCTCTACTACGACTTTAACCAGAGTGGTGGCAATGTGATTGACCGAACAGGCCGTGGCAACGATGGTGTGCGCAGTGGCTTTGGCCCCGATGGCGATGCTTGGGGATTGTCAAAGGGTGTGTTCAGTCTTAGCGCCGAAAGCAGTGGATACAGCGACAATATAACTGCCGACTATTTGACCAACTATCGTGCCGCGTTCAGTTACAATGCCGGCAAGCAGATTAACCCATCGGTGAGCAACCGTTTCTTTGAGCTGAAAGGTTGGAAAATTGAGAATGCCGTTACATCGGGTAACATCACAACCGGAGCACACGTTGACGCCGAGAAGGACTATTGTATGACCTTCACCACTATTTGGGACGGGTTCAGCACTTTGAGCAACCACAAGGTTTATCAAACAATAACCTTGCCGGCCGGTGCATACAGCTTCACAGCAAAATACCACAGCAAGTGGGAGGGACAGTGTGGCAACAGCTATCTGGCAGTGAATGACGGGCCTAATTTCCCCGGAACAGCAAGCATCGAGGATGCTCTTGCCTATGTTAAGATGACTCATAAAGATTATACATCTTCAAACAGCGTCAAGTTTAACCTCGAGGAGGAGAGCGAGGTCTCTCTCGGACTTATTGTAAATATGAACGAGAAGATTTGTATGACAATCGAGAGTTTTATCCTTGAACGCGAGAACACTGAATACCTTGAAGCTGATGGAGGCTTGACCTCTGTTGAACCGGTTGTAGAGAGCTTTGAGCGTGAATATGACGATGCAATATATGACCTGCAAGGCCGCAGAGTCATTGAACCGCAACAAGGCTGTATCTACATAAAGAACGGAAAGAAATTCATTGCAAAATAAAGAGCAGACTATATAAAAAATCTCGGGTGGTTCGCAATGAGCCACCCGAGGTTTTTATGTGCTGTCGTAGTAATTTTTGTGTATTACACCACCCATCAATGTCCGAAGCGCGAAGTATCCACCTCCTTAGCCTCTTTCTTCTTGTAGCCGCCGAAACGATAAACAAGCGAAAGTGTGAAATTACGTGTGTACATATTATTCTTGTGAACAAGATATTGTCCCTTATAATCCATCATCATCTCGCTAAGGGTAGAATTGAAAATATCATTATAGAAACAGCTCAACGTTCCCTTGCCACCGGCAAAATTCCACTTTGCCCCAGCCGACAGGCTCCACATTGTTTTTACAGCAAACGTTCCCTGTGTTATTGGCGACTGCACCCAACCATTGAGTTCAAAAACCAAATCATCATTCACCTTGAAACTATTGTTCAGCGACACACTGGCTGCAAATTTGTTATCTTTAAAACCGATGTCAAAGAATTTGTCGCAACGCTGTGCCACATAAAAGCCCACCAATACAGCACGTGTATTAAACCACTTTGCGGGAGCATATGGCAACACAGTCATAATACCCGATTGTGAATAATAGTCCCAATTGTGGGTCTGATAAATAAGTGTGAGTCGGTCGGTCGACTGATACATTGCCTGCGCAAAGAATTTATGAATATAGTTGCTGAAGATACCAAAAACAAACTTCTGTTTCAAAATGTAGTTTGCGTTGAATATGTACGCTTTTGAAGGTTCAAGCCACGGAGAGTTGTGAAGTTCGGAATATCCGTCGATATAACTCACTGCCGACTGCATCTGCCAGTACGATGGATACTGCTTATTCACATTGAATGTCGACTGAAAAATGTGATTGGGGTGGCGCATATATGTGAGTGATGCCTGAGGATAGATTGTCCAGCGCTCGCGCTCGTTAACCTTGTAATACTCTGCCGTAGCCGACAAAGAGAACGAAAGCCCGAGCGGAGATTGACGGCCGAATGAGACGTAAGCCTCGGCGGTGTGTTCCGATAGCAGTGCCTCGACATTGGTTCCGGCCAGTGTGCTCCCCGCATCAAACAACTGATAATCGTCACTCTCGCTATTGCGGTACGAAACGCCATAGCCAAGTGTCCAGCCACCCGAGAATGTGTGCTTTTGGTCGGCGTATGCGCGGAGTGAACGTATATCCTGCCCGGCACTCTGCGACATAAAAAGTTGAGTGCTATCGTTCAAAAAAATCACATTCATCTGCTGCGTGCTGTGGTTTTTGTATATTGTGTAATCTACACCAAGCGAAAGCCCGATGCCTGCCAATGCCTGTAAAGAGAAATTATGCATATTGTCACTGTCGACAACCTTTTTTAGTTCAGAATTCTGATAGTTGCCAACCGATATTGAACTACTGTTAGCATTGCTCTTTGCCTGATAGTTATAAGCAAAACTTATACTGTTCTTATCATTGAAATTATACTCGAATGAGGCTCTTGCATTGTGCTTCCACAAACCACCACGCATCTTTTGCAACTGTTGAATGTTATGCTGCACGCCACCAAGAGTATGCCGTGAAATCATATCAAGCTCCTGAACCTCGGATATGCGCGAAATATTGTACATAGCATCAAATGCGAATTTTGGAGTTGCCACACGCAGAAAGGCGTGTCCGCCACCATTGTCATCGAAGCGGTTTATGTAGTCACCGCCCAACTCACCCTGCAATGAGTATTGTGTATCTTTTTTGAGCACAATGTTCAACGCTGCACCACGCACGTGATAATGAGGCGGTGCGCTGTACATTACCTCAACTTTTTCAACGCGCCCAATCGGGGTGCTTTTAAGCAATGATGCAACCTGCTCTGCGCTCATTGTCGATGGTTTGCCGTTTATTATAACAGCCAAGGAGTTTGCACCTACAAGGGTGAGACTACCCTCTTTCTCGCTCACTCCCGGTAATTTTGTAAGAGCTTCATAAGTGTTGTTAGCAACTTTGTCGCGTGTAAGCTGTTCAAGGTCATAGGCCAGTGCACCATTCTCTACTTTCACCAACGGACGCTCGGCAACCACATCAAGCTCGCCAAGCACTCTATCCCGAGGCTCAAGGATAATATCACCGACTAAAGCTGTCTTACACTCCACTTCGCGCGAATGATAGGCCATATGATGCACTACAAGACGAAAATTATCCAAATTGCGCCCGAAAGAAAACAGACCGGCACTATCGGTTAAAACAACGTCCACAAAAACAGAGTCGATGCTTTGAAGCACTACATTTGCACTCTCAACCGCAGCACCACCATTATTTGTTACACGGCCGCTAATTTCCTGTGCTTTAACCACATTCAAAACACAGAAGAAGAGAGCAACCGATAAGAATAGCCTTTTAATCATAGGATTATTTATTTTGGGCACGAAGATAAATAAAAAAAATCAAATAACAGAACACTTTTTACCCCCCCATTTTTAACATTTGTTAACATTTTATCAGGTGTAGCAATTGCAAAAAATACATATCTTGCAACGACAAATTCTACAAACCTTTTAACAAGCACAAAATGTATAAATTCAAGCCTATATTAAAGTCAATGCTTTGGGGCGGAGACAAGATTATCCCTTATAAGGGTGTTGAGTCAGAGATGAAACAAGTTGGCGAGAGCTGGGAAATCTCGGGTGTAAAGGATAACGAATCGGTTATTGCCGAGGGGGCTGATGCCGGATTGACGCTATCCGAGCTGATTGCACGCGACAAGGAGGCTCTGCTGGGCAAAAGCAACTACGAGCGCTTTGGGAAGGAGTTTCCATTGCTGATAAAGTTCATCGACGCACGACAGGATTTGTCTATTCAGGTTCATCCCAACGACAAATTGGCTTGGGAGCGCCATCAGTCAAAGGGAAAGACCGAGATGTGGTATGTGGTTGATGCCGACCCCGGCTCGCGCTTGCGTTCGGGCTTTGCAAAACAGGTGACACCCGAGGAGTATGAGCAGAGTATTGCCGACAACACCATCACCGACCTTTTGCAGGAGTATGACATTCACAAGGGTGATGTATTCTTTTTGCCGGCCGGCCGCATTCACTCAATAGGTGCCGGTGCGTTCATTGCCGAGATTCAGCAGACCTCGAATATCACCTATCGTATATACGACTTTAACCGTTGCGACGACAGTGGCAAGCCACGCGAGTTGCACACCGAGCTGAGCAAAGGTGCAATAGACTATGCGGTACTACCCGACTATCGCACCTACTACGATGCACAGCCCGACAAACCTGCGCAGTTGGTATCGTGCCGCTATTTCACAACCGACATTTACCGCTTGACAAAGGATTATGAAATGCCGCTTAATGAGCTCGACTCGTTTGTCATTCTCATCTGCACAGCCGGCAAGGGAAGCGTAACCGACAACAACGGCAATGTAACAACTATTCATCAGGGCGAGAGCTTGCTCGTTCCGGCATCGACAAGCAGCCTGAAAATAATCCCCGACGGAGAGATGGAACTACTGGGAAGCTGGATAGTTGAATAAACAGAAAAAAACCGGCGAGCTCAAAAAATGGAGCTCGCCGGTTTTTTTTATATCAAGAAAGATACTCTTTTGCCGCTATTGCGCAACGCTCTCCGTCGACTGCGGCTGAAACAATTCCGCCGGCATATCCTGCTCCCTCGCCACAGGGGAACAGCCCCTCAACAGTAACGTGCTGCAGTGTGTCACTATCGCGCACAATGCGCACAGGCGACGACGTGCGAGTCTCAACGCCAATCATCGTTGCCTCGCTTGTAAGAAATCCGCGCGACATCCGGCCAAATTGCTCAAAGCCACGTTGCAAACGACTGGAGACGAACTTTGGCAACCAAAAATGCAACGGCGAGGAGATTAACCCCGGAGCATAGGAGCTGCGCGGCAGGTCGTAGCTTAGCTTGCCACGCACAAAATCGGTCATTCGCTGTGCCGGAGCTGTCTGTTTGCGATTACCCATAACCCAACAAAGGCGTTCAAGGCGCTCCTGAAAGTTCATCACACGCAAAGGCGAGTCATTGGGCACGGGAGCAATGCCATCGCAATCAATCTGCATCTCGGGCAGCAACACATCCTCGGGGTTCACCTGCACCACCATTCCCGAATTGCTCCACGCGCCACCACGATGCGACGGCGACATTCCATTCACCAATAGCTCCTCGGCTGCCGACGCTGATGGTATCACCACACCACCCGGACACATACAGAAGCTGTACACACCACGGCCGTTCACCTGTGTAGTGAAGCTATATTCAGCCGCAGGGAGATACTTTCCGCGCCCCTTTGGCGAGTGATATTGTATCTGGTCAATAAGCTCTGATGGGTGCTCCAAGCGCACTCCCACAGCAAAGCCTTTTGCCTCAAGAGCAATATTGTTGCTGTTCAGCCAGCGATAGACATCTTTGGCAGAGTGACCGGTGGCAAGAATAACAGCATCGGCAAGCAGCTCGCCATTGTTGGTGCGTATTCCACACACCTTGCTGCCATTCAAAAGTATCTCCTCCATACGTGTTTCAAAGCGCACCTCACCACCACACTCTATTATGCGGTTGCGTATATTCTCTATAACGCGTGGCAGTTTATCGGTTCCTATATGCGGATGAGCATCGGCAAGAATCGAGGGGCTTGCGCCGTGCTGACAAAAGATATTCAGTACTCCCTCAATGCTACCGCGTTTTTTGCTGCGGGTGTAGAGCTTTCCATCGGAATAGGCACCGGCACCACCCTCGCCAAAGCAGTAGTTCGACTCGGGGTTTACGGTGTGTGTTCGAGAGATATTGGCAAGGTCAACCTTGCGTGTGCGCACGTCTTTTCCACGCTCCACCACAATGGGACGAAGACCGTTCTCTATTAATTTGAGCGCAGCAAAAAGGCCGGCAGGGCCTGCGCCGACAACAATTACGGGGCGCTTGCCCTCGACGTTGGGATATTCGCGGGCAATATACTCATCGGCAGGGGGCATCTCATTGACAAAGACTCTTACCGAAAGATTTATATATATGGTGCGCTGGCGTGCATCGATGCTGCGACGCAACACACGCACTGCATTGATTTTGCGCTCGTCCATCCCTTTTTCGCGGGCAATATACCTTGCCAGCGACTGCTCGCTTGCAGCCTCATAGGGTTGCACCCTTAGTTGAAATTCGTATACCATTTTAAACTAATATCTCGAGCCAAAAAAGCCTTTGAGCCTTTGGGCTTCTATCCAAAAATTAAACGAAAAGCCTCTTCAACCTTTCCCACAGGCAACACCTCGATGCCGAAACGCGAGGTATCAAGACCTTTCATATTGCTACGGGGCACTATTATCTGCTTAAATCCAAGCTTTGCAGCCTCGGCAATGCGCTGTTCAATGCGGTTCACCGGACGTATCTCGCCCGAGAGGCCCACCTCGCCAGCCATACAGATTGTTGGTTCAATCTCCACGTCCATATTGCTTGAGAGAATGGCACTGATGACCGAGAGGTCTATCGCCGGGTCGTTGACGCGCAAGCCACCGGCAATGTTAAGATAGACATCCTTTTGCGCGAGTTTAAAGCCCACGCGCTTTTCAAGCACCGCAAGCAGCATATTCATACGTCGGCCGTCGAAGCCTGTTGCCGAACGCTGCGGAGTTCCATAGGCAGCAGTGCTCACCAAGGCCTGTGCCTCAATGAGAAAGGGGCTGACGCCCTCTATTGCCGAAGCTATTGCCACGCCGCTCATACCTTTGTGACGCTCGCTGAGCAGCAGCTCCGAGGGGTTGGTCACCTGTCGTAAGCCCTCGCGACGCATCTCATATATTCCAAGCTCGGCGGTGCTTCCGAAACGATTTTTTATCGAGCGTAACACGCGATAAAGATAGTGCTGGTCGCCCTCGAATTGTATAACAACATCAACAATATGCTCTAGGATTTTTGGACCGGCAATAGCGCCGTCTTTTGTTATGTGACCAATGAGTATCACCGGCACATTGTTCTCTTTGGCAAATTTAAGCAGCATTGCTGTACATTCGCGCACCTGTGCCATACTACCGGGAGAGGAGTCCACGGCCTCGCTGCACATTGTCTGTATCGAATCTATTACCAGCAACTCGGGCATCACGTTTTTTATGTGCACGAATATTGTTTCAAGCGACGTTTCGCAAACAATATGGCAGTTCCCGCGCTCGTGAGCAATGCGGTCGGCTCGCAGCTTTATCTGTTGCACGCTCTCCTCGCCCGACACATAAAGCACTTTGCGGTCGGGCATTCCAAGGATTGTCTGCAACACCAAAGTCGATTTTCCAATGCCCGGTTCGCCACCCAAAAGCACCAATGAGCCCGGTACAAGACCACCGCCAAGCACACGGTTCAGTTCGCCGTCTCTCATATCAATGCGTGGCAGAGCATCGGTAGCCACATCATCTATCAGCATCGGACGCACCTGAGGCTTATCGCCGGCAACAAGCGAAACACGCGATGCAGGGGTGTTCCTCACAACCTTCTCCACAAAGCTGTTCCACGCGCCACAGGCCGGACATTTTCCCGACCACTTTGGCGACTCGTAACCACAATCGTTACACAAAAAAACCGATTTTTCCTTTGCCATATTATTCTTGTATCATTGCGTTTGATTTAAAAGATGCGCCCCCCGAAAAAGCTGCGCTCCTTTTAAATTAACTTTTACATTATCGGGAACCATATAAACACCGCAACGTCCCATAGTGCGTGCGAGATAATTATCGCCGCAAAATATTTTGGGAAAAGACGATAGAGCAGGCCCCACGCTGCACCGGCAACAAGAGCCGCCATTGTAAGCATAAAGTTCAACGACCCTGCGTGCACCAATGCATAAACGAGGGTTGTGACCACAAAACCTACGTTTGCGTTCCATTTTTTCGACAGACTCTCCTGAACGAATCCACGCCAAAAAATCTCCTCGGCAGGGCCTATGAGGAAGAGCATCAACGCTGTGAGCAACCACTGCGACTGCCCATCTTTCATTCCATAAATGGTGTCTACCTGCGGACGAGCAAAATCAAACATCAGCTGCGAGAGTTTGTCACCAATCCAAAAGACGCCCCAAAGAGCAACGGCAATGAGAATACCCCAAAGGATGTTGGCAGGGGTAAAGTGAACCCTCTTCCACCACCCCGGAGCAAAAATCGTTGCGCAGAGTGAGAGTGCGCAAGCCGAGCCTGTCATCATCCACCAGAAATTAACGTGTGGTGCGGTCCAAGGACTGAACATAATTGTCCACAGCACCGCAGCAAGCACTATTGTAAAGGTGACACGACGCATCATAGCATTGCTGTTAAAAAGAATGATATTGACAATAGCAAGCTAAACATCAACTGCAACTGAGCAGTCTTTTCATCCACGCCAACAACAGCCTTCATTCCCTCGGTTGGGAGTTTCAGCATTGCACGGCAATTATCAATGGCTGGCTTCAACGCAATAACAACAACCAATGACCACCACGGCATTGCGCCACAAATAGCCGCAACCAGAATACAGATGAATGGCAACAACAACTCGGCAATATAAACATACACCGACGCTTGTTTGCCTATGAGCATTGCAAAGGTTTTTATGCCGGCACGGCTATCCTGCTCAATATCACGAGCATTGTTAATGTGCAATATTCCAACTGTTATCAGGCCAATGGGGAGCATCAACCACAACACATTGCTGCATAACGCGCCGGTCGCCACAAAAGAGGTTCCCAATATCGGCAACACCGAATAGGTGAGGAAAATATCCAAATCGCCCAATGCGTGATATTTCAGCCAAGGATAGAGCAGAATGAGTGCACAGCCGGCAAGACCAAAATAGAGCACAGGCAGCCCGACAAGCAACATCAGCCCCAAGCCGGCAACAACGGCAACAGACAAGAGAGCCCAAGCAAGTGCCTTAATTTCGGAAGCCTTAAACTCACCGCTCACAATAGACATTCCACCAATGGCATCTTCACGGTCGACACCTTTCTTGTAGTCGAAATAGTCGCTCCAAGTGTTTCCGGCTGCGTGAAAAATAACAATATTTACCAAAGCCCACACACCAGCAAGCCAATCAATTTTGCAACCCACCCAATTAAGATAGGCAAGTGTCACCAACACCGGCATTGCCGATGCCGGAAAAGACCAAGGACGTGTAGCCAAAAGCCACGCCTTAAAACTATGCTTTCCTTTTTCCATTATTTATTTTTTAATAATCTTTTTGTTTTAAAATCAATTACCACTTTGTGTGGCAGGAGAAAAGCCACAGGCCATTACATTTAGGTGTTAAAATCACCCAATTCCTCCTTCAATAAATCAATATCCTTAACAGCCTGCCACTTTCTTTCGATAATGGTTTTTATCTTATCGCCAATTTCCTCTATCCTCTGTTTGTATTTTGGAATATTCGGTATCTCCTCAAATACGACTTTGCCGTTCTTTTCAATCTTGTGCAGATAAAGCCTCTCCTCACCATTGAACCACACGCCCCTGCATTAAAAAAACAAAATGCGACAGATGATTTTACTCATTGTCGCCCTGTGTCGGAATGAGGCGACTCGAACGCCCGACCCCTACGTCCCGAACGTAGTGCGCTACCAACTGCGCTACATTCCGTCACGAATCTCTGATTGCAGGTATAAACCAACACCACAAAGATATAGTAAAAAAACATAACTGAAAAATTTTTGAAGATTTTTATCAAAATATTTGCACAAATAAAAAACTTATCATACCTTTGCACTCGCAAAACAACGGTGCCATAGCTCAGTTGGTAGAGCAAAGGACTGAAAATCCTTGTGTCCCCGGTTCGATTCCTGGTGGCACCACTTGCAAGAAACTCCCAAAACGTTCTAAAACAACGATTTGGGAGTTTTTCTTTTGCCTTAAATCCTAAATTTGGCAACATTTTGACTACATTTTGATACTTATATTATACCCTATCGGGTGTAATTTGCAAGTACTTAGCCCATATTATACCTTATCGGGTATAAAACTAAAACTTGTCTCGATAGCAACTTTACGGTAAATCGCGAAAACAGGCTACGCTCGTGGGAAAACTCATAAGCGAGCTTAAGTTTAACCCTCTTGCACTATTTTTGCAATACTCGCTCAATATCGCTTTCACGATTGAGAATTTTGCCTTCAAGTTGGCGAAGTGAAAAATAAAAAATAGATCGATTTATTTTGTTCTTGCCTCAGTTTGCATTAAATTTGCGGTATACGCCAATAAAATGTGTAAATAATGAAAGACTTAAATAGACTAAAAGTAGTATTGGTTGAACAAAAGAAAACCGGCAAATGGCTTGCCGAGCAGCTTGGTAAAGACCCCTCAACTGTTTCCAAATGGTGTTCAAACAAGATGCAGCCATCGTTGGAGATGCTGTCGCAAATTGCAAAGACTCTCAATGTTGATACAAAGGAGTTGATAAATTAAGATTATCTTATGTCATAAAGACTATAAATAATGGAACTTCAAATTAAGAACAATAAAATATTTGCACCTCTCAAAAACAAAGAACTTGTTTTGACACCAGAGGAGCGTGTGCGCCAAGAGTATATTTGTCGCTTGGTAAATCACTATGGCTATGACTTGTCGCAAATGGATCAGGAGTTACAAGTAAATAATTCTCACCGTGGTCAGGGTAAAGCGCGAGCAGATATTGTGGTGTGGAAGTCAGCCTCAGCTAAGAGCAACGAGGATGCTGCGACAATCATTGTTGAGTGCAAGGCTGAACATATTACCATTCGCGAGGAGGATTATTTTCAGGGCTATAACTATGCAGCTTGGGCTGGTGCAGATTTCTTTGTAACAACCAATCTCAAGGAAACTCGAGTCTTCAAGGTGAACAAAGGCAAGTTGCCTAAACGCTTGGAGGAAATTGTGGATATTCCCAAAGCAGAGGAACTTGCTAATGCTAAAAAGATGAAAGAGTTGCTAAGCCAAACCAAGGCATTTACTCGTGATGAGTTTAGTAAACTACTTTTTAAGTGCCACAATATTATCCGTAATAACGACAAACTTTCTCCAGAGGCTGCATTTGACGAGATAAGCAAGGTTTTGTTTATCAAGATTCGCTATGAGCGAGACAATACAGGTACACAGATATTCTCCGAAGAGGAGTTTAAGAAGTTGCGTGAAGCTTACGACAAGACAAAATCGAAACAGAGTTTGCCTTTCTATCAGCAGTTATTTGAGCGCACAAAGGAGGATTATGTAAAAGATGATCTCTTCGAGCCTAATGATACGATCAAAATCAAGGAGGCAAGCTTCGAGGCTATTGTAAAGGAGTTGGAAGTTTATAATCTCTCTCGCACCGCTGACGATGTTAAGGGTATTGCTTTCGAGAAATTCTTGGGTAAGACTTTCCGTGGCGAGTTGGGCCAATTCTTCACGCCTCGTACCATTGTGGATTTTATGGTGACACTTCTCGATCCAGAAGAGGGTGAGATTATCTGCGACCCATGCTGCGGTAGTGGTGGATTCTTGATCAAAGCATTTGAGTATGTGCGTGAAAAGATTGAGAATGATATCCAGAAAGCAAAGGAACAGATTAAGACACAGCTTTTTGATGCAAAATATGATTCTTTGAGTGACAAGAAAAAGGCCGAGATTGACGAGCGTGTCGATGAATATTTCACCATTCTCAATCAAGAACTCGACACTGTTCACACTGATAGCCGTTTGCAACATCTGTCGAGTGATTGCATCTTCGGCACAGATGCCAATCCTCGTATGGCTCGTACCGCCAAAATGAATATGATTATGCACGGCGATGGTCACGGCGGCGTGCACCATCACGATGGTTTGCTCAATGTTAATGGCATCTTCGAGAATCGCTTCGATGTGATTTTGACCAACCCTCCTTTTGGCTCACGTGTTGAAAAGAGTTTGAAGATTACCGAGGCTGACAAGTTTACAGACGAGGCAAAAATCAAACACTACACTAAGCGTTATGGCGAGGAGTACACTAAGGCTTTGGAACAAGTCAATGGCAATATTGGTGAATCTGTCCTCAGTCTCTACGACTCTGGTAAGCTGAGCGGCCTAACAGAAGTCTTATTTATTGAGCGTTGCTTGCGATTGCTGAAACCGGGTGGTCGTTTGGGTATAGTATTGCCTGAGGGCGTGTTGAATAATACTCAACTCCAAAGCGTGCGCGAACTCTTCGAGGGAATGGCAAAGATTATTTTGATTACCTCTATCCCGCAAGATGTCTTTATGGCTTCGGGAGCAACTGTTAAACCAAGTTTGATGTTCTTCAAAAAGTTTACAACGGAGGAGGTTGCTCAATATGAGCAGGCAAAAACTACTGCCTATGAACAGGTAGCTACTAAATACGCTGAGCAGTTTGCCGAACTGAAAGCATTTATTGAGGATAAGAAGAATCCTCGTGCCGAGGTGAAGACTAAGAAAACAGAGTTGAAAGCCCTCGAAGCAAAGATTGCCGAGGAGGTTAAGCCAATAGTTAAACAACTTTTCGACTACCAGATTCCTATCGCTCAGGTACAGAAGGCAGGTATCACTACTACCGGTGCCGAGTGCGAGAATGAATTGGAAGAGTTGCTCAAAGAGTATGCACCTTATCGTAAGGAACATAAACTATGGGAGGCGACTGCAAAACGCTATGAATATAAGGTTGAGGGCAACCATCTCTATAAGAAGTTGAATAACTGCGAATGGGAGGAGATATGCTAAATGTGATGAAATATATTTCGACAGTCCCATTTAGCGGATTGTTCAATTGGAGTGTGCAATATCTGAATGACTCAAAAATAGCATTCAGCAAGGCATACCCAATGATGCGTATCGGAGAGTTTCTGAAACGCAATAAAACGGCTGTAACGATACAAGATGGTGTGAAATATAAGCGTGTAACCATCAAAGTTCGTAATGGCGGTGTTGTGCCTCGCGATGAAGTGATGGGGGAAAATATCGGCACAAAGAAACAATTCTTGGTGTCCGAAGGGCAGTTTATCCTCTCCAAAATTGATGCTCGTAATGGCGCAATGGGTATTATCCCAGCTGAGTTGGATGGAGCTGTTGTTACGCAGGACTTTTTGCCTTACGATATTGATACCACAAAGGTTAATCCTCAATACTTTGTGCTTGTGTGTACAACTAAACAGTTTATCGCATTTTGTCAAAGTTGCAGTAGTGGAACAACCAATCGCCAGCGAGTTGACGAGGTTCAATTCCTCAATATCAAAGTTCCTGTTCCATCATTAGAAGAGCAGAATAAGTTGGTGGAGGAGTACAATAAGCAACTAGCAATTGCTGCCGATGCGGAATTATTAGCGAACAATAAACATCGCAATATTAATTCGTTGTTATTTGCTGAATTAGGGGTTAAAATATCTAAGGATAATGTATTAAAAGGACTCTCTACCGTCGCATTTTCAGCGTTAGATAGATGGGATATTGCATATTTACAGAACACTGCTAAATATACTGCGAAATACAAATCTCTTAGATTTGAAAATTGCATTGAACACTTTATGAAAGGCTTCGATGGAAAATCTTTGAGAATGGAGACATACAAGACTCCTAAACGAGATTTCCATTATATCGGAATGGAGCACATAGAGAAAGCAACAGGACAATTGATAGATACTCCAATTGTTAAGGGTTCGCAAATCAAAAGCCAGACTGTCACTATTCCCAATGGATATTTTATATACGGCAAACTACGCCCATACCTGAATAAATATTGGTATAACAACACTAACTGGGATAACATTGTTTGTTCGTCTGAATTGTTTGTTTTTAGAATTAAGGGTAGTATAAATACTCGCTTCTTTGAAGTTGTTTTGGGCTCAGATATAGTTCAAGAACAAATTTCGGATTTGACAAGCGGTGCGAGAATGCCTCGTATAACTGAGGAGGTATTTATGAATATTCAAATTCCTATTCCGCCTTTGGATGTTCAAAAGAACCTTGCAGATCAAATAGACAAGATTACAGGCGAAATCAAAGAGTTAAGAAACAGTGCATTGCAGAAACGAACTGATGCATTAAAAAACTTCGAAACCCAAATTTTTGAGTAAATATGTGTAATGATAAACATAATAATGAAGAAACTAAATCTCAATTGTGGATTTGGATTATAATCGCCATCGTAGGAGTCATTGCCTTGTGGGGACTATCTTGGATACTTATCGACAAATATATTGATAGTCCTACGAATCAGGGAACTTTTGGCGATAAGTTCGGTGCTGTGAATGCTCTATTCTCTGGTTTAGCATTTGCTGGATTGATTGTAACTTTACTCTATCAAAAAGAGGAACTGAAATTACAACGAGAAGAGTTGAAGGAAACTCGCAATGAATTGAATGCACAAAAACTTGAATTTCAAGAGCAAAACAAAACTCTCAAACGCCAGCGCTTCGAGAATACATTCTTCAATATGCTATCGTTGCAACAAGAGATTGTTGCCAATTTATCATATGAGTATTATGTAAACCCGAACGTCTGTCCACCTAATACCCCTCCAGAACAATTTTATGGAATGAGTCCAAAAAGTAAACTCCATGGTAGAGATATATTTGAAGGTATGTATAGGCGAGCAATTATAGATTATCAAGGACGGCGATTTGCAGATGGTGTATGTAACATATTGAGAAGCTTTGGTCCTCAAGTTTATTCCAACATAAAAGCTACAACACGGTTTGACCATTGCTTTAGGCATTTGTATCGCATATACAAATATGTAGATACGAGTGATTTGATTACAGAAGATGAACGGTATGACTATACTTGTATCATTAGAAGCCAACTATCTGATTATGAATTGGTTATGCTTTTCTACAACTGTTTAACAACAAATGGACGAGAAAAATTTAAGCCGTTGATTGAAAAGTATACGATATTTAACAATCTTAGAACGGAATTATTGGCAAATAATAAAGATGTTAATGCATATTCAGCAATAGCATTTAATCGACAATAAGATTTTACACTATGGGCATAACACTAGAAGCATTAATTCAAGAGCATAAAGAACGAATTAAAATTCTTCGATACCATAGAGAGGCTTTTATTCCATATTACGACTATGAAAATATGGAAGCATATCATTTATGGGTTGAAAAAACCAAACGGTATATTCGTCAAAATTTCTCAAATGATCCTGCCATAAAAGAGTTTGAAACTCTTAGTTCAAAAGAAGTGAAGCCAGAACAGCAAAGAAGGTTAGGCGCAATTATAGAGGCATTTTCTATCATTCCAGCATCAGAACTTCAGAAGCGAACTAAGCCTTCTAAAAAGGAAGTTGGAAAAGGTGTAAATATTACTATAAATAACACAAATAGCCAATCTCAAAGTCAAGAACAATCGTTGGCTGTAGAGTTGTTTATTGAGGCAATCAAAGACGATTTGACAGGTCGCCAAATTAAGGAGTTGAAATCAGTTGTAGCCGAAGCCGACAACGATTTACACAAGGCTCGCCCAGGTATTCTTGCCAAACTTAAGGAATTCGGTGCAGATGTCGCCTCAAATATTGTCGCCAACCTTCTTACCAACCCAATGATTTGGGGTGGATTGTAAACCCAAACACTGCAAACTATGAAACTACTATCTGTGTATATAGAAAAATACAAGAACCTATCTGGCAGTTATGATTTTACCGCTCAAGATGGGTATATTGCGTTAATTGGAGAAAATGGCTCGGGAAAGAGTAATTTATTAGAGGTCATCAGTTTGATATTTGGCAAATTATATAAAATATCAAATATTAATGATATTGGCAAGTTTAGAATTCGTTATGAGATTGATGGCACGGAATATTCGTATGGCAACATAGATGCAGAACACAATGATGTTGAATTGGAAGCAAATCCCACACTACCATCATCTATTATTTCTTGCTATAGCGGTGAGGATGTGAGATTGTGGAACTCAGTATTTAAGTCGTATTACATTGATTTTTTTAATAAGGCAATTCAAGGTAATTCATATATCCCCAAAATACTGTACATAAATAAATATTGTTGGAAAATTGCTTTTATATCATTGTTATATAGTG
>JAZRMQ010000011.1:0-4004 GCA_045647745.1 Bacteroidaceae bacterium | reverse complement strand
CTGGGATAACCAATGTGTAGTCACCGGGAGCATTCACCTTTGTACTCAAAGTAACAGTAAGCTGCGCACCCTCGACAACATAGTTTGAAACACCGCTTGCCACGCTGTTACCCTGCTTGAACTTCATGAACTTGCTCATCTCATATGGGTTAAACTCACCTGCAGCCTCGCTGTTGAAAGTAATCTTGATAGTCTCTACAGCCTCGGCCTTCTTTGGAGAGTAGTCAACAACCTCGAAAGGAACCTGTGCAGGGTCGGCATTTACACCGTCGAATGCAAATACAGAGCTACCGGGGAGTGTCACTGTCAATTGCTGGTCGATGTCGATAGCAACACCCTCGGTCAAACCGCTGAGAGCATCCTGCACCTTGAACGACTTGTTAAGGATAATAGCACCTGTGATGTTTGCAGGGATTTCAAAAGCCTCACGCAATGTAAAGGTATAAGTCTGCTGGTTATTGCCACCGTTACGCAAAGCAAGTGTAGCCTTAGCACCGTTCCAAGAAGCCCAACCGTAAACCTCCTGTGAAGCACCGTTCCAAGGATTGCCACCTACCCAGTGAGCATCGGGCAATACATCGGTATTCTTCTTTTGCCAAGCGATACACTCAGCAAGGTCTTCCCAAAGCTTACCATTGTTGATGCTGTTCATAAACTCATAATCGGCATAAAGCTCAACCATACCAGAGCCACAGATGAATGAGCAACGCAACTCACGAAGAACTGTTGCATAATCCTTGCTGTCATTTCCCGGAGGGCCGTACTTTGTCAGGATAAATCCGTGAGTCATCAAAGTGTTGATTGGACACATTGGTGATTTGCTTACATAAAGGTCGTAAACCAAACGGTCGCGATAGGTAATCCAGTTCTCGCGGTTGATGCTGTTGTTACCGATGCGGTCGTGGTCACCCTCTTGACGCCAAGTAGCATCAGAAACCTGATACCAGAAAGGCGAAGCCCAAGTACCTACTGTTGTATTGAAGAAGATATCCTCGCGCATATTCTCACGAACATACTGCTCAAGGCGGATAATACCCTCGGCATTCTCGTTACCTGTATCGCCGTTATCTGGGCCATAAGCTACCGGCTGACCTGAGATACCATCGAATTTAAAGAATACATAGTTGTCGCTGCCAAGCTGATAACCGGGAACACCGTCCTGCTGGCATACAAGATTATCGGCAGCGGTGAGGAACGCCTCATAGTATGCAGGATTAGACAACTGCATACCACCCTTGCCGCTCCAATACTGGCGACGGTAAGTACCGCTCTGGCCATAACCACCTACAGGGCCCAGCCAAGCACCGATACCGGCACCCATATCCTTAGCCTTGGCTGCCATATCACGCATCTGGTTAGGGAAGCCGCTGTGGAATGTCCAAGGACCATAGTTGTCCCAACCATCATCGATAACAAAGGCAACAATGCCCTCGCCATACTTGTCGTAATAATTTGTCTTCCACTGATCCATTACACGAAGAATATCATTCGCTGTAAAGTTCGTATGCTCCTGACCGGGAGACGCATTGTTGCGGTTAATGTTCAGCTCGTACCAGCTGTTATAGTGTGGGAACGCTCTCCAAGGCACAGCACGCTCACGCTCGCTGTATGCAAGGAACGAACGACGCTTCTGTGTCTCGCGGATATTCTCTTTATTCTGTGTTCCGTCCTGTGCGATAAGACCCACAACGGCTCCGACCTTCCAAGTGTCGCCGGCAGCAAGTGTGGTGTTACGGCTCCAACGACCCTGAATACCAACAACGGCAGTGTTTATAACAGTGCCCTCTTTTGCCTCGTAGATTTTGATAGATATTTCGCTTGTAGCATTAATCGCCTCGGTCTGATTCTCGACAAATACACGGATAGAATATGTACCTTCGTTAGAAGCTGTCAAGTTAAACACATTATTCTCGTGACTAGAGCCTGTGTAACCGGTTTTATAGTCACCGGTAACAATGCTGCCCTGAGCATCCAACAAATCGGCACCGCACAAATTCAAACGGTGAGCACCGCTCGTGTACTTAACCTCTATTTCTGCTTTCTGGCCCTTCTTCAATGTAATATTTTCCACCTTGTAAGCAAGAACATTGGGATAGTTCTTTGCTGTAAGCTCTGTCAAACGTGGAGGCACTTGTCCATCGGCAACTTGTGACCAAGAAGTTGCAGTCAAAGCCACCACAGGCTTTGTCTCTTTGAGCACCCAAGCATCCTCTTCGCCTGTAGCACCGCCAACGGTGTTGTATGCCATAGGAGTCTCAAGACCTGCGAAAATCTTGTTGCTTACGATTGTAGCACCGCGTGTGTTACCCACAACCTTTGGAGTTGAACCGGCTGCCTGTGTATCAACATTGTAAATCATTGGAATAATGTTGTACATATCAACGTCGTTCACGCCCTTGAGCTCCATCTCGGTGCGCAGGTAGTGGCTGCCGTCGCGCAATACTGCACGCCAAACAATGGCAATCTTTGCACCCTTGTATGTATACTCGTAGTTTGCAACAAGCTGAACACCGTTAAAGTGCTCGGCACCACCAATAGCTGTCGCTTTGCCTGTGAGAGTCTCTGTCTTCACCTCACCAAGTGTCATTGCCGAAGCAGGAACATTGTCACCACTGCCAAAAGCAACAGTAAAAGGCTCTGTTCCGGCAAGAAGATTCATTGCATCGCAACCGGCAAAGTAGAGAGCGTTGCCCACCTTCATAAAGCCGGCAGCAAGCACCTTGTTGCTGAGCACGTACACGCCGTTCTCCTCAGAGATTTTTGCTGCGCCAACATTATCCTGCTGTTTAGGATAAACCCAAGCATTCTCATATTTCTCAACAGTGGGAAGCACCGGCAGAGTAGCCACATTAACAGTGATGGTGTTGTTCACATCATCAACCGAAAGAACGGCAAATTTGCCATTAGGTGCTGTTATAGAGGCTGTGCTCTTATCGAGTGAACCCTCAACTGTGATAGTAGAGCCGTTGGCATACTCCTTACCCGCGATAGTGAGTGTAACACCCTCGGGAACGGTAATTGTGTAAGTGCGCTCCACAATAATCTCCTCCGACACCAAATAACGGCTACCAGCATCGGCTTCACCATTATCCTGCCAAAGACCAAGAGCTATGCCTGAATTTGCACCAGCACCTTGGTACCAGTTAAGATACTTATCTTTTGTGCCCGAGGTTGTAACGGGAGAAAATTCATAATTATCGCCCGAATAGTTGTTCACGATGAAATAGGTATCGTTGTTCTTTTCATCGGAAAGTTTTACAAAGCCCTTGCCATTTGAATAGCTCGCAGCTCTGTCATAGGTTAACCACTTTTTTGCGCTGTGGCTATAGATGTGAAAAGCATTGCTCTGACCATCTACAGCGTAGAATGCAAAAAGACCAATCTCGTCGGTGGCAGGCGCTGTCTCGGGACCGAGATAGACATTATTGCCACTCACCACTTTGTAGACGTGCTCCGGCTTGCCATTTTGCGGCAATGTTTGCGAAGCAGTCACCTTTTCGGCATAGACCTGTGTCGAGAGACACAACGTCGCCAACAAAAAGGAGAACAGTTTTTTCATAAAAATTAATATTAAGGTTAGTAATTCTTTGATTATTATTTACAAGCACATAAGGCCGTGTCTCACGACACAGCCTGTGAACCTAAATAAACTAATATAATGATTAAAATTCACTATAATCTTTTTATCATTTTTATCTTTTTGCAACCCGCAGGGCACCACAAGAACTCCCCCCCTTCGGGTACTCCCTCTTTAAAAAGCGGGAGAGTCCTGCTTCCTGCGACTATTGCTGCAAGCGCCCTTGATAGGGTAATTTGTGGATTAGTTCCACAAATTACCCCATTCACCGCGGTGCCCGCCACCGAGCTGGCCGCCGTTTGAGGTGTTGATTGTCTTGTTACCATCTATCTGCAAAGACGCTGCAAGCATTGTCTCTGCTGCAACATTTACCTCTGTTGCAAGAGGTGATACATAACTCTTTTTCATATATTTTGTCTTTTCTTTT
>JAZRMQ010000010.1:0-30999 GCA_045647745.1 Bacteroidaceae bacterium | reverse complement strand
CAAATCGAACAACGACCTAGGCATTGAAGCCGCAGAGACAGACAGTCGTCAGCATTTCGCAATCTTGAGCAACGATGGTGGTGAAACATACTACCTCTATCACGCCGCCGAGAAAAAGTTCGTCAACAAAGATGGTTCGCTTGGCACAGCACCAGTAGATGCAGTAAGTATTCTGTCCGGAGCTTATGAAAACACATTCCTCTTCTGTTTCGACAGCGACCACTACATCAACGTCGGTGGCAGCAAACAGATGATAATAGATTGGTGGAGCACCCCCGACGGCGGAAACTCTTGTCTAATCGTACCTGTAGACACCTTTGACCCCACAGAAGCACTTGGAATAATAACCGGCATTGATGATGTGTTTGAAGAGTGTGGCAATATCTACTACGACTTACAAGGTCGCGCGGTAGAGAACCCGACAAAAGGTATTTACATACTCGATGGTAAAAAGGTTCTTGTAAAGTAACTTCTTATAAGAATAATAAAACAGCATCTGCGAGCAAGATTATCTTGCTCGCAGATGCTGTTTATTGCAATCGTGCTTCGTTCGTTTTTTGTTACACATATATAAATGAACCCTTTTTCGGTGAGTGGCGAGGTTCTTGTTTGCTCTGTTATTCGGCGTCGACGTGATGTCCCAAAACAATAAAACAGCTATTTATACAGTTCTTTTTTCTTAAAATATTTTAATAAAATAATATGAATATTAAATACAAAATACTATTTTTGTAAAATGTTGTATTTTGCCTTGAAAATGGAAAAATAAATCCAGTTTCAATCGCTAATTTTGCAGTGAAGATTATAAACAAAAACCTTTATATATATGGAAAATAAAATTCAGGAATTGACCGAGAAAATCTATGCCGAGGGCGTGGAAAAAGGAAAAGTCGAGGCTGACCGCCTTGTCTGTGAGGCAAAGGAGAATGCTGCTGCGATTGTAAAGAACGCTCAGGCCGAGGCCGAGGCTATTTTGGCAGCAGCCAAGAAGAAAGCCGAGGAACTTGATGTCAATACTCGCTCCGAGATTAAACTTTATGGCGCGCAGGCCGTAGGTGCTTTGAAATCAGAGGTGGCAACAGTTGTAACCGATAGCATTGTAAAGGCTGCCGTAAAAGAGGCGCTCACAGGTGACTCTGTGAAAGCTATGCTCGTCAAGATTGCCGAGCGTTGGAACTCAGACGAGGCTTTGGTGATATCAACAGCCGAGGCTGATGCTTTAAAGGCATATTTTGCAAAGAATGCAAAGGCGCTGCTCGATAAGGGCGTTGAGATTAAGCAGGTCAATGGCTTGAAAACATTGTTCTCCATTGCTCCCGCCGATGGCTCATACAAGGTTAATTTCGGTGAGGGTGAATTTGAGGCTTTCTTCAAGTCTTTCCTTCGTCCTCAGATGGTAGAACTTCTATTCTCTTAAACAACTCTAATAATGGCTAACTACTATTGTCAGGTAGCGGGCTTGCCCGATGTTGCTTTTGACGGCAGCAAGGTGGCATTTACGGTTGAGCGTTTTAGAGACGAACTCTATCCGGCGCTCTCTGCCCGCGATGCAAAATGTATAGACCTTCTGTTCCTGTCGCTTGATAATGCAAATATTCTCAATATTCTAAAGAATGGCGAGGAGGCTGTGATTGAGCAGGTGGGCTGCTACAGCAAGGAGGAGCTGCTGGATATAATATCCTCGGCAAAGGATGGCGACAGTCCAAAGAAAGGCGTGCCGTCATATCTCTATCGCTTCTTCGATTACTACATTGCCAACGAAAGCAACGAGAATATTATCTGGAACGATGTACTGAGCACATATTATTATGATTATGCAACAAAGTCATCAAACCGCTTCGTTGCCCAATGGTTCGCTTTCAACCGCAATGTAAACAACATTCTTGTTGCTTTCACTGCCCGCAAATATAAGATGAGCATTGCCGACGTTGTTATTGGCGACGATGAGATTGCCGTTACTTTGCGCACCTCTGCCGCGCGTGACTTTGAACTTTCGGGGGCGTTCGACTACTTTGAGGCAGTGCAACGTTTGAGCGAGAATAACAAACTTCAGGAGCGCGAGCGTCAGCTCGATGAGTTGCGCTGGCGTTGGCTCGACGACAACTCAGTGTTCAACTACTTTACCGTTGAACGTCTGTTTGTCTTTTTGCAAAAGCTCCTCATCGTGGAGCGTTGGGATGCTCTTGATGCCGATGAGGGTATGAGACGTTACAACGAGATGATTGCAGAACTGAAATCGGGAATGGATAGTCACACATTTGACATTTAAGAAAAATAAATAAAATATAAATATGGCTACAAAAGGAAAAGTAACCGGAGTTATAGCAAATATGGTGCTCTTGGCTGTTGATGGCCCTGTGGCACAGAACGAAATTTGTTATATAAAGACCGGTGGCGACAGCTTGATGGCAGAGGTCATCAAAATTAATGGCGCCAAGGTGTATGTTCAGGTTTTTGAGAGCACACGCCGTTTGAAAATTGGTGAAGAGGCTGAGTTTACCGGGCATATGCTCGAGGTGTCACTCGCGCCGGGTATGTTGTCAAAGAACTACGATGGTTTGCAGAACGACCTCGATAAGATGGAGGGAGTGTTCTTGAAACGTGGTGACTATACCAACCCTCTCGATGAGGAGAAAGTATGGCACTTCGAGCCCATTGTAAATGCCGGCGACGTTGTAGAGGCTGCAGGTTGGCTCGGCAAGGTCGAGGAGAATCACCAGCAGTTGAAGATTATGGCACCTTTCGGCATTGAGGGCAAATGGACAGTGAAGTCTATTGCAGCCGAGGGAGAATACAAAATCACCGACACCATTGCAGTTATTGTCAATGCCGATGGCGAAGAGAAAGAGCTCAATATGATTCAAAAATGGCCTGTGCGTGTTGCTATGAGCGACTACAAGGAGAAACCCCGTCCATTCAAATTGCTCGAGACCGGTGTGCGCACAATCGACACTCTTAACCCCATTGTCGAGGGAGGTACAGGCTTTATTCCCGGTCCTTTTGGTACAGGAAAAACAGTGCTTCAGCACGCTATCTCAAAGCAGGCCGAGGCAGATATCGTTATCATTGCAGCTTGTGGTGAGCGTGCAAACGAGGTTGTGGAAATCTTTACCGAATTCCCCGAGCTTATCGACCCGCACACCGGCCGCAAACTGATGGAGCGTACTATCATCATCGCAAACACCTCGAATATGCCCGTTGCAGCACGTGAGGCATCAGTTTACACAGCGATGACAATCGCCGAGTACTATCGTGCAATGGGATTGCGCGTTCTGTTGATGGCCGATTCAACATCACGTTGGGCACAGGCACTCCGTGAGATGTCGAACCGTATGGAGGAACTTCCCGGCCCCGATGCCTTCCCAATGGATATTTCATCAATCATTGCAAACTTCTACAGCCGCGCGGGTTACGTCTATCTGAACAACGGCGAGGCCGGCTCAATCACCTTCATCGGAACAGTGTCACCGGCCGGCGGTAACCTCAAGGAGCCTGTTACCGAGAATACCAAGAAGGTTGCGCGTTGTTTCTATGCTCTTGAGCAGGAGCGTGCCGACAAAAAACGCTATCCGGCGGTGAACCCAATCGACTCCTATTCTAAATATATCGAATACCCCGAGTTTGAAGAGTTTATCACAGGCCGCATCGGCGACGGCTGGTTGCCAATGGTGAACGAGGCAAAGACACGCTTGCAGCGTGGTAAAGAGATTGCCGAGCAGATAAATATTCTTGGTGACGATGGCGTACCCGTAGACTACCACGTAACATTCTGGAAGTCGGAACTCATTGACTTTGTTGTCCTGCAGCAAGATGCATTCGACGAGATTGACGCCGTTACTCCGCTCGAGCGTCAGCAGGAACTGTTGAGCATCGTTACAAATATTTGCCGTGCCGAGTATGATTTTGATAACTTCCAGCAGGTAACCGATTTCTTCAAGAAGATTATCAACATCTGCAAGCAGATGAACTACTCTGAATTCAAGAGCGACAAGTATAACGCATACTATGCCGAGCTGATGCAGCTCCTTGAGACAAAGCAAGCTTAACCATTAATATTTAGAACTATGGCTACAGAAGCATTTAAAAAGATATATACAAAAATCAATTCTATAACCAAGGCAACCTGTTCGCTCAACGCAACAGGCGTTGGTTACGACGAGCTTGCAACAGTTAACGGCAAGCTGGCTCAAGTCGTTAAGATTATGGGCGACGAGGTAACCCTTCAGGTGTTTGAGGGTACGGGTGGCATCCCCACCGATGCCGAGGTCGTATTCCTTGGCAAAGCTCCATCGCTAAAGGTAAGTGATGAACTCACCGGCCGTTTCTTTAATGCCTACGGCGACCCAATCGATGGCGGTCCGGCTGTTGAGGGCAAGGAGGTAGAGATTGGTGGTCCATCGGTGAACCCTGTTCGTCGCAAGCAGCCATCGGAACTTATTGCAACCGGTATTGCCGGTATCGATCTTAACAATACTCTTGTGACAGGTCAGAAAATTCCGTTCTTTGCCGACCCCGACCAGCCATATAATCAAGTGATGGCGAACGTGGCGATGCGCGCCGAGACCGACAAGATTATTCTTGGTGGTATGGGTATGACAAACGACGACTACCTATACTTCAAAAACCTCTTTACAAATGCCGGAGCTCTCGACCGCATTATCTCGTTTATGAACACAACCGAGGACCCGGCCGTTGAGCGTCTGCTTATCCCCGATATGGCATTGACTGCAGCCGAATACTTTGCGGTTGAAAAGAACCAAAAGGTGTTGGTGTTGCTCACCGATATGACAATGTATGCCGATGCTCTTTCAATCGTATCGAACCGTATGGACCAGATTCCTTCAAAGGACTCAATGCCCGGTTCGCTCTATTCCGATTTGGCTAAAATTTACGAGAAGGCTGTTCAGTTCCCCGCTGGTGGTTCAATAACCATTATTGCAGTGACAACCCTTTCTGGTGGCGATATTACACACGCTGTGCCCGACAACACCGGTTACATCACCGAAGGACAGCTCTTCCTGCGTCGCGATAGTGATATTGGTAAGGTTGTTGTCGATCCTTTCCGTTCACTCTCTCGTTTGAAACAGCTTGTAGCGGGTAAAAAGACACGTAAGGACCACCCACAGGTGATGAATGCTGCCGTTCGTCTTTATGCCGATGCTGCGAATGCAAAGACAAAGATGGAGAATGGCTTCGATCTTACCGACTACGACAAACGAACACTTTCGTTTGCGAAGGAGTATTCCGACAAACTTTTGGCAATTGACGTAAATCTTAATACAACCGAAATGCTTGACGTTACTTGGGGCTTGTTCTCGCGTTACTTCAAGCCCGAGGAGGTGAATATCCGTCAGGAATTTGTCGATACATATTGGAAAAAATAAGAAAATAGGAAATGATAGCATTTCAATATAATAAAACATCACTTCAGCAACTCGAAAAGCAACTGAAGATGCGTGTCAGGACACTTCCTATTATTAAAAACAAGGAGAGTGCTCTGCGCATCGAGGTGAAAAAGTGCAAGGCAGAGATGCAGTTGCACGACGAGGAGTATGCTGCTCAGCTCGAACAATATCGCGCGCTCTTTGCGCTGTGGAATGAGTTCGACCCTTCGCTTGTGCGCACAGGCGAACTGTTGATTGGGCAGCAAAAAGTGGCAGGTGTCAAGGTGCCGGTGTTAGAGAATGCCAGCTTTGTCATTGGTCGCTACAGCCTCTTTAGCTCACCTAAATGGTTTGCCGATGGTATTGAGCTGCTCAAGGATATGGCAATGACGGCAATACGCCGCGAATTGCTGAACCGCAAACTGGTGTTGCTTGAAACTGCACGCAAAAAGACCACCCAAAAGGTGAACCTCTTTGAAAAGGTGCAGATACCGGGCTATCAGGATGCCATAAGAAAGATTAAACGATTTATGGAAGATGAGGAGAATTTGTCAAAGTCTTCGCAAAAGATTTTGAAGTCCTTGTTGGAGAAAAGAGAGGAGGTAGCAGTATGATAACTAAGATGAAAAAACTCGCACTGCTTGTATATCACAAGGAGTATGCCGCCTTTCTTGAGAAATTGCGCGAGGTGGGTGTTGTTCACATTCAGGAGCGTGAGAGCGGTAGCATAGAAAATCCCGAGATTGAGCAAAAGATGGCAGTTGCCAACCGCTATGCTCGTGTTATTAAACGTCTCGAGAATTATGCTCACGAGGAATTTTTGCCTGCCGGTGACACCTCGATGGCTTTGTCGGTGATTGAACAGGTCGAAGCTCTTGTTGCCGATATTGAACAGCACAAGACACTGCAGCAAGTTCTTGATAAAGATATTGCAAGCTTGCAGCCTTGGGGCGATTTTAATTACTCAAACATTGAAAAATTGGCCGAGGCCGGTTACGAACTGAAATTCTTTGTAGCATCGGCTAAGAGCTATCAAAGCGAGTGGGAGAGTGATTATAACGCAATTCTTGTTGCCGAAAAGCAGTCGCGCAAATATTTTGTAACACTCACTCCGCAGGGAACAACCTTTGAGATTGATGCCGAGCCTGCAAAACTGCCGACAGCGTCGCTTGCAGCTTTGGAGGCAGAACTCTTGGCAGTCAATGCACGCATCGAGGAATTTGAAAAGGAATTATCTGCGATTGCAAAGCAAAGTTTGAACACTCTGAAGTCTGCGCAGGAGTTGCAGAAACGCGATATTGAATTTACCAAGGTTATGCTCGGTGGCGAGCGAGTGTCGGGCGATAAGCTTGTGTTGCTAGAGGGCTGGGCTCCCGAAGAATCGGTTGCAACTCTCAAGGCAATGCTCGACAATAGCGGTGCTTTCTATGAATTGCGTGCGGCTCGTCGTGGTGACAATGTCCCCGTTAAGCTCAAAAATAATGCGTTCACCCGAATGTATGAGGTGCTCACTAAAATGTATGGTATGCCAAGCAGAACCGATTTTGACCCGACGCCAATTGTTGCGCCGTTCTTCTCGCTGTTCTTTGCATTCTGTATGGGCGATGCCGGTTACGGCCTGCTGATGGTGCTCCTCGGTTTTCTGCTGAAAAACAAACTTGGCAAGAACCTCGCCGGAATGATGAACCTTGTGATTACGCTGGGTATCTTCACCACAGTGATGGGTGCTTTGCTTGGTACATTCTTTGGAATGAGCCTGTTGGAGTTTACCGGTATTCCGCAGAATATTCGCGACTTCATCATTGCTGGTAATGTGGAGATAATGGGTGCGACATACGATAAACAGATGATTCTCGCTCTTGGTATCGGTGTGGTGCACATTTCAATAGCAATGACAGTGAAGGCTATAAACAGCACTGTGTTCTTTGGCTTCAAGGAGTCGTTGAGCGCTTGGGGCTGGTGGCTGGTTGTCGTTGGTGGCGTTATTGTTGGTGCACTCTCGTTCTTGAGTGTAATCCCTGCCGAGGTATCAAAATGGGCGTTCATTGCAATTGGTGGCTTGGGAGCGTTGGGCATCTACATCCTCAACAACCTCCGTCGCAATGTACTGGTGAATATTGGTGCCGGTTTATGGGATACCTATAATATGGCATCGGGATTGTTGGGCGATATACTATCCTATATTCGTCTTTTTGCTCTTGGTCTTGCCGGCGGTATGCTTGGAGCTACTTTCAACAGCCTTGCAATGATGGTTGTCGAGGGGCAAGAGGGTATTGGTGCTGTGTTCGGCTGGATAGGCTTTGGTCTTATAATCCTTGTGGGGCATACGCTTAACATTGCGATGTCTTGCCTCAGTGCCTTTGTACACCCGTTGCGTCTGACCTTTGTTGAGTACTTTAAAAATGCCGGCTACGAGGGTAAAGGCGAGGAGTATAAACCATTTAAAAACGAATAAATGCTGCGCCCTCGAATGTGGAAAAATGAACGCATTTGAGATGTGTAACCAAGGGCTTTGCCCGAAAATATCTTTCTCTACTGGTGGGGATATTTTAATTAAGTAAAAATAAAAAATTATAAATATTAAAAATTAAACATTATGGAACTTTTATTAGGTTATTTGGGAATGGGTCTTATGTTGGGACTCGCAGGTATTGGTAGTAGTATCGGTACAACAATCGCTGGTAATGCAGCTGTTGGTGCATTGAAGAAGGATAGCTCAAAATCATCTGGTTATATGATTTTGTCGGCTCTTCCCGCTACACAGGGACTTTACGGTTTCTTGGCACTATTGCTTCACTTTGGTAAAGTTACAGCCGAGACTGGTATGTTGTGGTTTGGTGTAGGCCTTGGTGTTGGTATCGTATGCCTCTTCTCCGCAATCCGTCAGGGACAGGTTTGTGCTAACGGTATCGTTGCAATGTCACAGGGCCACGATGTGCAGACAAATACAATGATTTACGCTGCGCTTCCCGAGTTCTATGCCATCCTAGCGCTTGTTGCAACATTCTTGGTATAATACAAGAGTTGCATAAACGACAGCAAAAGCTCTCCCACGGGAGAGCTTTTGCTGTCGTTTTATATCATCACTCTGCCACGTTTTTTTCTCTTTTTAAGAATTTGTGCCCTAAAAAATCTGCTTTTGCTAACCCTTTGTTGCTTTTTGTTCATTTTTTGCCTTTTTAAGTTTTTTTAATTTTTTGCTTTTTCAAAAATAATTTTGTAATTTTGCGGTTCATTTTGAGGGAAGGGGTACTTTCTCTCCAATTGTTATTTATAATAAGGTATTTGAATAGTAAAAAGAGATTTCTGAATACCTTATAATTTTTGAGAATTATTTATTTGAGATGAAGAAAGATTTATTGCTTCCCGATTATCTTTTTGAGATTAGCTGGGAGGTTTGCAACAAGGTGGGTGGCATATATACAGTGGTATCAACAAAGGCACGCACCATTTCTGAAATTGAGGGGCTGAATGCAATATACATAGGTCCCGATTTGTGGAAAGAGAAGGAAAATCCACTTTTCACCGAGGATAAACGCCTGTGGAATGCTTGGCGCAAAAAGATAAATAGTGATAAACTTACAGTGCGTTGCGGTTACTGGGAAATACCCGGTCGTCCCAAGGTTGTTCTTGTCGACTATACCGGCTATATGGACGATAAGGATGCCATCTATGGCCAGCTGTGGAACGATTTTGGCGTCGATTCACTGCACGGATACGGCGACTACGACGATTCAATGATATTCGGTTACGCAGTAGGTAAAGTAATTGAGAGTTTTTATAACAACAATATAAAGGCTGGCAGCAATGTGGTTGTTCAGGCTCACGAGTGGCAGAGTGGTGGTGCTGCATTGTATTTGAAGAAGAATTTGCCGGCAGTGGGAACAATCTTTACAACCCACGCAACAAGCATAGGACGCTCTATTGCTTCAAACGGCAAGCCTCTCTATGACTATTTCGATGGCTACAATGGCGATCAGATGGCCGAGGAGCTTAATGTGCAGTCAAAGCAGTCTGTTGAAAAGAACAGTGCGTTAAACGTGGATTGCTTCACCACAGTGAGCGAGATTACAGCACGCGAGTGCAAACAACTCGTTGGTCGCGAGTGCGACGTGATACTTGAGAATGGCTTTGAGAAGGATTTTGTTCCCGTTGGTAAGGATTTTACAGCCAAGAGAAAAGCAGCGCGCAAGGCACGTCTGCGTGTAGCAGCAGCACTTACCGGCGATACTGTTTCCGACGATGCTATTATAATAGGTATCGGTGGTCGTATGGAGATGCGCAACAAAGGAATTGATATGTTCTTGGAGTCAATGGCTCGTTTGAATGCTTGCAGCGAGCTTGAGCGCGATGTTGTTGCGTTCATTGATGTTCCCGCTTGGTCGGGCGACGCACGTGAGGACTTGGTAAAGCGTCTCGCAAGTGATAAAGATGCTTGGGATACTCCGCTGCCCAACCCTTATCTCACCCACAACCTGCATAATTTCTACGAGGATGCTATCGCTTGTGGCATACGCAGCTTGCAGATAGACAATCGTCACGGCAAAAATCGCGTGAAGGTTATCTACGTCCCCTGCTACCTCAAAGGCAACGACGGCATTTTCAATAAAGACTATTACGATGTTCTCATCGGTAACGACCTGAGCATCTATCCATCATACTATGAGCCTTGGGGTTACACTCCGCTTGAGAGCGCAGCGTTCCATATTCCAACCATCACCACCAACCTTGCAGGCTTTGGCCTATGGGTGAACTCGGTGCTTGGTCGCAGAGGCGAATTGCTTGATGGAGTAGAGGTTATCTCACGAACAGATAGCAACTATTTCGATGCAGCCGATGTTATTACAAAAAATATTTGTACCTTTGCAAAACTTTCTGAAAAAGAGGTAAATGACTGCCGTAGAAAGGTTGCAAAAATAGCCGAAAAAGCTCTTTGGAAACACTTCATAAAGAACTATCTCGAGGCTTATGACATTGCTCTTGCAGCAGCAAAAGAGAGAAAATAAAAAACGAAATATTTATTTAATAAAAACAAAATGATTGCAATTAGTAACGCAAACCAACCTAGTTGGAAAACAGTTAATGTAAAATCTTATATTCCCGAGTCGCTTAAGCCACTCGAGGAATTGTCACGTAACCTCTGGTGGGTGTGGAATGAGGAGGCTAAAGAGCTCTTCAAGATGCTCGACAGCGACCTTTTCAAGGCGTGTGGTGGCAACCCCGTTCTTTTGTTGGAGAAATTGGGCGTTGAGAAACTCGACGAGCTTTCAAAGGACAAAACAATCCTTGACAAGCTTTCAGATGTTTACGCCGATTTCCGCCGTTATATGGATGTTAAGCCAAACGCAGAGCGTCCTTCAGTAGCATACTTCTGTATGGAGTATGGTTTGACAAGCGTATTGAAAATCTACTCAGGTGGTCTTGGTATTCTTGCCGGTGACTATTTGAAAGAGGCTTCAGATTCAAACGTTGATATGTGTGCAGTAGGTTTCTTGTATCGTTACGGTTACTTCAGCCAGTCACTTTCAATGGACGGCTCACAGATCGCAAACTACGATGCACAGAACTTCAACCAGCTCCCCATTGAGCGCGTATACGAGGAGGATGGTGTTACACCTCTTGTAATCCACGTTCCTTACATCGATTACTACGTGCACGCAAATGTTTGGAAGGTAAATGTAGGTCGTGTGCCTCTTTACTTGCTCGACACAGATTTTGATATGAACAGCGAGTTCGACAAGCCAATCACTCACAAGCTCTATGGTGGCGACTGGGAAAACCGCTTGAAACAGGAGATTCTTCTTGGTATCGGTGGTATGATTGCTTTGGATAAGATGGGTATCAAGAAAGAAATCTATCACTGCAACGAGGGTCACGCAGCACTCTGCAACCTCTATCGTTTGACACAGTACATCAAGACCGGTTACACATACGAGGAGGCACTTGAGATTGTACGTGCAAGCAGCCTTTACACAGTTCACACACCAGTGCCCGCTGGTCACGACTACTTTGACGAGGCACTCTTTGGTAAATATATGAGAGGTTATGCAAACCAGCTCAATATCACTTGGGACGATTTGATGAACCTTGGCCGCATCAACGCCGGCGACAAGAACGAGCGTTTCTGTATGTCAACATTCGCTTGCAACACTTGTCAGGAGATTAACGGCGTGAGCCGCCTCCACGGTAAGGTGTCAAAGGATATGTTTGCCGAGATTTGGAAAGGTTATTACCCTGCAGAGAACCACGTTGGTTACGTAACCAATGGTGTTCACTATCCAACTTGGGTTGCTCCAGAGTGGGATAATCTCTACAAGAAGAACTTTGATCCTAGCTTCATCAACGACCAGTCTAACGAAGATATTTGGCACGCAATTGAAAATATCTCAAACGAGACAATCTGGAACACACGTGTTGCACGCAAGAAGATGCTTATCAACTACATCAAGCAGGCGTTCAGCGAGGATTGGTTGAAGAATCAGGGCGACCCAATGCGTATCGTAGACGTTGTGAAGAAGATTAACCCCGATGCACTTGTTATCGGTTTTGCACGCCGTTTCGCTACTTACAAGCGTGCTCACCTTCTCTTCACCGACCTCGATCGTTTGGCAAAATTGCTCAACAACCCCGAGCGTCCAATCCAGTTCCTCTTCGCAGGTAAGGCTCACCCACACGATGGCGCAGGTCAGGGCTTGATTAAGAAGATTATCGAGGTGTCACGCCGTCCCGAGTTCGTTGGTAAGATTATCTTCCTCGAGAACTATGATATGGACCTCGCTAAGTTGCTCGTATCAGGTGTTGATATCTGGATGAACACACCTACACGTCCTCTCGAGGCGTCAGGTACATCAGGTGAGAAGGCTCTTATGAACGGTGTCCTCAACTTCTCGGTTCTCGATGGTTGGTGGTGCGAGGGTTACAAGCCCGGTGCCGGTTGGGCGTTGAAAGAGGAGCGTACATACCAGAACCAAGAGTTCCAAGATCAGCTCGACGCTGCTACAATCTATACATTGCTCGAGAACGAGATTCTTCCAATGTACTACAACCGTAACGGCAAGGCTTACTCAGACGAGTGGGTTGCTTGCATCAAAAAGTCAATCGCAGAGGTTGCACCTCACTTCACAATGAAGCGTCAGCTCGATGACTACTATAGCAAGTTCTACTGCAAGCAGGCTGCACGTTACAACCACCTCATCGCAAACGACTCAAAAGTTGTTCGTGAGCTCGCTAAGTGGAAAGAGGAGGTTGCTGCCAAGTGGAACGCAGTTGAGGTTCTTTCAGTAGAGGCCGATACAGAGTTCCTTAACGGTGCAATGTCAGCAGGTGAAAAGTACAACGTAACTGTAAAGGTTGATGAGAAGGGTCTCGACAACGCAGTAGCTATTGAGCTTGTTGTGTTGGCTCCCGATGCAAAGGGCCGTGAGACAGTGTTTGCAACCTATCCTTTGGAGGTTGTACAGCGCGAGGGCAACATCTTTACATTCGGCGCGGAGATTGCTCCAACAAATGCCGGTGAGTTCAAGATTGCATTCCGTATGTATCCTCATCACGAGGAGCTTCCTCATCGTATGGACTTTGCTTACGTTAAGTGGTTCGCTTAATTTAAAGCATATATATGAAAAAACGCTCTTGCCAATTGGCAAGAGCGTTTTTTTGTTACAATAAATTAAGGTCTTTTTTTTTTCTTCTTATCGCTAAATAAAGTAAACTTTTTTCACTCATTTGCGCGAACTTTTATCTGTTTATCCTATCTTTGTGGTATTATGAGCGAAGATACAAAGAAATATACAGTTGAAGAGGAGCGATGGAATGCCATCTCTCACTCTGTTGGAATAGTTGGCGGCTTCATTGTCAGCCTACTCTTCATTAGCAAGGTCGTTGCAAAGGGTGGCGATGCTTGGGCGTTGGCAAGCGTGCTTTTATATATGTTCGGTATGCTATCGTCTTACACCTTTTCAACCCTCTATCACGCCACTTCACCCAGTAGCAAATGGCGCAAGCCGCTGCGCAAGCTCGACCACTCGGCAATCTATTGGCACATTGCCGGTAGTTACTCGCCAATAATGCTCATTGCTATGCGCGACGTGGGTTATTGGGGATGGGGAATTTTTGCTTTCTGTTGGCTTTGTGCTATAGTGGGTACCTCTTTGAGCCTTTACAGCCTGAAAAAACACAATATTCTCGAGACTGTGTGTTATGTCCTTATGGGCTTGACAATTGTCGTTGCGATGAAACAGTTTTATAATGCTGTTCCCCTTTCGGTTTTTCTTTGGGTTGTCGGCGAGGGAGTCGCATATATAACAGGAGCAGTGTTCTACAGCTTCCATAAAGTAAAATACATACACACAGTTTTCCACTTCTTTGTGCTATTGGGCTCTGTTTGTCATATGATAGCAGTGTGGTATATACTAAACGGAATATTATGATAAAACAATTTGATACATATTCGCTATTGCCGCACAACACCTTTGGCATAAAGGCAAATGCAGCTCATTTTGTTGAATTTGATTCAAAGGAAGAGCTTATATCTTTTTTGAAAGATGGCTTTACCGGTAACTCCCTTGTTATTGGTGGTGGCAGCAATCTCCTGTTTGTCAATGATTATGACGGCACAGTGTTTCACTCTGCAATAACAGATATTGAAGTTGTTGAAGAGAGTGGGGCAGATGTTCTCTTGCGTGTGGGCAGTGGCGTAAATTGGAATGCTCTTGTAGCTTATACCGTTGAGAAGGGGTGGTGTGGCCTCGAAAATCTTTCTCTTATTCCCGGCGAAGTTGGTGCAAGTGCAGTTCAAAATGTTGGAGCATACGGTGTCGAGGCCGGTGACCTTATAGAAAAGGTCGAGACAGTACGCATTGCCGATGCACAGCCTTGTTCTTTTACAAAGGACGATTGCGAGTTTGCCTATCGTCACAGCATCTTTAAAGCAGCCGAAAAGGGAGCTCACATAGTTACCTATGTTACATACAGATTGAATAAAACCCCGGAGTTCAAACTCTCCTATGGCAATCTCAAGGATAAAGTCGAGGAGCTTGGCGGTGCAACGCTTGCTAATGTACGCCGTGCCGTTTGCGAGATACGCGAGGCAAAATTGCCCGATCCCTCACAGGTTGGCAGTGCCGGCAGTTTCTTTATGAACCCCGTGGTGCCTGCTCAAAAGGCAGCGCTGCTAAAAGCTGAATACCCTGCAATGCCACAATACCCACTCCCTTGTGGCAATGTAAAGCTTTCAGCCGGTTGGCTGATAGAACAGTGCGGGTGGAAACAGACACCGCATCCAAATGTTGGTGTCTATGAGCATCAAGCACTGGTGGTTGTGAACCTTGGCGGTGCAACAGGCCACGATGTGCTCGGCTTTGCAGCGGCAGTGGTAGCCTCGGTAAAGGAAAAGTTTGGTGTCGACCTCAATATGGAGGTTAATGTTATCAAATGATGAAACTCACATTTTTAGGAACAGGAACATCTACCGGCGTGCCCGAGCTCGGTTGCAAGTGCGAGGTGTGCACCTCTCTCGATTCTCGTGATGCCCGTCTGCGCTGTTCGGCGCTGCTTGAGAAAGATGGCACAAATATTCTGATAGATTGCGGTCCCGATTTTCGCGCTCAGATGCTTCGCGCCGACGTTGCTCGTCTCGACGCACTGCTCGTCACTCATAAACACTACGACCACACAGCCGGCATTGACGACTTGCGCCCCTTTGCGTCGCAACGCACCTTCCCAATATATGCAAATGAGGATACCGAGGAGCAGATACGCTCAATGTTCCCATATTGTTTCGGAGAGGTAAAATATCCCGGCGTTCCCAATATCGAGATACGCTCCATAGAGGATATGCAACCATTTACTATTGAGAATGTCGAGGTCGTGCCTTTTCGTGTTTTTCACGGCTCTCTTCCCATCGTCGCCTATCGTTTCGGTAAATTGGCGTATATCACTGATATGAGCCGTATCGAGCCTTCGGAACTTGAAAAGCTGAAAGGAGTAGAGGTTCTTGTGATTAATGCACTGCGTTACTCAAAGCCTCACCGCAGTCATCAGACCGTGCTCGAGTCACTTCGTGTGGTAGAGGCCTTGGCTCCACGCGAAGCCTATCTTACACATCTTATGCATCACATCGGGCTCCACGCAAAAATTGAAAAATGCCTGCCGCAAGGTGTTCATCTTGCCTATGATGGGCTGGAGATTGAGATATAATAAAAAATAATAACGCTTGGCAAATGCCAAGCGTTATTATTTTAATTGAATAGTGTTTTCAATTACTTGAGAGCGAAGATCTCCTCCTCACCTGCTACGCAAGAGAAGATTTTATCCTCACGGAGCAACCAACCCAAACCAAGGTACAACTCCTTCTCTTTCAATTTTGCCTTAGCCTTAATCTCTTTAAGAGTAAGACCCTCTGTCTCGTTCAAAGCAGTCCAAATACGACCTGCAAATGTACCAGCATTCTCAATCATAGTTCTTAATATTTAAGATTTAACATTAAATTTCTATTGAAATTGTAACAACCTTTGTTTGAACATTTTAACTATCAAAAGAGGTCGTTTTTCTATTTCGGGTGCAAAGGTACTGCTTTTTTTTTACATAGCAAACAAAAACATTGTGATTTTCAATAACATCACCTGTTTTTATTAGCTTTTTTGAACGTTTTTATTGTTTTCTAAATATTCGCACCAAATTCGTGCAGCCTCCTCAACCATCTTCACACAAGGACGTTTTTTGTAATATTCTCCATTGCGTGCCTCGGGGGTTGGTGGGGTAGGAGCACTTTTTGCCAGCCCTAACAGCTCGGCACAGATGAGCGAGCCGTTACGCTTGCGAAACTCCTCGGCTAACTGCTGTACAAGTTTGTAGTTTGCCTCCTTGCCCTCTCTGTCGTGTCCCTCGGTGCAACCGCTCTCAAGTCCGGCGACCATAAACAATCCACACGCAGCGCCACAAGTCTGGCGCATACGGCCAATGCCGCCGCCAAACGACGATGCCATTTTAAGAGCCTGCTCCTGTGTGAAACCATAAATGTCGGCAAACGCTGCAACAACAGATTGGCTACAGTTAAATCCCTCTTTAAACAGGGCTACGGCTTTTTCTATTCTCTCTTCCATAATTATAAAATTTATCAGATAAGGCCTCTCGCACGCAGCAGAGCATCGGGATTAGGCTCTGCGCCGCGGAAACGACGATATTCACGCATAGGGTCCTTGCTACCACCCATCTCAAGCAACTGCTTGAAGCTGGCAGCTGTTGCAGGGTCAAAAATACCCTTCTCAAGGAACAGCTCGAACGCATCACAATCTAGCACCTCGGCCCAAAGATAAGCATAGTAACCAACCTCGTAACCACCGCTGAAAATGTGGGCAAAGTTTGTGCTACGATAGCGGTACTCAATCTCGGGGATAAAGCCTAGCTCCTTGCGTAACTCCTTCTCATACTCATTGCAATCGAAATTTGTATAATCCTCGATAAGGTGCATCTTTGTGTCGAGTAGCGCAGCTGCAACAAGCTCTGTTGTCTCAAAGCCCGAGTTAAAGTGTGAACTCTGCTGCATTTTCTCTATGAGCTCGGCAGGGATAGCCTCGCCGGTGATGTAGTGCTTGGCAAATGTAGGCATAACATCGGGGTGGATAGACCACTTTTCGTTAATCTGTGAAAAGAGCTCCACAAAGTCGTGCTTGACATTTGTACCGCTCACGCTGGGGTAGTGTGTCTGAGTCAACATTCCGTGCAGCGCGTGGCCGAACTCGTGGAACAGAGTGCGTGTCTCGTCAATGTTCAAAAGAGCGGGGGTGTTGCCTTGTGGCGCGGTGAAATTGCATACATTCACAATCATTGGGCGCACATTTTCGCCACCGATATTTCTTTGATTTACAAAGTTAGTCATCCACGCTCCCTGACGCTTTGATGCGCGTGGGAAAAAGTCGGTGTAGAAAACACCCAGATAGTTGTTCTCGTTGTCAAGAACCTCGTATGCCTCAACACCCTCATAATAAACAGGAATATCGTTGCGTTTCACGAATTTGATATTGTAGAGCTTGCTTGCGCAGTCGAAAGCTCCCTGCAGCACATTTTCAATTCTGAAATAGGGCTTTATAACCTCGTCATTGAGCGCATATTTCTCTTTACGTAGTTTCTCGGTATAATAGAACCAGTCCCAGCCCTCAATCTTTATACCGGCACCCTCGCGGTCGGCAATCTTTTGCAGCTCGGCTCTCTCCTCCTTTGCACGTTTCACCGCAGGCTCCCAAATACTGTTCATCAGCTCCAATGCAGCCTCGGGAGTCTTTGCCATCTTCTCGTCAAGAACAAAATGAGCATAGGTCTCAAAGCCCAAAAGTTTTGCCTTTTGCTGGCGCAGGGTAAGAATTTCCTTGATAACAGCCTTGTTGTCGTTGCTGTCGTTGTTGTCGCCGCGACCATAATATGCCTTGTACACCTTCTCGCGCAACTCGCGGTTGTCGGCATACTGCAGGAAGGGAATACAGCTAGGCTTGTCGAGTGTGAACACCCAACTGCCATCCTCGCATTTTGCAGCGTCAATAACATCCTGTGGCAAGCCCTTTAGGTCGCTCTCGTCGGTGAGCACCAGCTTGAATGCCTTGTTGTCGGCAAGCAGATTGTTGCCGAACTTTATTGCTGCCAATCCCAATTTTGTGTCAATATCAAGGAGCGTTGCCTTGTCGGCGTCATTGAGCAATGCACCGCCACGCACAAACGCCTTGTAGTAGTTCTCTAGCACAATGCTTTGCTCCTCGTTCAGCCCAAGGCTCTCCTTTTTGTTGTAGAGTGCGCTGATGCGGTTGAACAGAGTGTCGTTCATATAAATGTAACCGCTGAGTTCGGTCATCTTTGGCACAACGTAGTTCTCAATCTCGGTAGTAGCCTCGCTGTTGTCACTCTCGTTTAGAGTGAAGAATATTGCCGAAACCTTGTCAAGCGTCTTGCCACTCATTTCCAGCGCATCAATAGTATTGGCAAATGTGGGCTCCTCGCTATTTTCGATAATAGCCTTTATATCTGCGCGTTTCTCGGCAAAGCCATAGTCAAAAGCAGCCTTGTAGTCCTCAACTTTGAACGTGGGGAACTCTGGTGCACCCAATGGCGCCTTGCTCTCCTTGAGGATGCTATTGCTTGCCTCCTCCTTTTGTGAACACGCAATACCTGTCAGCATAATCGATAGTGTAAAAAGTGAATAAATAATTTTTTTCATCGCATTTATTTGTTTTGTGTTATTCCTTGATAGACATTGTGCGAAGATACGAAAAAAAATGGCGGTGTGCAACATTTGTAGCACACCGCCTGCATATCATTCAATGTTTGCAGCTTTGTTGCTTCGTATTGCTTTTAGCCCCCCGCGTGGCATAACTTTCAGCTATGCTTCACGCGATTATTGGCTGCAAAACGAGCCGATAACAAAATTAAGAATTTTGTTATTCAATGGCAATCATTCTGCTCACCTTATGTTCATTGCTGTGGGCTTTCTTTGGAATATCAATGTGCAGCACTCCGTGCTTCACCTTTGCCTCAATCTTGTCGGTGTCGGCGTCATCGGGCAGGATAAGAGTCTGCTGAAATCTGCTGTAAGAGAACTCTCGGCGCAGGAAACGGCCCGGCTCGTGTTTCTTCTCCTTTTTATCTTCACATTTATGTTCGTCGCACTTGTTGTCGTCGCATTTGTGCTCGTCGCAACACTCGCCATTCTCCTTGCTGCAGTTGCAATTCTTTTCCATTGTGATAGTGAGGTCATTCTCGCTATCTATGTGAATTTTAAAATCATCCTTGCACATACCGGCTGCTGCAACCTCCACTTTATACTCCTTCTCGGTCTCAAAAACATTGATTGCCGGTGCTGTTGTGCTGTTGCGCACAAGAATGTCGCTGTTGAAAAAATCGTTGAAGATACTTGGTAACCACTGTTGTCCGTTTCTTTTCATTAACATACTCATAATTGCTGTTTTTTATTTGTTATACAATTCAAACGGCACACTGTCGGTTCGGGTAGTAACGGTCCCAATATGATGCAGGTGTTAGCCGGACCGCAGTCTCTCTTTGAGTGACTTATTGAAGACCCGCGACAGCTGTGCCGTTTGCATATATAATGCCCGGCAGCGCAGGTTGGTTTGTTGTTGGTGAATGTTTTATGGTTTATTAATAGTTAAAGGGTTGCCACTGCCAGTGGCAACCCTTTAACTATTATTGGTTCGTTTTTTAGAATCCTCTGTTCTTCAGCAGTGCATCAATCTTTGGCTCGCGGCCGCGGAAATTGCGGTACATTGTCATTCCATCGTCAATACCACCGGGGGTGAGAATGTATTTGCGGAATTTTTCGGCAACCTCTTGATTAAATATATCGCCAGTCTCCTTGAACGCCTCGAAAGCGTCGGCATCAAGCACCTCGGCCCACATATAGCTGTAATAACCGGCGCTGTAACCACCGCCCATCGTGTGGCTGAAGTTTGTCATTCTGTAACGTGGCAAAATTTGTGACGGAATACCACGCTCGGCAAGTTTTTCGGCCTCATAATCCATAACATTCAAATTGGCAGGAATCTCGGTGAGCACGTGAAGGTCCATATCGCTGAGTGATGCAGCAATATACTCAACAGTGGCAAAGCCTTGGCCATATTTGTCGCTTTCCTGTATCTTCTCAACAAGTTCCATTGGTATAACCTCGCCGGTCTTGTAGTGCTTTGCGTATACTGCAAGCACCTCGGGCTCCAGCGCCCAATGCTCGTTAATCTGCGATGGCAGCTCAACAAAGTCACGCTCGACACCGCTTGCACCGCTATACTTTACGTCGCGCATAAAGTTGTGTAGCGCGTGTCCAAACTCGTGGAACATTGTCTTTACATTGTCAATATTTTGCAAAGCCGGAGTATTATCGGTTGCAGGTGTCATATTGCAGCTGTTTACAACGATGGGCACAATGCGCTTGCCATTCTCGTAGCTCTGTGGGCGGAACGATGTGCACCACGCACCGGCGTTCTTGCTCTCGCGTGTGAACTGGTCGCTGTAGAATATCGCAAGCAATTTTCCATCGCGGTCGATAACCTCGTAAGCCTTTGCTGTTGGCTCGTATGATGGCACCTCGGCGGTAACCTCCTTGAATGTGATACCATAGAGTTTTGTTGCCACATAGAATATACCCTTCATCACATTCTCGGCCTCCATATAATTCTTAATCTCCTGCTCATCAACGGCAAATTTTGCCTTCTTGGCCTTGTCGAGGTAGAACATATAATCCCATCCGGCTGGCTCAAAATCCTTGCCCTCCTTGCGAATTTCGGCACGAATATCTTCAATCTCCTGTTTAGCCTTCTCAACAGCGGGAGCCCACACTTGGTCAAGCAGTGAGTAAACGGCCTCGGGGGTCTTTGCCATACGGTCCTCAAGTGCCATCTGTGCATAGTTCTCATAGCCCATCAGCTTAGCCTTCTCAAGGCGCTTTGCTACAATCTGTGCACAAATCTCTTTGCTGTCATACTCATTATTTTGATTGCCGCGATTGTAATAGGCATTGTACACCTTCTCGCGCAGCTCGCGGTTCTCGCAGTACTGCAACACCGGGTTGCAGCTTGGACGTTGCATATTGAACATCCACTTTCCGGGTTGTCCGTTGTCGGCGGCCATCTTTGCGGCAGCGTCGATATTTGCCTGTGGCAAGCCTTGTAACTCCTCGATGCTGTTGGCTACAACGAAAGTGTTGTTTGTCTCGTGCAAAAGGTTCTGTGAGAAAGTAAGCTGCAGCATTGAAAGTTCCTTGTTAATCTCACGCAGCTTTGCCTTTTGCTCCTCGCCGAGGTTAGCACCGCTGTTTACAAAACGTTTGTAGATATTCTCAAGAATTTTAGCCTCCTCGGCTGTCAGTGTCAGTGATTGACGGCTCTCATACACCGCTTTTACACGAGCAAACAGCTTTTCGTTAAGATAAATATCGTCGTTGTGAGCCGAGAAGAGTGGCGACATCTCCTTTTGCAATGCGCGCATCTCCTCGGTTGAGTTACTGCTCGATAGCGGGCTGAATGTGCCACGTACCTTGCGCAAAAGCTTGCCACATTGGTCAAGAGCGATAATAGTGTTCTCGAATGTAGGAGCCTCGCTGTTGTTTATTATTGCTTCAATCTCCCTCTTCTGCTCCTCCATACCAAGCAACATTCCCTCGCGATAGTTGTCTATGGTGATATCTGCAAATGGAGCAATATTGTGTGGAGTGTTAAACTCCGATAGTAGTGGGTTGGCAGGCTTTTCGCCGCCACCGCATCCGCAAGCAGCCAATGCAACAGCCGCTGCCATAATTTGTTTCATAATCTTCATACAGGTTAGGTTTGTGTTGTGTGAAAAAAAGTATTTACAATAGGGTGTAGGAGTGTGTCAGATGCGTGCGATGCCCTCAATCTCAATAAGCAGCTCGGGGCGGCAAATATCAGCCACAAGATAGTGCTTTCTGGCAGCAGGGTAGTTGTGGTGCATATATTCGCGCACAGCCGGAATATCACACTCCCTCTTTACATACACGCGCAACAGCTCATATTGTGAACCGCTGTTTGCCGTGGGGATATTCTCCTTGCTGGTGAGTCTGTTCATAATCTCCATAGTCTCGGCAGCTTGCTCCACAGCATCGGTGCTGCAGTTGCTACATTCGCCCTTTATGGCAGCTGTGCCCGAGATGAAAATTGTTTTTCCGAGCAAGCGCGCACGCTCAAATTTTGGTGTGGTTCTCTCGCCCAGCAGCTCAACAACCTTGCCGTCGAGCACTTGTTGCGAGTAGTTGTGTGCCGCAATCTGCAATGGATTATCTATTGGCAAGTTAGCGCACTCTTCGCCTTTTATAGCACAAAGTTCAACCATCACACCGCCGGCACCCGTGCCAATGCCCGTTGCCGCAGGGTAGCCGTTGTTCCAATTGCTGTTGCTGTAAAAGATAGAACGTGCATCGTTGAACTCCTGATAATTCTGGCTGCCATCGTTCAGGACTGTAATTCCCGGAATATAGTTCCATTGACGATAAATATTACAGGGCTCGAACCCATTGCTTGACAGAATGTGCCCGATGGTCTCAAAAATTTCCGCCGATTGCTCAAAGGTGCTTCCCTCGGTGCTGTTTGAGATGATGCCGCCGGTCACAAGCTCGGTGCACCCGTTGCAATGAATGAGTGAGTAGTTGCCGTGGCGCTCAATGATTGCATCTGATTGCGCAAGATAGGTAGCCTCAACGGTTGCGCCGCAATTAAATGTCTTTTGTGCAATGTAGCTGATAAGTGGTGCCCCATCGCCAAAAAACTCCTTTACAACGCTCTTGGCCGTTGTGATATTCTGCTTGTATTCATCACCGTTTGCGGCTTGGCTGAAAATGGCTAATTTGATAAGCCCGAACGAATCAACCTGCGACAACGCCGAGCGGAGCATCTGTTCAAATGCACCCTCAATAGTCGATGTATATATCCGTTGAATCTTGTTTACCATTTTGTGCCGTTCACTATTATTTTGCGAAGATACAAAATATTTCTGTGAAATAAGCAGTTGCCGCTTCCTTTCTTGCAGTTGCGGCAGATAAAAGCAGTTGCGGCGGTCGCGCAATTCTGCCAGCTGCTGCAACTATTTCTGCTCAAGCTTGAATCTCAAACGCAAAGTGCCGTTCTCAAAGCTGTGGCTGATGATTTTGAACCGGCCAATATCACTGGTGTTCCCAACGTGTGTTCCAATGCAAGCACACACGTCATAATCGCCCACGCGCACAATGCGCAACGTCTCGCTGGCATCGGCTGGGAGCTTGCTTAAGTCAACCCCTGCGGGCACATTCTCGCGTGTCACAAACTCAATTGTCACCGGCAAATGCTGCTCAATAACATCATTTACCTGCTGCTCAATAGCTGCAATCTGCTCGTCGCTTGGAGCGCAGGGCAGAGTATAGTCGCACTTGCTCTTCTTGCGCTCAATGTGCGCATTGCGGCTGCGCTCACACCCAAAAAGCCTCACCATCGTCTGGTTTAAAATGTGCTCCGCAGTGTGCATAGGCGGGTACTCCGCCTTGTTATGGTCGTTGAGTATCGGTGTTTCGGTTGTCATTGGTTGTTTAGTTTTGTAAATAATCAACACAAAAGTAGTTCTGTTTCTTGGTCTGTGCAAATTTTGCACATACGATAATATGTATGGTGAGTTGTCGCAAAAAAATGCGACAACTGAAATAATAACAATAATACTGCAGTTGACCCATACCTCCTCCGGTTAATGTCATCCCGACAGAGCGCAGCGACGAGGTATCTCTCAAACCTCAATAATGAGATCTCTCACGCAAGGTTCGAGATGACAGGCCGCATTGGGGCGACATCTTTTTAATAATCAATTTGTGCAAAAAATACACAAGTTGCGGTTTTATGCAAAATATACATATTACATAAAACTGTCGCACGCTTGCCGAAATTGATGCTTATTACTATTTTTGCCGGCAAATATTCAAATTAGAGCAAAGATGATAAAGAGTCTGTTACTAGTGGGCGCTGGTGGTGCGTTGGGAAGCATAGTCCGCTACCTGTTTACAATGCTGTTGGCACACTTTGCAATTTGTGGCGAATGGGCAATACTGCTTGTCAATGTGGTTGGCTCGTTCCTGATTGGACTCTCAATTCCACTGCTTTCAAATGGTACCTATCTCTTTGCAGTAGTGGGCTTTTGTGGCGGTTTTACTACCTTCTCAACCTTCTCCTCGCAGGCGCTCAACCTTTTTCAGTCGGGCGAAAAGTTTTTGGCTGTGACCTATATAATGGCCTCGGTGATAATCTCAATACTATCGGTTCTTTTAGGAATATACCTTTCCGGTAAGTTCGTTAAATAACAAATGAGGTATAAAGTGTGCGCAGCGATGCCCTCCGCCGTTCTTCTTGTGATGCTCTTTCAGTCAAAAATGGCAATAAGACACCAGTGCCCCGAGGAGAAACAATCAGCTCAATGATGCCGTCTCACTTTTTCTTTTGGCTTTTTATCTCCCGCACCAATAACGCGTGACAAAAAAGCATCACAGCCACCGGAATACCCATAAACCAATTATTTTCGGCAACGGCAACACCCAAAAAAACTACGACGAATATCGTAGCTGCAATGTTTAAAGTTGTAGCCAACGCCTTGTACTCCTTCTCGTTATTCTCCCTGTTCTCTTCTTTCATTCAGCAACCGAACTTAGTGCTTTAACATTCGTGACGTTTACAAAAACTGCGCTCAATAAAAAAAGAAAGCGCAGACCCCTCGTCATACGCCTCTTGGTTCACCACAAACCATTACAAACTATGAGAGTAGCCTACGCTTATAGCATATACTCTCAACGTTTGTAAATTCTTGCTCGTTCATTTTCCGAGGTGGTGATACAGAGGCGATTGAGCAAAATATTTTAATGTGCGAGTTCGGTACCCCGAACACTCTGCGAAGATAAATTAAAGTTTGTAAAAAACGAAATTAACCGAGAATAAATCTCGATTAATTTCTAGGAAGATAGGAGTGGTGAAAAATATTCAACACTTTATTAAAATCCTATCCTTAATTTAGCGAACTGGTGTCAAGAACTGGTGCCGAAAAGTTAATTATAACACCTAATTATCGGCAGATGTTTTTTCATTGTATAATGGAATGTTTTCATTCTCAAAACCATCAATGTTTAATGATTTTATGTAATATGGACCTGCCATATATCTATAACCAGCACCATTTTTTACGCTATAGAAACTCTTCCAAGTTGTTGCAGGGCAAACTCCTACTTGATGTTTATTTCCACTTTCATCTTCAATAGATATTATAGATTTGTTCAGAATTGATAGTTTTGTAATATAAAGCTTTAGCGTGTGAGAGTAGATAGTACAATGTCTTTCACTTTGAAATGTATCGCCCTTTATTTCTCCTAAAAATAAAGTGTTTTCCATATTATATGATGTTAAATATTTGAAAAAAGTTTTATTGAACTTTAGTGAAAGTTTAGCACATCTGTCAATAAAATGATATAATCTCCAGAAACAATTTGAAGTCTTATACACTCTCTTTCTGCAATTAAGACAAGAAAATCGATACCTCCTGCACCTACAGGATATATAATCGAGTATTGGTCTATTTCGTCTGTATTTAAGTGCCAACCGTTTACATCTAACCATAAGTCAAAACCAGAGTACATACCTTTAAATGCTCCTAATCTTTGAACTATTGACCAAGTTGCATCTTCATCTATATCTATTTTTGCAACAATCCCACCAAGCGAACCTCCTCTTTTGAATACAGACCCGCCACCAGGGCTATTCTCATCTGTTAAATTAGCAAGTAATCTACCGTCTTTATACACTCCAATTCTTTTAAATCTAAAATAGAAATCCATTTCTCCATTTAAGATTTTTTGCAATTTCTGTTTAGGTGTCATAATCGTTGAATTTATAGTTAAACATTAAGTGGCTTGTATATCTCACGCTAACTATAAAAAAAGCGTGAGTAGGTTATCACGCTCCGAAAGTACTACCACATACTTGCACATACAGATAAACACCACCCACGCTATTGCGTAGGCGTTGTGCCCATTGTCTTGTATATGCTTTTTTTGAAAGTGGTAGTTTCTCGGAGCAAATGACAATAGCAAAACGCTATAAAATTCAAATGTCTGTACTCGGTTTCCCGACTACAACGCAAATATAGTGCAAGCGAATGAAATAATGCAAATTTTATTTGCAATTATTTTACAATGAGCGTAGCCGATATTCAGCATCGCTAAATAGTGCAAGCAAATAAACCATCGGTCGCCGCCCGTAGGGGCAAAAGGCAAATAATGCAAATTTTATTTGCAATTATTTTACAATGAGCGTAGCCTATATTCTTGATTAGAAACAAAACTCTCTTTTCAATAGAATTTACTGGTGTCAATTTACATTTATTAGCTATTATGTTAAAAATCCCTTCAGAGAGGTCTGGAGGGTGTGAATATGAAACAACCGCTCCAACATAATGAAATGTTGGAGCGGTTGTAAGTTGTTGATTATTTTTAGTTTGCCCTACGGGCAACTCCCATTGAGTCAATCCCTGTTGCGTTGCAACCGTATCCCACGCTTTGCGTGACTATTACTCAGTGCTTGCCTCTATCATTTTGCAAGCAAAATAATTGACTCCTTTTGTTGCCTGCGGCAATCGCCACCCCAAGCGGTGCCACCTTTCGGCACTACGCTTGACCTATGGCTCTGCAATTAACCCTGTAGTCGTGATAAAAAATGGGTTCGGAATTTCCGAACCCATTTTTTATCATTGACAAGGCTCGTTGTTCGCAACTCGCACGGCGTGATTTATATCCACGCTTCGTGCGACCTTTTGCTACTCGCCTTGTCGATAATTTTTGCCTTTTTGAGGGCAAAAATCATTCCCACTCGACTAGAACTGTTAAATTTTGAATAAATCTTTTAACTTTATTATTAATACTTTAACACAAAATTTTGCCCTTAATAAAGCGAACTGGTGTCAAGAACTGGTGTCGAAAAATTTTATATTATTGGTTCTATAGTGTATCCTTGTTCTTCTCCAAATTTAATTATTTTTCCTATATTGCCACTGCCAATTTCTCTTGTAAAAGCAAAAGTAATCCCATCAGCACTTACCATTAAGTTCTCTTTTTCTTCACGCCAACGCTTGTCTTTGGATTTATCAGTAGTAGTTTCTTTCCACTTTTGTATTTCAGAATACTTTTCAATACCAAATGGAATTGCATTTACAATTTCATAATAAGTAAGTTGAGGGTTATTTCTTACAAACAACTGTACTATGGATAATGCTAAACGACCTTTACCATAGTTGCCATATCCATTAAGTCTGTAGTGAGTATGGTCTAAATGTTTATTTTTTGTTATAGTATGTTGTTTTGTCAATGGAGTATCTTGTATCTGTTGTTGTATTCGTAATTGTTTTTTACGAATGATATTGATTTCTATTTCATTTGTGATTTTTTCAATATCCTCAGTACTATACCCCTCGTTTATCAATTTTGTGTTTAACAATTCAATAAATAATTGCTTGCCTTTTTCTGTTGTAAGTTCGTTAATAAACTCGTTTATCTCTTTTTGCTTTTCTTGTTTTGCGATTTGTTCAATGCAAAAATTAGTAAGCTGTTCGGCGTTGAAATTTTCTTGTTTGAAAAGTTCAATAAAGTTTTTACCATTATTAGAGTTTTCTACGAAGTCAATTTTCAATATACTTATAGGTTCTTTTCCAAACTCATAATAGAACAATTCTATATGTTCTCCCATATATATACCAAATTGCACTGGTAGTAATTTCATATATGAGAAAAGTTGTACTATTTCCTCTTTATTTTGAGTGTGGTTAGGTTTTTTCATTTCAATAACAAACAAAGGATTGTCGTTCTTGAAAAATACAATATCTGGATATACATAGTTTACTGTACTACCAACTCTTAATTGATATTGGTTTTCCACACGCTCGCAGTGCCAACCTAATAAATAACGAAAGTGTGTATAGACAAGTTCTTGATATTCCTTTTCGGTTGCTTGCTTTGTTTTCTTATCTAATATGTCTTTACATATTGTGTTCCAAATATTCATTGTACTATGTTTTAATGCACAAAGTTATTTATTTATATTCATTTAATCAAGTGATATTCATAAATACAGTTATTGCTCCCGGCTTCGCCGGGAGCAATAACTGTATTTATGAAAATTCTCTTTTTACTCTTTGAACTGTACTAACGCTAACGCTTGATAACTTTGCAGTGTTGCGTACAGAGTAACCTCGTTTGAGCAGTGAAATAACCTCTCTGTATTCCTCTTTCTTGCGTTCAGTGGACTTACAGGAACCTTTCCTGCGCCCTAACTTTCCCCCATTGGCAATATAGCTATCTCTGCCTGAATTAAGTCTGTAAACGATGTTAGAACGCTCTATGTTTGCCATTTCTGCAAGGACGGTAACCATAATGCTTGCAATGGGATTGGGTTCTCCATTGGGTTGCAATGTGTAGATACCAAGATTTTGAATGTAAACGCTAACTCCCGCCTCGTGCAACATTTCAAGCGATTTTAGAACTTGTAGGGTAGAGCGACCTAAGCGTGAAAGCTCAGAAAGGAGCAAAAAGTTAGCATTTTGGCTAACACAAAAATCCAAGCACTCCATTAGGACTGTTCTGTTCTCGTTCTTTGTCGCTCCGCTTATGTGTTCTTCGTATGTGCCAATGATATTATAGTCGTTACTGTTGGCAAAGCGTGTCAAGTCCTCTATCTGTCGTTGGGTGTTCTGTCTATCGTTGGTTGATGAAACTCTGGCGTAAATAACTGCTGTACTCATATTGCTGTCTCTTTGGTTCACAGGCTAAGGTACCAGGAAAGTCCTGTTCCTGCAAACTCCAGAGTCAAAAAAAACAAAGAAAATTTTGAATACAGAAAAACATGTTTTTTTGATTGAATACAGATTTATTTGAATACAATTAAAAAATGAATACACGCATAATATATAACCTACATATATTCTATGCTTAATATATTGATTGAATATTATTACCACCCTTGTGAGAAAATGTAAGATTTTATATTACAATAAGCGGTTTTATTATCAATATGTTATGTCTATATATATGTAATGGCAAGGTAGTTTACTAATACCTTGCCACGCAATTACAACAGTTCTAAAATACTGTAACTCTTTCTGCCGTTCTTGTCTTGGAAACGCAGAACTCTGTTTAGGAATGTCATAAAGAAAAACAAAAGACAATCTTTGTCTAAAAATATCTTGGGGCTGTATGTTATCTGCTCCCTTATGAAAAAGTCTTTGAGAACATCGCTGTTTATTCTTACCTCTAAACGATACAGTTTCTTTGGGTTGCCGTTGTTGTCTAAAATGTATTGTTTGTGGCTTTTGCTCTCAATCTCTCGTTTCTTGTTGTAAGCGTTGAGAGTGATGTTCTTGTTCCTTTGTGCCACCAATACGCTGTACTCCTTAATTCTGTCGAGGTTGCCGACTCCTATATAAAGAATATCCTCAATCAGTTGTTTTCGGTCTGTGATTTTGGTGCCGTTCACTATAGGAGTGTACTCCTTGTTCCGTATCAGTTGGATAAGTTTCTTGGGATAATTGCAACTGCTGTCAATGGCGATGTCCCAATGAGTGAAGTTGTTAAACACAAGTCCTAAAGTATCTTCTATGTATTCGAGGTGCAACAGTCTGCTGTGTTGCCAATCGTGTTTTAGGTAGAATTGCTTATTTTCTACTTGTAACCATACAAACGACTGCATAGCCTCATCGGTGTCTGCTTTCAATCCCCATTGTAGCGTGCCGAAGACTTGCTCTGTGAACTCTTGGAAAGTGTTGTCTTTATAGTCAAGATAGACTATTTCATAAATGTAGTTAAAGTGAGTGCCTTGCACTTGCCTTAATCTGTACCCCCATTCGGGGTGTTCAAATTCTTCTGTTGGATTATCTCTTAAAATGTTTAGATAACTGTTCTCTGCCAATGTATAGCAGATTTTCAACTTGTCAATAATTGGTGTAATTTCATTTTTCATTACTTTTAAAATTATTACTCTTATTAGTTCTCTCTTGCCATACAGTTCTCATTGCCTCTGCTATGGCTTGTTTGTGCTGTGGGCTTTTGCGTAACTTACGCATCGCTTGGCTAATTCTCTTGCGTGTAACAGCACTCTTTTTTCTTCCACGCAATGCCAATGAAATTTTGTGTTTCGTTTGCTCGTTCATAATGCTATCCTTTTTATTATAAATAGTAAGTAGGTTGAAAAAATGTAGAATTTTTTCAGGAAAATTTTACAGACAAAACAGTTCTTTAGTAGATAGACTCTCAAAACGGTTTCCTCAAAGTGGTTACCTATCTTGCAAATGCTTGAGCTACTATCCTTGCGTGTTCATCTTTGTTTACCTTGATGTATTTGAGGAAATTGTCCTCTGTGGTGTGTCCTGTGATTGCCATAATACTAATGCTTGGAACACCTTTGAGATACATATTTGTGGCAAACGAACGCCTTGCAGTGTGATTCATAACGAACTCATATTTGGCACCGTCGTTGATGATTGTCTTTCCACCCTTTACACGGGATAGGGTAGTCCTTTCGTTGATGTTGGCAAGTTTAGCACACAGACGGATATGTTTCAAGCAATGTGTTTTGTCCACGCTTTTTGGGAAACTGCCTCCGTATTTCGTGAATATCTCCTTAACCATTGGGTGCATTGGGATAACGACAGTTGCGTTTGTCTTGCGAGTGTGGACAACCATAGTGTCGTTACTCCTTATCTCAACATTGGAGAGGTCTTGCCAATCGCCAAAGCGTAGTCCAGTCCAACAAGCGACAATGAACAGGTCCCGTGTTTCCTCTACCTTTGCTTTATCGCCGACAACTGCCTTGACCGCCTCTTCTTCAAAGTTGATAGCGTACAAGCGATTTATTTCTTCCTCTGTGAGATAGATGTTTTCAACATCTTGGCATTTGGTGGTGTAGGAGTGATAGCACTTGTCTATCTCAATGTTGTTAAGTTCTGCCTCTTTCAACCACACCTTTATTATGCTGAATGTACTTGCAATGGTGTTTGCTGAATACTCTTGTCCCAACAACCAAGCAGTCAAGCGTTCTTCAAGGCGATTGTCAAACAGTTGCCAAGT
>JAZRMQ010000009.1:0-49842 GCA_045647745.1 Bacteroidaceae bacterium | reverse complement strand
TACCGGGAACATACAAATATGCCTTGTGGCCGTTATTCTGGAAGCGGCTGTTTGCGAGCTCGTCTCTGTAGAAGCCGACTACCTCGTCTACAATGCCAAGCGCGTAGTAGGTGCCTGCCTCGGTGTAGTAGGTTGAGGCTATTGAACCACGAAGGTCGCTCTCAACGGCCTCTGCGCTCTCTACAACATTGAAATTGTATGTGTCGGCTGCACCCTCAAGAACAACACCTGTGTTTGCGGGAATTACATCGCTAATCTCGTTCAGCACGGCTACATTGCGCTCTGAATCTACCTCAATTGCGTATGCTTTTACATTATCGGCTATCTCAAGTGCTACGGGAGCGTACAAGGTTGCCCAACCGGCTGAGGTAATTGTTACAGGGAGAGTGGCAACAGGCTCTATTGTCCAAGAGTGAGTATCCGCGTGGTCTGCAGCATCTCTGTCACAACGGTCGGCACGGTTGCCTTCGTTATCGTGCAAATAGTACTGATTTGATACATTTATCACCTTAAATTTACCTTCGTGTGATGTTGATGGAAAGAATGCCCACGGATTACCGGCCTCGCCAACAGATGCAATGTGGCGTGTTTCCTTTATCGCTGTTCCTGTTGCATAATTTATCATTGTCATATCTCTATCGAAATAGAAAATTGTGCCGGGAGCGCTATACTCATTAACAGACCTCAAGCCCATCTGAGTGCCACTATACTTATTTACTGCATCGACATAATTATTTGAGCTTCCCTGCAAACGATAATAGTTGCCACAAACAGGCACGTCTACACGTTCAATGCTCACAGCTGTGGTAAAACTTACGGTTGCACTTCTATTTTCAAAGTGATAACCGGTAGAACCATCAAAGCTATTAGAATAAGTACCATTGTTATTCTGTCTTTTCGCAACAAATGTACCGGTTGGATTAGCAGAGTTGTCTCGTTTGCTTCTAATGCGCATCAAACCAAAGAGAGCATCATTATTGGCACTTACATAATTGCCAGACTTAAGCATCTTATCGAAAGAGACTTTTGTATATTCATTATCTTCTGTTGCCACACCGCCACCAGAATTTGTATATCTGACGTAATTATTGTTATATGTTCTCACAGCGTAGGTGCCATCCTCGTTGAGATATGTGCGGAACATTGCTGTGTATGGAATTGCAGCACCCTCTTCCAACTTCACCAACGCCAAGGCACTGCCGGTGCAATTTATATAATATTTTTCACCATCCAAATGTATAAAAGTGAAAGTGTATGTGCCACCGTCAACAGGGAGATTTATATCAGTTGCATTGTACAATGCATTGTAAATATTTGTCAGATTATCTTTAATCTCGGTATAATTGGCTGCATTATTAACAATCTCTCTCTGAGCCTGTATTACATTATCTTTGGGAAAGCCCACCAAGCCCTCAAAGGTGCCGAAAAAGGCCTCAACCTCTCCTCTAAACACCGCAAGAAGTTGCTCACTTGTCAAGGCGCCATTGTAGAATGATATATTATTTACAGCACCGGCAAAGGGAGCATAGATTTTTCCCTCACCTGCTGTATTATACTTGACACCGCCAAGATAGAATTTAGAATTTTCACCAGCAAAGTTCGCACTAAAAATATTTGATGTCTCTTTAGCAATATTTACGTATGTATTTCTAAAATCCTCTGCATATACGGTTATTTTAGATCCCTCAATTATATAAATGAGTTTTTTAGTGTTATTTGAAACTGCGGTGCCATCATTGTTTCCTTTTGTCCAAAAATAAGAACCGCTTGTTCCGGCGTGGATACGATATCCATTGCCTCCGGTACCAAGACCAAGAATATTACTTGTTTGTGTTTCTGTATCAAGAGTACAATCTGTTATAGCACCGAATAGCACCGAATTTGCAGTAGCATCGGTCAAAGCAACATCGGCAATAATGGTCATTTTTTGATTATCGCAAGCACGAATTTCGGCAACTTGCTCTGCTGTAAGTTCCACCGGACCATTTGATAAATCGGGGTTTTCAATAACCAAAAAAGGTTTCTGTGCCATTGCACTCAAAGAGAGGAACAAAGAGGCCAAGAATAGAGTAATTTTTCTCATTTGAATAAATATTAAATTAATGATTATACGCTTAATTTATAACGTTTTATTAAAACTTTGCAAAGATAATAAGCGCCCCTCGTTTTACCCCCCCCATTTTGTTAAAAAGTGTTAAATATAAGATTATATTCAACAAGTATTCTCTATCAAAAAAAGGTTAAAATAGAAAAAGCATCATCAGCTACCACGGCAAGCCGCGGTAGCTGATGATGCAAGCTTAGTCTGTCACCGACAAGCGGTAACAAAACAATTACATATTATCCCAAATGTTGCTCCAGTCGCCACGGGCGGCGCCGGCCTCTTCAACAATGTCACCATCACCTACGGGACCATCGCCGGTGCCCAAATTAGGAGATGTTGCAATTATGCTCAAAGGTGCAATCTCTACAAATTCGCTTTGTGGGGTTATATAGGTTCTTTTCATATATCGTATAATTTCTTTTTCTTTTCTCTTGAGATTTCTCGCAGTTGGTTCGGAATGACTTTTTGCAATTATATCATCACGAAACAAAGCAAGTGACTCTCTTTTTTCACTTCACAATCACCTTTTTACCATTTACAATGTAGCAACCGGGCTTTGTTATTTTGTTTAGTTTACGGCCCTGCATATCAAAAATAGTCTCAACCTCTCCATCTTCAGTTTCCACCTCATCAACACCCGTTGTTACACCGGCAAAGCGCATACTGAATGAATTTGAAGCTGTGCTCTCGGCAATGCGCATATATATTTTGTTTGCACTGCAACTAATGTGACCACCATTGTCGGTGCCGGCATTGCCTGCAGCTATTGTACCATTGGCGCTATACTCTTTATACATCCAATACATTTTGGACACCTCATCGCCACTCTTGCTTGCGAGCTTATAGTAACGATAGCCGTCGTCACAAGCTATTGCTGTTTTTAGGATACGACCATAGATTTTTGACTCCTCAAGGCTCGCTTGAACATCGGCCGGGAGGGTGGCATCCTCGGTTGTATATTCAAAAGCAAATGACGCCGAAGATGATGGTACTTTGTCATCGTCCTCAATATAAAGGATAACCGGGGTGCGAGCAGGAATAACAGCACCGTGCGCTGTGCCATCGACCTTGTCGGCTACACGCACAAGTTCAACATTAGAACCATCGACAGCCACTGCCGAGAATGCCGAAACACCCTCGGGCACCTCAACGTCATAAGGCAAATAGAGTGACGAGAAACGACGTTTAGAGATACTTACATTAAACACCACATCAGTGTCCTCCACTAGTTGGAAGAACCAATCGGTTGACCAGTTATCACTCTGAGTCTCACTCGAAGATGCCTGATTAAACTGGGGACCATTATTAGAGTGTTTCTCATTTGTAAGCGCCATACGCCAATTATCACTATATTTTTTCAAGCATTTTGCACCATCGACAATACCATTAGAAACCACAAATGTCTGAGCGTCCTCGCTGCCCGCTCTCCAGCCAAGCGACAGAGTACCAAGCGCACTGACAAATTTCCAATTATCGCCATCTTTTATGCACACCCATAGGTCGGAGTTATCATCGGCCTGCTCTGTGAGGAAGGCTATTGCTGCACCATTGTTGGCAATATAGTGATATTTATAAGGAACGGCTGTTTTTGTAATAAGATTCATTATGCGATAAACGCCACCATCGACAAGCTCATCCGAAGCGGTATAATCGGTTGTGCTCGCCTTTAGAGCCTCAACTTTTTGCAACAATAGGTTATAAGCGGCAATACATTCGTCCTCGGTACCCGAATTATTTTTGAGAATATTATCCAAAGCATCGTAAGCATTGTTGTAGTCCGCAGGATTTTTCAAATAGCCCGGAACGCCGGCATATTCGGGCTCTCTATGGAATGAACCAAAGCCCTCGGCAATGATTGAATGAGCATTGTCGGGTATAAATCTAAACTCTGAGCCGTCGTCGCTTGCACTATTCCAAAATCCCATTTTGTTACCGACACCGCCATTGTTGCTAAAATAGTTACCCTTACCCTCGGGCTGAATATTCCACCATCCCTCGGCTGTTCCGGGATTGAATGTCACATACCAGTTTTGTTTTCTGTAAGTGGCATCGTCAGCGGCAACAGCCTTAACAGCCGCCGCAGCATTACCGGTTCCATTAGCAGCCAAGCGGAGCGTGGTATTAGGCGACCCACTGCCAATGTATGGCAATATAAGAATATCGTCGTTGCTGTCAGCATCGGTTCCCTGCATAAAGTACCAGCTCTGCGCATTAGCGCTCTGAATTTCAATATTCGCCACAGCAACCATTGCAGTAGCCTCATCATACTGAAGCACTGTTTTTGGGTATGTACGGTTTATGTAAATCTTGTAAAGCACCGGAGTAGCCGCATCGGTTGTGAGTATCACCGGGATATTCCTCAACAGCTTTGCTGCATTGAGTGCATTGTAGGCAGCTTGCAGCTTGGCAAGAATAGCCTCATACTCGCTCTGTGCAACATAAAAGCGTTGCTCTAAAATTCCAGCATCGACTGCCTCGTTATTTGCAGCAAGCAAAGTTGCCAAGGGCAGATTGGGCGAAGCAAAACTCTCGGCAACCTCAATTGTTTTGCAAGCGATCATCTCAAAATGGCTCAAAGCAAAGAAGGGGTGCCCTTTATACTTGGAGTTGTTGACGGTCTCCTTCACCATAAAGCGAATATAACGATAAGTCTTGCCGTTTGTTGTTATCTCACTTGATTGATAGGTGGTTGGCAAATCGGTAAGAGTTGTTATCTCCTCAAAATTCTCACAGTCGTTGCTACCCTCGATGAGTATAACCTTGGGAGCATTCCCCGAAAGCGAGCGAGGGATATAACTAAACTTAAACGAGAGGAGATTGCTCTCGCCCATATCTACACGCAAATAGTGGTCGAGGTTGTCATCACAGCCATCATTCTCGTAAGTTGTGTGAAGGAATGTTGCTGTATTAGGCTGTCCATCGACGTAGTCGAGCAATGCCGCAACACCCGAATCGTCACCGGAATAAGAGGTGTTTGTTGCACCGGGAGCATTACAATATATGTAATAAGGTTTATTCTCATCGGTGCACTGCAATGCAATAGGTGTCTCGGTCTCATTTACAGCCGCAATCTCTTCGACAAGCGTTTTTGTATCCGCGATAAGGCTGGTGAGTTCCGTTCTATCATCAACATTAGCATCTATCACACCCTGCAAAGCATCTATTTGTGCTTGCAAAGACTCAACTAATGCACTATAACTATCGGTAGCAATGTAAGTACCTGCAACATTTTTTGAGTTATTATACTCGCGCAGTGCCGCCGGCAGATAATTTGCAATATCAGAAGGTGAGTAGTTGTCGTTGACACTGGTCAAGCCATTGGTGTGCAGATTAAAATCGGACATATGGAATGAATTAACGCCCGACTTAACCGCAAAGCGTATGTAGGTATATTTTGCATATACGGCAAGCGGTGTCTGAAGCGTCCATTGCTCACCGGCGCCGGTTGCAAGCCCCTCGTCAATGAGCGCAATCTCGGTGTAGTGTTCACCGTCGTCACTGCCAAGCACCTTGATAGCCACAGGGCGCTCTGTCGAGTGAGTACTATTGCGTGTAGCATAACCAAAAGTCAAATCACCGAGAATGTTTCTTTCACCCAAATATACCTGCACATAGTGAGTATAATCGGCAATTCCATCACCCCAAGCAGTTCCTACGTAAGTGCCGGTATTTGCAGTGCCATCATCGTTCTTATCTATCATATTTGCCACAGAGCCATCGCCCACTGCCGACAGCTTAATGTAGAGCGGAGCCTTCTCGTCGGTGCATTGCAATGCTAGCGTTCCCTGCGCAATGGTGTTTGTTGTCTCGGCAAGCAGCCCCTCCATTGTTGCAATAAGGCCGGCAAGCTGCTCTCTGTCGACAACATCGGCATCTTTTATATTTTTCAGCAGATTATACTCGGCCTCAAGCTCGGTATACGCCGCTTTTATATCGGCATTTGTTGCTGAGAGGTTTTTGCACACCGCATCGGCATCGGCAATCTCGGCTGCAACGGCGGCAAGATTATCGGCTGTGAGCGACGACGATAGATAGTACTCGGCAACAGCACCCTCGGGGGTTGACATCTCGTCGCATAGCTCTTGAGTTGCTTGTATAAGCTCGGCAAGATCTGCTCGGGCCTTCTCTGTCATTGCCTTTTCTAGAGCTGCTTTTGCAGCCTGTTGCTCGGCAATCTGAGCATCAAGCATAGCAATTGTCACCAATGGTGAACCATTAGCGATAGATGTTTCGCCCGTTGTGTACATTTTGCTCGACGACTCGGTTGTGAAATAGGTTGACATAAACAGCTCGTCCGACACAGCCTCTTTATAACTATCGCTGACTATAAATTTGTTGGAGAACAGCGAAATACAAAACTCGGCCATCACAAAGAAGGTTGGAGAAGTACTTGTCTCCGTTCTCGTAACCTTGAAACGAATATAACGATAAGCCGATGCTCTTGTTATTTTTGAAGATGAATTATACACAGCCGATGAGCCATCGGGCAACCCGGTCAAAGTGCAGATGGGAGAATAGCCTTCATCGTCATCGGCACTACCCTCGACAACAATTTCTGAAGGACAGTTATTACTATTATCACGTGTTGTATATGTAAACGTGAACGCGTTTGCCGACGAATTTTCTCCTAAATCGACACGCAGATAGTGAGGAAGGTCCCCGGCAGGATTCGAGCCGCTATAATCGGTGTGCAAGAATGTTGCAGGGTCCCCATCGGTTAGTTTCTCAAAATAGCTATCTATGCTGTTATCGGCATGGTTTACATCGGAGTGTTTATGCGGGTCGTTGCAATAGAGGTTATCCTTTGTTAGTTCAAACGACAGCGGAGTTGAAAGTTCTACTGTTCCGGCATCGGCAATCAAGGGATTTGTCTCGCCGACAAGGCCGTTCAATGTTGCCAATTTTGCACGGAGGATGGCATTATACTCATCAAGCAAAGCCTTATAAGCTATTTGCAACGCATCTTTCTTGGCAGCTATATCATCGATTGATGGCGACGCACTGTTTATCAAAGCCCTGCCCGAGAGCATTTTGTCATACGCAGCAGTGAGCGTGCTCTCATTTATAACATTGTCTCCGGTGCTGTAAATATCCTTGACGGTTGCAGCAACAGCACTAATTGGGAATATATCAAACTCGGCCATATGCCAATAGCCTCGATTAGCGTGATAATTGAAACGTAGATAGCGACAAGGAACTGTAGACATTACACCGTCAAACTCCCAATATGTTGAAATTGTTTGTGGCATCTTATGAGCAGAGCCTATGTAGTGGTAGCTAACATTGTCATTACTACCAAAGACATCTACTCCCTCGGGGAAATCAGCACTTCCACCGGGACGCGTTGTGTGACTGAATGTAAAACGTTCGATTGTGTTGCTTGCGCCTAAATCTACAGCCAAATAGTGACTGCCCGAGGGATATTTACTGGTATAGTCTGTGTGAAAATGGTTGTCAGTGCCTCCATCGACAAGGTTAGCAATATCGCCCTCTTGTGACGATGGTGCATTTGACCAAAGGAAGTAGTTGCTTGCAGATGCGGTTGTTTGCAACTCTAACGCAGCACTTTTAGTTGCCGAAAAAGAGGCGGCCACCTCGTTTATAAGTCTCTCGGTTTTGCCAACAAGCACCTCAAGGTCGGCAAGGTCGGCAATTGAAGCTTTGGGTTCAACAGCTGTAATATACCATTGTGAGGCGGGAGCTGATGTTTCCCAGCCCACTACATTGTTACTGCCCGAGTGGAAATTTCGCCATCCATCGGCCGGTGACAAACAAATTGCCCACACACCATCACTCATCTCCATTATGGTATAAAGAGCATCAGCGTTAGGAGTTTCTGTCGCTGTCATTGAGGAACTTATACTGATTGCAGGACAATAATAGCCACTCTCATTATAAATATTGTAAACACCTTGATTTGCCGTCTCTTTAAACTGCCAATGCGCTGTGGCTGCTGTTTTATCGACAGAGGATGTACTCTCGGAACGCACCACTTTTGATGAGTTCAAGAACATCGTTTGGTCATAGGCGTAGTTGGTGATTATATATGAAAGAGAGGGGTCTAAAAGTATCTTTGAATTAGCTTTTTCCTTCACCTTTTTATACTCGGAATAAAGCATATCATAAGCACCGGCATAGGCTGTACTATTCTCAAGCACATCTTTAGCTACCTCGAGCGCAGCAACAAGGTCGACAACTGCGGCTGCTTTATAATAGCCAACTTTGGTAAAGGTCTCATCAACCTTGTCTACTATCGCTTGCGCTTTGGCTATCATATTTGCAAGGACAGTTTTTTTAATTCCGTCAAAATCGACAGCAGCTTCTGTCATCTCATTCTCGGCGTTGATTGCCACAATTGTGACATTACCCAAGATAAGCGCAAGCTTAGCCTCATCACTCAAAGCGAACGTTGTTCTATCGGCAAATGATATAAGCTTGCCATTCTGGTCAAAGATAAGGAAGCCGACACCACCCTCACCGGTCATCACAATCTCATCGTTGGAATTTAATGTTGCGGTATAAGGCGTTGTTATATCGGTGTTGCCACTTATAAAATCATTTACCGAACCAAGCTCGGCCGAGACCTTGCCATCAAAGATTTCACGCAATGCCTCTCCATCGTGTCTAAATGTTGGCTTTGCACCGTCATTTATAAAGAGAATAGCTAAATTCTCTTTATTGTATTTAGATTTTACGCGTGCAATTGCCGCATCGACCTCATCTTGCGTTTGGGTAAACACGGTTATTCCATAATCCTCCTTTGTATACTCATCCAGAAGCACAAAGAATCCGTGCGCGCGGAAGAATTCGGTTAAATCTTCACCCGCAGCATCACACAATTTCTCGTAAATCTTGAGCATTGATTCGCTACCGGTAACTCTTGATGCTGTAGCATTCAATGGGTCGTGGCGCAACATTTCAAAGAAACGGGGATAGAACTGAGTATTATTGCCGGCTAAATGATAATAAAGCCATAATTTATAGAACATTTGAGTCATTGACCAAATGTTGTAGTCGATAAAAGGAAGGTTCGAATTATAATTGCTGAGGGTGGTATTCAATGAACCGCTGTCGTAACGAGATGTTGCAATACCCATATACCACACTGCGGCGTTTGAGAACACGTTGTTTGTAACCTCGGTGCCGCCTCGTATATTGAATATATCTTGGTGCTGGTGACCAATTTCGTGAGCGGGGCCCCACAGATTACCGGCCACATCGGGCATATCCACAAGCGCCTCAAAGGTGTTTATATTGTAGTTTCCGGCATTCCAACCGGCCGACATATAACCACTTGTTGTGCCAAGCGAAACACCGTGGTGGTTAAAATATTCGCTGTAATCGACATCATCGCAATATTGCAGATAGTTCATTCCATCAGGGCCAGCATTGTTGTAGTCATAAATTTCGGCACGCGAACCATCACTGTTCCAACGTGGATAGAAATCGTTCAGTTTATCCATCTCGGAACGACTTACAAGACCTAATGTAGCAAATTCAGAGTACATAATGCGGTCCCAAGCTTCCATCCAGATATTTATTTTTGCAGTTTCGGGATCTAGGCCCATTCCATAATCGGCCCAATTTCTAGTGCGGTTATAAGGCGTCTCGGGCACAGATATTTCATCGGGAAGCAAGCTCCTCAGACCTTTGCACATTTTCCCGTCGCTATCTTCTGTATCATCCAGTTGAAAAAGAATTATCTGACGATGACCAAGTATTGGCAACACGCTCAAATTGGCACGCTGCTCCATATATTCCCAATCGGCATCACAATCGACACTGGCTCCTGTAATCTTTTTCCAAAGATTATCGGTTTCTGCGGTTGCTCTAAAATCGCCACACGCATTGTAGAAACCATTGATTGCACCACCCTCGATGTGTATTTTCAAGGGTTCATAATCGGATATTTTATAAGGAAATTTCTCGGCAGAGCTCTCCCCATCAGGGTTGTATGTATCAACATTATAGCATATATAGAGGTGCCCTGCAGCCTCGCTGAAAGGTATTACGTTCAAGCCCTGTTGCAAAGCATAGCCATCACTCAGTGCCTCTTTATCCTCGATGCGACTATTAGAACCTGATTCAATAATGCGCAGGGTTGCGCCCTCTTTTATCTCGCCCTCAACCATCACATATATATTCCCGGGGGCATTAACATAGATACCGGTAGGGTTGTCGTTATTAGCGTGAGCGTTTATCTGCAAAAAGCTTGTAATATCACCGGCTATGCTGTAAGGCTCATACATCTGAACGCGGAATTTCTTGGCATAAACAGCATCCCAATTAAGGCCACTCGCCTTTTTGTCGGCATCGGCATTATCCTCGGCCCAGCTATCGTTGCCGCTACGCACTTTAATCACTGTTTTTTTAAGAACCGAAGAGAGTTTTAAATAATTGGCATCATTTTTTATATCTTCAATGCTCATTGCAGCATAGGTGCTATTGAGCTCGGTACAAGCATCATCGGCAAAAATAGCCTTGAGTGCTGTTTTATACTCATTCAACAGCGTTTCGGTGACGGGTAATTTTTCAATCAAAGTCTCAATATCGGCCGCCTCGTAGTCAATTTTTGTAATCTCCCACGCACTATTAACACCATCGGGGCTCCATCCAATAATATCGCGAGAGGTATTAACTGCCCACCACTCACTGTAATGTGCACAACCATTTTCGGCAATACCGTTAGTCTTTATATAGTTATAAGTTGTATTTGTTACGCCGATAGTAAATTGATTGGCCGTTTCGTTGCAATCAGTGGTCAGTGTCCATTCGGCATTCTCTCCCGCGCCTTTAAGGAATTTACCATTGTGCAAATTACGAAAGACATACCCGGCATCGCCCTGCATAACAAGCCACTGCTGTTTGATATCGGTTTTATCAATAGTGGCACTTACCTTCACTTTTGCAGCATCGTTTGTTGTCAGAGCCAAGCTTGCTCCGATGTTTTTAAAGTGATAGACCTCTCCCACTTCGAGCGAAGACATTTGCGCCCACGATGCCGAACTCAACATCAGCAGCACAGCAACAAAAAGATGTGTAAAAATTCTTTTCATTTTATTTTTCAGTTATTATTTGTACTCAATTTATTACATAGCCGAAAGCGTCAAACTTTTTTTACACTATATAAAAAACGCTCCAAAAAAGCGGCGCAATCAAACAGCTATTTTTATGCACAAAGCATTAATACACAATAGTGCACAAACTCTGCAAAGATACGATTTTTGACCATTTTTTACAATTATTTGTAGATGTTTATTCACGCTAAAAACCTATTTTAAACGAATTGCAAAATTTACACAACGTAAGCGTTTTTTAGAAGAACAAAACCTTCACCAGCCACAAATCAAAGACTGTAAGAGAACAAAAAACGCGGATAGGCTCTTTTTTTACGGAGATTATTAGTACCTTCGCGACAAAGGAGTAAAAAACAGCAAGAATTTTAATATTATGACAAAAAAACTTAATACCGGCACTCTTTGCGTGCAGGGTGGATGGCAACCAAAGAAAGGCGAAGCACGTGTGTTGCCTATTTTCCAAAGCACCACATTCAAATATGATACAAGCGAGCAGATGGCACGCTTGTTCGACCTTGAGGATAGCGGTTATTTCTACAGCCGCTTGCAGAACCCCACCGTTGATGCCGTAGGCGCAAAAATCAACGCCCTCGAGGGTGGCGTAGGCGCAGTAATGACCTCATCGGGACAAGCTGCAAATTTCTACGCAATACTGAATATTTGCCAAGCAGGCGACCATTTTGTTTCGGCTACAACAATTTATGGCGGCACATACAATCTTTTTGCCGTTACACTAAAAAAGATGGGTATTGAGGTAACATTTGTTGATGCCGACGCCCCAGCCGAGGAGATTGAAAAGGCGTTCCGCCCCAACACAAAAGCATTGTTCGGAGAGACAATTTCGAACCCCAGCGTAAATGTGCTCGATATTGAAAAATTTGCCAACATTGCTCACCGCAACGGTGTGCCCCTTATTATCGACAACACCTTTGCAACCCCCATCAACTGCCGCCCTATCGAGTGGGGAGCAGATATTGTGACACACTCCACAACAAAATATATGGATGGCCACGCAGTAGCCGTGGGTGGTTGCGTAATTGACAGCGGAAATTTTGATTGGGAGGCGCAACACGACAAATTCACTTGCCTGACAGAACCCGACGAGAGTTACCACGGCCTCATCTACACAAAGAATTTTGGAAAAGCAGCCTACATTACAAAAATGGTGTCACAAGTGATGCGCGACCTTGGAGCAATGATGGCGCCCGAAAATGCTTTCTTGCTTAATTTGGGATTGGAGACCTTACACCTGCGTATGCCACGCCACTGCGAAAATGCGCAAAAGGTTGCCGAGTATCTCGAGAAGCACCCGAAGGTAAAATGGGTGAACCACTGCGGATTACCAAGCAGCAAATATTACCACCTTGCACAAAAATACCTGCCCAACGGCGGTTGCGGTGTGATGGCATTTGCTGTTGAGGGCGACAAAGAGGATGCTATACGTTTTATGGACAGCCTCAAATTCATCGCCATTGTAACACACGTTGCCGACGCGCGCTCGTGCGTGCTGAACCCGGCAAGCCACACTCACCGCCAGTTGAGCAACGAGCAGCTTATCGAGGCTGGCATTGACCCCGATTTGATACGTCTATCAGTGGGTATTGAGGATGCCGAAGATATTATCAACGACCTTGAGCAGGCATTGCAAGCGTTCTAACAGCAAATATTTATGAAAAAGTTACTACTACTTACAGGCATACTTTTATGCAGTGGCAATGCAAGCTTTGCCTCCACCGGCGAGTGCCCAAGCTGCTACGCCACCGGGCTATGCACGGTGGCTCGTGCCCACACAACAGCTGTACCACAAGATACTGTTAAAAAGAAATTGCAATTAAAGAGAGTAGAACTTAAAAAAGCGGACGAGCTTGAACTAATAAGCCCGACAGACGAAGGAACACTCCTAAATAAAGAAGAGATAAAACTTGATAAAGAGAATATCAAAGTAAAAACTCCCCCCACTATAGAGAATAAAAACTCGGCCGAGGAGATGAAGAGTATGGCAAAAAGGGATAATGTTAACACAAAAAAGAAACCCACAAAGCCTTCTGTCAGCTACCCGAGCTATCCGGGCGGAAACTTTGCCATAAGGGAGTTTGTAAGAAAAAACCAGCAATACCCCGAGGAGTGCAAGCGCGAGAGGGCGAGAGGGCGCGTTGAGGTTATAATTGCCATAGCCCCCGACGGCACACCGCACAGCGCCACTATTTCAAAGAGCAGTGGCAATGTATATATGGATGCCGAGGCGTTGCGAATTGCAGAGTTAATGCCAAAGTGGACTCCGGCAGGAGAAAGCGACGACCCACAGGGCACCGAGTGTGTCATCTTTGTAAATTTCCGCCCCGGCAGATAATTACATAAAAAATAGCGGCTTGTGCCGCTATTTTTTATGATTTTGCCTTGAAGGCCAAGGCGTACAATTTCATTTGCCTTATCATTGCCAAAAGACCATTGCTTCTCGTTGGTGACAGATGCTCTTTCAAGCCTATAGCCTCAACAAAATAGGGCTCATTATTGAGTATGTCATCGGGGGTTCTGCCCGAATAGACCTTTATAAGCAACGACACAATACCTTTCACAATCAAAGCATCGCTCTCTGCGCGAAAAAAGACCTTTCCATCGATAAAATCGGCCTGCAGCCACACGCGGCTCTGACAGCCCTCGATGAGATTATTATCGGTCTTATACTCTGCCGGCAGCGGCTCCTGCTCGGAACCAAGGTCTATAAGCAGCTGATAGCGGTCGAGCCAATCATCAAAATCATTAAACTCGGCAATTATCTCGTCTTGTATATCTTTTATCGTCACCATTATTTTTCGTTATATATTACCGTGAGCACTGTTTGACCAACAGCCTTGAGAGTGCTGGCATCTATCCAATCCATATTATCCTTTATGGTGTGATGATGAGCGCCAAAGCCATTGGGACTCTCGGGGTCATAGTTTATAATATCAATACAGGGAATTCCTGCTGTAGAGTTTACATAAAAATGGTCGTCGGTTATTGCACCGCCCTCTTCATTGAGGAAATAGGCCGAATAGCCAACCTTCTCGGCCCACTGCCACACTTTGTGTACAATATTCGGAGCATAGTGCATCGAATAGTACTCTTGATGGAACACTGAATTTGGTGCTCCGACAATATCGAGCAGTATTCCGTATCGTGGATTATAACCGGCCACGTGGGGGAAATATGACCAATATTGCGAGCCCAACGCCCAAGAGTGTCTGTTAGATGAGTATTTTTCAACGTCATTCTCGTGCAAACCATAATCCTCGGCGTCGAAAAGAATGATATCTACACCCAGCGCCGGTGAATTTTGCGAAAGCTGACGCGCTACCTCTAACAACACTCCCACCCCGCTACCGCCATCGTTTGCGCCCAATATTGGTTTATAGTGGTTCGCCTTGTCGGGGTCTGAATCGGCCCAAGGACGGGTATCCCAATGGGCACAGAGCATTATGCGCTCCTCTTTTTGTGGCTGGAATTGTGCTATTATATTGCGTGCCTCGAATGTATCGCCGTTGTAGGCCTTGAGAGTAACATCTTGCGTCAGGACCTCGGCGCCATAAGAGCGAAGCTTCTCAACAAGATAATCACCACATTTGCGGTGGGTAGCCGTTCCGGGAACGCGAGGGCCAAAAGCTACCTGTTGCGCAACAAAATTGTATGCGCTATCGGCATCAAATATAGGCACAACAACAGCCGGTTCAACGACAACCGCCGCTGTATTTTGCGACACTGGCTCGACAGCTGCACTTTTTGCCACCGTTCCGTCTTTGGGAGCACCATTGCAATTTATGAGCAACAGTGCCATCAACAGCAAATAGACCTTGTATAGCATTATTTTATCGGTTTAATCTCCAAGTAGCACCCTCTTTGCCATCTTTCACCTCAAAGCCAAGAGCTGCAAGCTCATCGCGTATCTTGTCGCTGGTTGCCCAATCTTTATTTGCTTTTGCTATTTGACGTTGCTGCAAGAGCATATCGACAACCTTACCAAAAGCCTCCTCACGAGCGCTGTTTGAGCCCTGTTCCTCGCGCAAGCCAAGAATATCGAAAGCAAAAAGATGGAAAGTAGCTTTCAGTTCAGCAAGATCGGCCTCACTGATTGTAGCCTTTTTATCGGCCAGCTGATTGATGGCGCGCGACGCATCGAACAGATGAGAGATAACCTGAGCGGTGTTCATATCATCATTCATCGCATCATAACACTTATTGCGCAGCTCCTTCACATCAACAGTTGTCTCGCCAGATGCAACAAGATTGTTAAGGGTTTTATAGGCCTCGAGCAAACGTTGCATACCCTTTTCGGCAGCCTGCAAAGCCTCGTTGCTAAAATCAACAGTGCTGCGATAGTGTGCCTGAAGGATAAAGAAACGGATTGTCATTGGAGTGTAGGCCTGAGCCAACAGCTTGTGCGAGCCGGTAAAGAACTCGTCGAGAGTGATGAAGTTACCCAAAGACTTGCCCATCTTTGTTCCGTTGATGGTTATCATATTGTTGTGCATCCAGTACTTTACAACGTGATGTCCCATTGCTGCCATTCCCTGCGCTATCTCACATTCGTGGTGAGGAAATACTAAATCCATACCACCACCGTGAATATCAAACTGCTCGCCAAGATATTTGCGTCCCATAGCAGTACACTCGCAGTGCCAACCGGGGAAGCCATTGCTCCAAGGAGATGGCCAACGCATTATATGCTCGGGCTGTGCGCATTTCCACAAAGCAAAATCGGCAGGATTGCGTTTCTCATCCTGTCCATCAAGTTCGCGCGTTGTGTTGAGCACATCATCTAGGTTACGGCCCGACAGAATACCATATTTATGAGCTTTGTCATATTTTGCAACATCAAAATATACCGAGCCTTGGCTCTCATAGGCAAAGCCATTGTCCAGTATCTCTTTGACAAGCTCAATCTGCTCTATTATGTGCCCCGATGCGTGTGGTTCAATGCTTGGCGGCAGCACATTGAGCGCATCCATCACTTTGTGATAGTGCAGGGTGTACTGCTGCACAACCTCCATTGGCTCAATCTGCTCAAGGCGTGCCTTCTTTGCAATCTTATCCTCGCCCTCGTCGGCATCGTGCTCAAGATGGCCTACATCGGTAATATTTCGCACGTAGCGAACCTTGTAACCAAGATTTTGCAGATAGCGGAAGAGCACGTCGAATGTTATTGCCGGGCGTGCGTGACCAAGATGAGCCGGACCATAGACTGTGGGACCGCAGACGTAAAGGCCCACATTGGGGGCATTAAGCGGCTCAAACAACTCTTTCTTGCGAGAGAGTGTGTTATATATCATAAACTTATTCTCCATATATTATATTTTAAAATGCTGGTTATTAAATCTTATCATCTAAAATTTCGCGTTGCGTTGCGATTCATCTTGCGACGCTCCTTCTCGGGCTTTTGCTTTGTTATCTCAAGAGGTTTTTGCTCGTTGAGCGGAGCTGTGATATCCCAATCATCCTGAGTGTATTCAAACAACGCTCTGAGGTCGAGCGAGTGGTGATAATAGGACACCCTCTCGGGCTGTACACCCTTCCCATAATCTCCCGTATCCCATTTGCCATTTCCATTTTCATCAAAAATCAGGCGCATATAGTATATTCCCGGCTTGATAAAATAGAATACTGTACGCCCGTTAACCGTCTTGTTTGATGCTACAACCGATTCGCGAGTATCGAGCAGTTGCACTATTCCGTTATCATCAACTCCGGATATATTCACGTAAAGCACGGCATAATCATCGAGTGATTTAAAGGCTATCTCACGCGAAAAATACTCGGATACGCCACCATAAAGTCCCTTAAATGCCGCCGAATCGGCTGTTACAAGATAGGTCTGCTCGGGGCGCCACTCGGCAAAGATATTATATCGGCGAATATTTGCCGAATCTTGACGGAATACCATATCGACAGGCACCCAAAGGGTATCGACTTTTACTGAAACAGATATTGCCGATGTGTCGATTGAGAGCAGAGGTTCGTCGAATATGAAGCGACAGATTGAATTAATATCCATCGTTGCCGAGCCTGTGAAACGAATGGGCAAACTCTTTGTTTTTGGCACATAGACGGGTGGATTATTCTCATCATAATCGGGCAATTTCTTGGCTTGACGCATAAAAGCTTTTTCATCGTCCTCGAACTTTTTCTGTTGCTGTTTCAACACAGTTTCCCAACGTCGTCTGGAAGAGATGATGAGAGTATCGCAAACAGGAGTGCTGTTGCCCGAAACGTCCACAGCTTTGTAGGATAGTTTAAAGGCAAGAGTGTCGTTGCGATAGAGTAAAGAATCCTTTAGCCAATAGACCAAGGTATCCATTTTCTCACTCTTTTCAAGCACATAGGCATCAGAAAAATCAAAATCCAATCCCTCGAGCTTTGGCAGTTCGTCATTTGGGGCTGCAAAGAAGAACGATAGTTTATTATGAGGGTCGCGTGTATGCTTCAACAAATATTGGGTAAGAAGTTCCTCCTTGAACACACGAAGCACAAGGTCGTCGGGCATAAAGCGTGTGTAGTTGACAAAATGTATCGTGTCAATCGTTGTGCTGTCGCGCCAAATGGTGTCGGGACGAACGGCTGGGGTTGCGTAAGGCTCAACTATTGTAGAGAGCCAAGCTATAGCTTCGCTTTTTTGGTCGAAAAGGAAATTCTTATTGGCGTCGGAGAGTGCGTACACACGATATTTACCCGGTGCAATACCCTTTATTGTGAAACGGCCACGCGAATCGGTACGCGATACACGCTCGAATGGTAATTTTGTAAATGCGCTATCATCAAGAACCGAGTGTAAGCCGACAACGACACCTTTGAGCGGCTCAAGATTTTCGGCATTGAGCACTGTTCCCGACACGGCTAAAGTATCGACCTTGTCGCCGGTAGAAAAGACGTATGCAAAATTTTCTAATGGGTTACCTTCGTTATTGTCAACAATAGCATTGCCAAAATCAATGGAATAGGTTGTGTTGGGCTTTAAGGAATCTATGAGCTCAACAGTCACCTTCTTGCCATTGTATTTAATTTCGGGCATCTCGAGCTGCGGAGGAGAGACTACAACATTTTCAAAGGCATTTTCCAATTTCACATTCTCATCGAACTCCAACGATACCTTTGCCGTCTTTACGCCTGTTGCATTAAGCGCAGGGGTAGCTTTGAGAAGAACGGGTGGTTCCTCGTCATAGGGGCCGCCATCGGGGGAGCCAATGCTGGCGCAAGCTACAAGCGCAAGCGCCAACAATAGTGATATTGTAATTTCCTTTAGTCTCATTATTTATTCATCTTCAATAGCTCTTCAATGTGCTGACGGCTGTTGCTGAGGCGTGGCACTTTGTGCTGTCCTCCCAACTTGCCTTTGCTCTTGAGCCAATCGCTGAAAAGATTTTCACGCGCAACAACAAGCTCAAGCTGTTGCATCGTCTTGTTTTTGTATCGTTTCGCCTCGTAGTCAGAGTTTATGTGCTGCAAGGTTGTATCAAGTATCTCGGCAAATTTCTCTACCGATGCCGGTGGCTCGGCAAATTCAATGAGCCATTGGTGACGGCACTGCGCATTTTCATCCATAAACACGGGAGCTGCGGTGTAGTCGAGAACCTTTGCACCGGTCTCGTTGCAAGCGACCTCCAAGCCCTTCTCGGCATTCTCAACGATAAGTTCCTCGCCGAACGCGTTTATAAAGTGCTTTGTTCTGCCCGAGATAACAATTTTATATGGGTCTTTACTTGTGAAACGCACTGTATCACCAATCATATAACGCCACAATCCACAAGATGTTGAGATGAGCATTGCATAATTCTTGCCAACCTCTACCTCCCACAGTGGCAACACTCGAGGATTGAGCGAGTCAAGATCCTCAAATGGTATAAACTCATAGAATACATCGTAATCTATCATCAACAACATTGCCGGGTCGAGCGGGTCGTTCTGTATACCAAAGAAGCCCTCGCTGGCATTGTAGGTCTCGACATACTTCATATTGCTGTTGCGTATGAGCTGATGATACTGCTCACGATAAGGGGTAAAGGCTACGCCACCGTGGAAAAAGACCTCAAGGTTGGGCCAAACTTCATCGACGCTCTTTTTGCCGGTGATGTCAAGCATATGCTTCAGCACTGCCATCATCCACGAGGGAACACCCGAGAGATTGGTAACATTTTGAGTGCTGGTGTAACGAGCTATCTTATCCATCTTCTCCTCAAAATCGCTCAACAAGGCTACATCCTTTTTGGGAACGCGCATCATATTCACAAACGTGCTGCAGTTCTCAATCAAGATGGCGCTGAGGTCACCCACAAGGCTGTTCTGCAAATTATAATTGGGAGAGTGGCTGCCACCCAGAATAAGTGCCTTACCCGAGAAGAGACGACTCTTGGGATTGTTGGCAACGTATGTTGCAACAACGTCAAAACCTCCTTTATAGTGCACTCTCTGCAAGCCGTCGGGGGTTACAGGGATAAATTTACTCTTGTCATTGGTTGTGCCCGAAGATTTTGCAAACCATTTACAACGACCTTTCCAAAGAATATCTTTCTCGCCACGGCGCATACGGTCAATATCGCCCTTCAGCGTCTCGTAGTCCTGCACACCGACCAGCTTGGCAAACTGCTCATACTGCTTTATATCGGAATAGTTGTGTTTTATTCCCCACTCTGTGTTCGAGGCTTCGTTGATAAGATGTTTTAACACGTTACGCTGAATGGCCTCGGTCTCTGTTGCATACTTTGCAATCTTTTTCACTCTGTTATTAAAAACAGGCTTAGCAAATGGAGTCAGATTTATCATAACTTTACCAATTATTTATTGTGACAAAAGTTTTTATGCTTATCTTATTTTCTAAAGTTCTTCAAGCCCTCGTTAAGGAAATCAACAAAATCACCTACGCTCTTCTTGAATGCGAAAGAGCCATTTAAAGGTTTACCATTTGAGTCGATAAGAACATAGAAAGGCTGTGACAACTCGCCGAACTTGTACTGCTGCAAATAGCTCCACTTCTCGCCCACCTCGTTGTACTCCAAGCCGTCCTTGCCAACAAAAGGCTCATCGAGCATTGTTCTGTCATCTACATACAGAGAAGCAACAATATAGTTCTCGCGCAAGATATCAAGAACCGCAGCCTCGCCAAGCACAGCAGTCTCCATCTCACGGCAGTTCACACAACCGTGGCCGGTAAAGTCGAGGAAAATTGGTTTGTTCTGCTCGCGACTCATCTTGATAGCCTCGTCAAAGTCGTGTGTATCAGACTTAAATGTATTGTCGTACATACTGAAATCCTGTGTAAACATTGGAGGTGCAAACGCGCTGACAGCCTTGCAAGGAGCACCCCACAAGCCGGGAATCATATAAATTGCAAATGCAAATGAGAGCAGCGCTCCAAAGAAACCAGTAACGCTTGTTGTCTTGTCGCTTGGGTCATCGTGTGGCATACGGATTATCTTCAACAGATACATACCAAGCAGTATAAAGAGGCCAATCCACAAAGCAAGGAAAGTCTCTCTGTCGAGAATACCCCAGCCTTTTGTGAGGTCGGCAACCGACAAGAACTTCAAGGCAAATGCAATCTCAACAAAGCCAAGAACAACTTTTATAGTGTTCATCCAACCGCCCGAACGTGGTGTCTGCTTGAGCAGTGAGGGGAATATTGCAAAGAGTGTAAATGGCAAAGCCAGTGAGAGTGCAAAGCCGAACATTCCGACTGCGGGGCCAAAGAGGTCGCCCGAAGTTGCAGCTTCTACAAGCAGGAAGCCGATAATTGGACCGGTACAAGAGAAAGAGACCAACGCTAATGTAAATGCCATCAGGAAGATGCTCAACATTCCTGTTGTACTGCTGGCCTTTGCATCAACCTTGTTTGTCCAAGATGATGGCAATTTAATCTCAAAGCCACCGAGGAACGATGCACCGAACACAAGCAGCATCAAGAAGAAGAATACATTGAAGAAGGCATTTGTTGCAAGCTCATTGAGCGCAGCAGGGCCAAAAATCAATGTAACAGCCAAGCCAAGCAAAAGATATATCACAACAATTGATGCACCATATATCAAGGCCTCGCGTATTGCCTGTTTCCTGCCCTTTGAACGTTTGAGAAAAAAGCTCACTGTCATTGGAATGATTGGCCAGACACAGGGGGTGAGCAGTGCCAACAGACCACCACCGAAGCCAAGCATAAATGTCATCCAAATAGAGTTGCTGCTCTTTTGTGGCATCTCAACGGGAGCCCAAGGGTCATTCTCGGCAACAATTGTCTGCTCCTCTACTACCGGTGCGGCTGCCGGAGCCTCTTCCTCAACAACAGCAACCGGTTCTTCAACCACCGGAGCTTTGACTACCGGTTCCTCTTTCTTAACAACAGGGGCAACAGGTGCTGCAGGTGCTGCAGGTGCTACAACAGCCGGTGTGATAGCAATATCGTTATTTGAGATTGTAAAATCGTAACGACCGGGGACACAACCCATTGCGCCACAAGACTGATAGTTCAATGTTCCCTTAATCTTAAAGTTCTCGTTAAGAACCTTGAAAGTTTGAGCGAAAATGGCATACTCCTCAAAGTATTTCACCTGCATATTGAACACAGACTCATATTTTGTAAATGGCTCTTCGAGCGGAACAAGCTCGCCAACAAGCTCAACACCTTCGAGCTCCGAAAATTTAACATAAGTAGGTTTTGGGCCACCTTTTGGAATATCAGTTGAATACATATAGTATCCATCTTCTATTTCTGCAGTAAACTCAATCACACCTTCTGAACCTTTAGCAGTCACCTCGTGGGAAACTGTAACCGGATGTTGCGCACCTGCCTGCAACGCTATCACAAGCAAGAACAATGATAAAATCAACTTTTTCATTTTTATATTCTTAATTTATTCGTTTTTCACAGTTCAATAGGGTTTTTCCTTATTCGCCACTCTGCGGGGTAAAGGTTATTCGCCCTGTTTCCAATATTTTTGGCAAAGCCTATCGGCGTGCCTTTGTAGGTGAGCAAAAGGTAGCCCACAGGAGCTTGGTCGAAGGCCAAAGCCTCGCGATGCAGATAGGCAAGCGCCTGTTCGCGCTCAAGCTCCACCTGATTAAAAGCCTCTTTGCAAAGAGCGTTGCTCATTGAGAGCTGATGCAAAGGTAACAGTTTGTTGTTTTTTACATCGGCAAGCGGCAAAGCGCAATGGAGGACTTTCAGTTTCTGTTGCAAGGCCAGCATTGCATTTGTATGCTCACGAGGCATTGCTACCACCCGCTCACCTTGCTGTACAAAATTAAAATCACCGGGACTCACCAGCCACTCCTCGAGCGTGCCCTTTAGCTTGGCCGGTACCTGCTGGTAGCGCTGCTGACGCGGTTGTGCCAAAGGAGAGTCGCCATCCTTGCGCAGTGCTGCAATGAAAAATCCCTCTCCGGCTGTGTATCCGGGCAAGAAACGATAAACCGGCAAATTGCCGACAAGCGCACCGGTAACACCCCATTCTTCACCAACCTCAACCGACAGAGGTGTTGCACCAAGCTCACCGGCTATCCACTCAACACACTCCTCGTTCTCTTCGCTGTTAAAGGTGCAAGTGCTGTAAATGAGCACTCCGCCGGGGCGCAACGACGACCAAATGTCGGATAAAATGCGTTTTTGACGCTTAACACACAGTTCTACATTCGACAAGCTCCACTGCTCAACGGCACCCTGATCCTTACGGAACATTCCCTCGCCGGAGCAGGGCGCATCAACAACCACCAAATCAAAGAAGTTGCTAAAGCTACCAAAATCGGCAGGCTCGTTGCGAGTAACCACAGACGAGGGACTGCCCCATTTTATCACATTCTCGGCCAACACCTGCGCACGCTGTGGCACCGGTTCATTCGACACCAGCAAGCTACCCTTAGGCAACAACGACAACAGATGAGTTGTCTTGCCACCCGGAGCCGCACACAAATCGAGCGCGCGCACAGGAGCTGCTATATACTGCTTAATCACCTGTTCAATGAACATTGACGATGCCTCTTGCACATAATAGCAACCTGCGTGAAAAAGCGGATCGGCCGTAAACACAGGGCGGTCGGAGAGGTAACGTCCATTAGCAGCCCAAGGCACAACAGCATTGTTGCTATCGGGCTTGCACTTTGATGTATTATACCGGATACTTACCACCGGTTCACCATCAAGTGCCTCAACAAAACGAGCAAATCTCTCCTTCCCAAAAAGGAGCTCTGTTCTATCGATAAAAGCGGCGTTCAGTTTCATAAATCAATCTCCAGCACTTATACATAGCACCATTGGTGCACAAAAAGGCATATTCCGTACAAAGATAGTAAAAAGCGAGTAAAAGTTTGCAAAAGCGAGTGTATAAAAATATTTTTTTATACGCAACGAGCGAATTTAAACTTGGGCTTTGCCAAATGTATGAAACTTGTTTCAATATATTTCACAACGAGCAAAATATATCTTCGAGGCTCACTCAAAGATAGTAAAAAGCGAGTAAAAGTTTGCAAAAGCGAGTGGATAAAAATATTTTTTATACGCAACGAGCGAAATTAAACTTGGGCTTTGCCAAATGTATGAAACTTGTTTCAATATATTTCACAACGAGCGAAATATTTATCTTCGCCCCATTAGCAACAAAATCGTCGGCAACCCAAAAGCCACACCGACAAAAGCCACGTTCAACAAAGAGAAGAAAAAATCTCTTTCAATAAATAGGAATATCAACACGAAAGTGTATCTTTGCGAATACAATATTCAATGGCAGATTTTGCCTGCTTTCAGAGAACAAAAACAAGTACAACAAATATGAAACAATATCTTAACCTGCTCAATCGCATCCTCACCGAGGGAACCAAAAAAGACGACCGCACCGGCACCGGCACAATAAGCGTGTTCGGACACCAGATGCGTTTTAACCTCGAAGAGGGCTTTCCTTGCCTGACAACGAAAAAGCTTCACCTAAAATCCATCATACACGAGTTGCTGTGGTTCTTGAACGGCGACACAAATGTCAAATACCTTCAGGACAACGGCGTGCGAATCTGGAATGAGTGGGCCGACGAGAATGGCGACCTTGGACACATATACGGCTACCAATGGCGCTCTTGGCCGGGATACAACGGAGAGCACATTGACCAAATCAAAGAGGTGGTTGAGACAATCAAGCACAACCCCGATTCACGCCGAATAATTGTAAATGCGTGGAATGTCGGAGATATTAAAAATATGAACCTGCCGCCCTGCCACGCAATGTTCCAATTCTACGTTGCCGACGGGAAATTGAGCCTTCAGCTATACCAAAGAAGCGCCGACTGCTTCCTTGGCGTACCTTTCAACATTGCATCATACGCTCTTTTGTTGCAGATGATGGCTCAGGTAACCGGGCTCAAAGCCGGCGAGTTCATTCACACTTTGGGCGACGCGCATCTTTACCTCAACCACATTGAGCAGGCGAAGCTGCAGCTCACACGCGAGCCAAAGAAATTGCCACGTATGGTAATTAACCCCGACGTAAAGGATATTTTCTCTTTTAAATTTGAAGATTTTTCACTCGAGGACTACGATGCCCATCCACACATCAAGGGTGTTGTAGCCGTATAAACTACTATTATGTACAAGCTGGCACTAATCGCTGCAATAGCAAACAACAACGCCATAGGGTTCGAGAACAAACTCATATATTGGCTGCCCAATGACCTTAAACGCTTTAAAGAGCTCACCACAGGGCACACAATAATTATGGGCAGCAACACTTTTCGCTCGCTCCCCAAAGGAGCACTACCCAACCGCCGGAACATCGTGCTTTCGCGCAAAGAGAAAGAGTTCCCCGGATGCGAGACATTCAGTTCAATAGAAGAGGCTCTTGCCAACTGCACAAACGAAGATATTGTCTACATTATCGGCGGCGAGACACTGTACAAAACTGCACTCCCCATTGCCGATATTTTATGCTTGACAGAGATTGATGACACACCAAAAGAGGCTGATGCATTTTTTCCACAATTCGCCAAAAACGAATGGGAGATTATCGAACAAGAGGAACATACTGCCGACGAGAAGCATAGCTACAACTATCGCTTTGTGACATATTCAAAAAGACAATAACAATTACTATAACAGCTAATTAAAGGTTTAAAGTTCCCGCTTTAAACCTTTAATTTTTACTGGTGAGCCATTTGATTTTACAAGCCAACAATACACAAACAAAACAAAAGCAGGGCATCAACGACGTTGATGCCCTGCTTCTTATCAGGAATATCTAACAAAATCAATTATTGCCCGATTTCTCCTCATTTGCAGAGTAGAATATCTGCAGAGCATAAGCCTTACGCAACTGCATCTTAACATCAGACAAAAGACCCATATCGATATTATTGTCAATCTTAAGCGCCACTTTCATTTTAGCAGCCTTAGAACCCAAGCGCTCCTTCTCCTCCACGATATAAGCCTTGAGGTTATTCACCTCGCGACGTGAAAGCTGGCGGTCATTAAGCTGAATACCAGCCTCTTGGCTCTCCTTATTATTCATAGGAGTACCAATATAGATATTTGTTATCGCAGATTTGCGCTCCAACTTCGTCAACTCTGTACCACTTGGCAACTCAACCTGTACCTTTACCTCCTGCTCACGCATAGATGTTACAATCATAAAGAAGAACAAGATTGAGAAAATCAAGTCAGGCAATGATGAAGTATTCAATTCAGGCATTTCTGCCTTTCCTTTGTCGCTAAATTTACTCATAGTTACTTTCTCTTACCAATTTCAATAGGCTGAGCCTCGGAAATCATATTTACATAACGGCGACGGCACAACTCGAGTTCGTCGGCTGTAAGCTCCTTCTCTGGGTTCTGCACACCATAAACCTCCTTTGCAAACTCCTCACGCAAATCGTTGTATGCGCTATAGAGAACCTCTTGCACCTTAAAGTACACCTCGTACTTTGTTGAGCGGTCGGTCTGCAAGGTAATAACGTGCTGGTTGTTTCTTACAATATTGCTAACCCCATTAGGATAGCTCAATTCAAGACCTGCATCGTTAATATAGGTGATGGTATCCATCTTTTTCTTTGGCTCGGGATAGTTTTCGTTAATCTTACCGCCGGGGGTGTTAGCCGTGATAAACTCCTTGGCCAACTCACGCAACTCTTCGAGCTCGTCAACCTTAAGCATCAACGGTCTTTCGCCCTCTCTCAGCTTACCGGCAGTAACCATTATCTCGTTATCCATATTCACATACACCTTCAAAAGGTTGCGCTCGTGAACCTCAGGATCGTCCTGCTGTTGTTCATCAGGAGGATTTGGCAGCATCACCTGCAAACCAAAATTTGAGTTCATTGATGTCACGACCAAGAAAAAGATGAGCAATATGAACGAGATATCCGCTGTTGAACTGGCGTTAATTCCCGGAACTTTTCTTTTACTTTTTCCCATTATTAAACTTTGTTATAAAATGGTTAATCAAGAACGCATTTTTGAAATAGCAAAACTGCCGAGCATACACAAAGCAGCAATGCCAAACAAGACATACTGTAAGTACAACACGAAATCCAACTTTGTAGGAGACGCGAAATACAAGCCGATGAGAGCTACGACTACAATCACAATACGTATAACTTTCTTGAGCAATCCCTGTGTGCTTGCCATCATACTCTTAACGATTGCAGTTGTCTCAAAAGCGAGCACCAAGAGCAATGCGATAACGCACATAGCATAGCACAGGAACAACGATGGCTCCATAAATTTAGGATAAGGCAACTGGGTCACCTCACCAGCCTCTGAAGTCTGCTCCAAAACCAATGGTTCGCCTGCGAAGAAAAAGAGCGCAAAGACAACCAAGATTATGGCAGCAAAGCCATAGAGGACATACTTTGATATTTTTGAATATAACTCAGCTTTCATAAGTGTTATTTATTTAGCTGTTATTACTTCTTGAGATTGTACTTTGTGAGCAAGTCGAGCAAAGTGATTGAAGAGTCCTCCATATCTGCAACGATAGACTCAATCTTGGTAAGAATAAAGTTGTAGAATACCTGAAGGATAAGAGCTACGATAATACCGTAAATTGTTGTAATAAGAGCCACCTTCATACCACCGGCAACGATAGTAGGAGAAATATCACCCTCGCGCTGGATTGTATCGAAGGCCATAACCATACCAATCACAGTACCCAAGAATCCGAGTGATGGAGCCATTGCGATGAACAATGTAATCCAAGAACAACCCTTCTCAAGCATTGATGACTGAAGGCTACCATAAGATACTACTGAGCGCTCAACTGTGTCAAGACCCTCGTCGATGCGAAGAAGACCCTGATAGCAGATAGCAGCTACAGGACCAGCAGTGTTGCGGCAAATCTCCTTTGCAGCCTCAACATCACCCTTTGAAAGAGCGTCTGCGATTGCACCCATAAGCTTCTTTGTGTTAACCTTTGCAAGGCTAAGATAGATAATACGCTCGATACAGAAAGCAAGACCAATTACCAAAGCGATTGATACAAGAGCCATAAACTCAGGACCACCCTCGATGAACTTTGTCTTCAAGCCTTTGTGTACGCCAAGAATACCACCCTCAGCAACAACAGCCTCCTCAACAGGAGCCTCTTCCTCAGCAACAGCCTCCTCAGCAGGAGCCTCTACTGGAATTGAATCATTTGGAATAGAATCGCTGATAGCGGCAACTGCATCCTCTGATGTAGCTACAGGAGTTGCATCCTGAGCATTAACTTGGGCTGTAGCAAACAAGCCCAACATTGCAACGATTGCAAAAAGCTTTTTCATTTTGTTTAATTTTTTAGATTAATATTTTAAGTTAATTTATTCAAACATTGCGGAAAGAGGGGGATTCGAACCCCCGATACGCTTTTGACGTATACACGCTTTCCAGGCGTGCCTCTTCAACCACTCGAGCATCTTTCCCCAGTACAGTCGGCAGCTAATCGGGTTGCAAGTTACAACTTTTTTTGCAATGCAACACTTTATTTCACGACAAAAGTAGTTTTTTTTTTCGAATCGGTAAACATTTATTAAAAAATCATAGGCTCATTCGTAAAAAAATAACAATTATAAGATTTTTTAACACTATGTAACAGGCTGCGGGATAAAATATTGCAAAAAGGTAATGAGCGTTTATAAATTATTCTTTACTTTTGCATAAGGTGATATTGCAAGGGTCATACAGATGATAAAAAGGAGTTTTTTGCGTGTTCTGGCAGATGCAGTCAACCCATACTCTTGGGTTATGACAGCAAGGAACAAGGCTTTTGATGCAGGAGTGCTCAAGAGCCGCGAATTTGCCGTTCCCACCATCTGTGTTGGCAATATTTCAGTTGGCGGGACAGGCAAAACCCCACACATTGAATATATCACAAGGTTATTAAAAGAGAGATACACAATAGCAGTGTTGAGCCGAGGCTACGGACGAAAGAGCAAAGGGTATATAAAAGCTGATGAACATTCAACAATGGAGCTTATCGGCGACGAACCATACCAAATAAAAGACAAGTTCAAAAATATTGACGTTGCTGTGTGCGAAAAACGCGTAAAAGGCATTGAGCAATTGACAGCCGGCAACAGCGCTCTGCAAGCTATTCTGCTCGACGATGCTTTCCAGCACCGCTACGTAAAGGCCGGGCTGAATATTCTGCTAATAGACAGCAACCGCCCTGTGTGGAGGGATAATGTAATGCCTTTTGGCCGTTTACGCGAGAGCCTTGCCGGCGTTAAACGTGCCGACATTGTAATATTTACAAAATGTGGGAAGCTGACAGACGAACAAAAGGAGGAGTTTTGCCGTTACATAAAAGAGATTAAAGATGTGCCGGTATACTTCTCAAAGGTGCGCTACGGCACGCTCTACCCGCTATTTGAGAGTGCAAAAGCCAACGTGCAGATAACCGAAGAGAGCCGAGTGTTACTTGTCACCGGCATTGCCAAGCCTCAACCACTGAAAGCTGAGATTGAAAAAAGGGGAGCCACCGTAGAGCTTATGCAATATGGCGACCACCACAATTTCAGCGCTGCCGAGTTCAATGATATTGCCAACTTTTTTTCAAAAAGCGGCAGCACAGTGATTGTAACCACAGAAAAGGATGCCACAAGAATAAAGCATCGCAAAGAGCTGCCACAGATTGTGCGCAACAACATATATGCCCTCCCCATCGAGGTAGAATTTTTGAACGAAGAAGAGAAATTGTTTAACAAAAATATTTACGATTATGTTACAAAAAATTCAAGAAACAGCTGAATTCCTTAGAGGAAAGATGACTACAGCTCCCGAGACAGCCATTATCCTTGGCACAGGCCTTGGCAGCCTTGTCAACGAGATAACCGACAAATACGAGATTGAGTATAAAGATATTCCAAACTTCCCTTTGTCTACCGTTGAGGGACACTCGGGCAAGCTCATTTTTGGCAAGCTTGGCAACAAGGAGATTATGGCAATGCAGGGACGCTTTCACTTCTACGAGGGCTACTCAATGAAGGAGGTTACCTTCCCCGTGCGTGTTATGCGTGAGTTAGGCATCAAGACACTTTTTGTATCAAACGCCGCAGGAGGTATGAACCCCGATTTTCTCATTGGCGACCTAATGATTATCAACGACCACATAAATTTCTTCCCCGAGCACCCATTGCGCGGCAAGAACATTCCTTATGGCGACCGTTTCCCCGATATGAGCGCAGCCTACGACAAAGAGCTCATTGCTATGGCAAAGGAGATTGCTGCCGAGAAGGGCATCCGCGTTGTTGAGGGTATATATCTTGGCACACAAGGCCCAACATTCGAGACACCGGCCGAGTATCGTATGTTCCACCGTATGGGCGGCGACGCAGTCGGAATGTCTACCGTACCCGAGGTCATCGTAGCACGCCACTGCGGCATACGCGTGTTCGGTATTTCGGTTATCACCGACCTTGGCGTTGAAGGCATTGTTGTTGAATGTAGCCACGAGGAAGTGCAGAAGGCGGCTGACGAGGCGCAACCAAAGATGACAACAATATTCCGCGAAATTGTTAACCGCGCATAAAAGCAATAATATGAACACGACAAAACGTACCGAAATTTCATCGCTTGGAGAGTTTGGCTTCATCGAACGCTTAACAAAAGATGTTGCATCGGTAAATAAAGAGACTGTAAAAGGCATTGGTGACGACGCTGCCATACTCCAGTTCAGCAGCGACGAAGAGGTCTTGATTACCACCGACCTTTTTATGGAGGGCGTACATTTTGACCTCACATATTTCCCGCTCAAGCACCTCGGCTACAAAGTTGTGGTGGCTAATATCTCGGATATATATGCAATGAACGGCACTCCCAAGCAGATTACAGTATCGTTGGGCATCAGCCGCAAATTCTGCATAGAGGATATTGAGGAGTTATATTCAGGCATCAGGCTTGCTTGCGAGCAATATGGAGTAGACATTGTTGGCGGCGACACAACCTCATCACTGACCGGCCTTGCTATAAGCATCACCGCAACGGGCACAGCACCCAAAGGGACTGCCATTAAAAGGAGTGGTGCTAAAGAGACCGACCTTATATGCGTTACCGGCAATCTGGGTGCAGCATATATGGGGCTTCAGCTGCTTGAGCGCGAGAAGATTGCAACCGCCGACAAGGATATGCAGCCCGACTTTTCGGGCAAGGAGTATATCCTTGAGCGTCAACTAAAGCCCGAGGCACGCAAAGAGATTATAGAAAAGCTGCGCAGTGAGAACATCAAGCCCACAGCAATGATGGATATCAGCGACGGCCTTGCCTCGGAGTTGATGCATATATGCAAGCAGAGTGGTGTTGGTTGCCGAATATACGAAGAGCGCATTCCTATCGACTACCAGACAGCAATAATGGCCGAGGAGTTGAACCTCAATGTTATCACTTGTGCGTTGGGCGGTGGCGAGGATTATGAGCTTTTGTTCACCGTTCCCATTGCCGACCACGAAAAGGTTGCAGCTATGAAGGACGTGCGCGTAATCGGACACATTGTCAGCGACACAATGGGGCTTGCCCTTATCACACGCGATGGCGTTGAGATGCAATTAAAAGCACAGGGGTGGACTCCACAGGAGAAGTGATATTATGATACTGCACAATATTGTTCAAGCAATATTCCTGCTGACCGGTATAATTTCTCTGCTATCATCGATTTTTGATTGGGGGTGGTTTTTCACAGCCGACAATAGTCGTTTTATAGTAAAGAAATTTGGTCGCAGCGGAGCGCGGTGGTTTTATGGCGCAATAGGACTGCTTTTGATTGCAGCTGCCATATATTTCTTTTTTCAAATAGAAAGAGTAAAATAAAAAATATCAGCAGCAAATGCTGCTGATATTTTTTATTATTTTGTACCGACAATTTTTGTCTCGGGGAGTTCGGCGTTACGTCTGTTTGTCTGTTCTACAAGCGCCGCAGCCACCTGCAAGAAGGCTTGTCCGTCGGGAGTCTCTGCCCTCATTGCCGCCGGCACACCGGCATCGCCACTCTCACAAATGCTCTGCACAAGCGGTATCTGACCAATAAGAGGTATACCGTAAGCCTCGGCCATACGCTTGCCACCCTCTTTGCCAAAGATATAGTATCTGTTGTTAGGGAGCTCGGCTGGAGTAAACCAAGCCATATTCTCAACCAAGCCAAGAATAGGCACAGCAACCTTGTCATTGACAAACATATTCACGCCTTTGATGGCAGCAGCCAATGCAACCTCTTGCGGCGTTGTCACCACCACGGCACCTGTCAAAGCCAAGCACTGAACAATGGTAAGATGAATATCGCTTGTGCCCGGCGGCAGGTCTATGAGAAAATAATCAAGGTCGCCCCAATTAGCATCGGCAATCAACTGCTTCAAGGCATTGCTTGCCATACCTCCGCGCCACAGAATAGCCTGTTCAGGGTCTACAAAGAAGCCAATCGACAGCAGTTTTACTCCATATTTTTCAATGGGCAGGATAAGGTCGCGACCATCAATATTCTCGCTATAAGGGCGCTCATCCTCCACACTGAACATTTTTGGGATTGACGGACCGAATATATCGGCATCGAGCAAGCCAACCTTGTAACCCAAGCGAGCCAATGCGATGGCAAGATTTGCCGACACGGTAGACTTTCCAACACCACCCTTTCCCGATGAAATTGCTATCACATTTTTCACCTGAGGCAAGAACTTGCCAACCTCGGGACGCATAGCCTGACGGCTGACAACACTGATATTTCCCTCAATTTCAACCTCTTTGCCCACATAAAGATGTATGGCAGCCTCGGCCGATTTAACCACTGAGCGAATAAATGGGTCGGTTGGTTTGTCAAAAATGAGCGAAAAACTGACTTTGTTACCATCGATGCGTATATTGTCATCGACCATCCCGGCCTCTACAAGATTTTTTCCGTTTCCGGGATAACGCACCTTCTCGAGTGCGTCCAGTATAAGTTTTGGATAAAGTGCCATACTCTTTCAAATATTATAATCAGCCTCGGCACGTCCCTCTGTTATGCCTTTGAAGTAGGCTGCAACCTCAACGTGCGCAGGGTGCACTTTGTAACGTTCCATTGCATCGGCATCTTCAAAAGCCGACACCAGCACTGCATCATAGGCGGTACCAGCAACACACACATTCACCCCGACCTCGAGAGATTTTATCTCGGGGATTACACCCACAAGCGCCTCGAGATGCTCTTTCACCCACTGCGCGTGCTGTAATTTACTCTTTCCGTTTGCGCCATCGATAAAGCGCCACATCACAATATGCTTGAACATAATATATCTTTATTTACTTGTCTCCAGACAGCTGCGCTTGCTGCGATTATAGCTGCGGTATTCGTCCATCTCAATCTCAACATCAGGCTCAATATACTGTTCCTTTGCCGGCAGATTGAACGCAATATACTTAATGGTTATGCCGCGAGAAAGCCACTGCGACTCATAGTAGGTGCGTATTTTAAGCACGTCACTCACCTCGCCCCTGCCGTGAACATCATCTAGGCACTCCACCACCGGCAAATTATTCACCTCTGTAATGTATTTTGTATAGGTGAACATAAAATTGCTATCGGTCTTTAAATGAACGACAGCATCCTGCGCAAGGATATTTCTGTAGCGTGCAAGGAAAAGAGAAGATGTCAGGCGCTTCGTCTGCTTTTTCATCTGCGGATCGGGGAAAGTGAGCCATATTTCACTCACCTCTCCGGCAGCAAAAAGACGGTCTATAATCTCGATATTGGTGCGCAGAAAGCCAACGTTAGAGAGCCCCGATTCAAGAGCATCGGTTGCACCGGTCCACATTCGGGCGCCTTTAATATCCACTCCTATAAAATTCTTGTCGGGGAAACGACGAGCGAGAGCCACTGTATACTCTCCCCTGCCGCAACCAAGTTCCAGCACAATAGGATTATCATTTTTGAAAAAATCGCGGCCCCAATTTCCCTTCAATGGAAATGCCACATCATCAATTATTGAATAAGGATGTTCAATAACATTAGAATAGGCCGCCATATCGGCAAATTTCTTCAGTTTTCCTTTTCCCATAGCAGTTTTTTATTATTCAACCACGGTTACCCAACCATAAGGGTCGGCAATATCACCATACTGTATTGCACGTAAACGGGTGTAAAGTTCCGTAAGAACAGGACCCGGCTTGCCATCTTTTGATATCACATAGCTTTTACCCTTTTCAACATCATCGATGCGACCTATTGGCGAAACAACAGCCGCTGTTCCGCAAGCACCGGCCTCTTCAAAGGTTGCAAGCTCCTCCTCAGAAATCTGGCGCTGTTCAACAGTCATACCCATATCAGCAGCAAGACGCATAAGGCTATTGTTTGTTATAGATGGCAATATCGATGAAGAGAGCGGAGTCACGTAGCTGTTACCCTTTATACCAATAAAATTGGCAGCGCCACACTCGTCGATATATTTTTTCTCTTTTGCATCGAGATACATCTCGCACGCATAGCCCTCGCTGTGAGCCTGACAACTCGCCTTCATTCCGGCAGCATAGTTACCGCCCACTTTGTAACGGCCTGTCCCCAGCGGTGCTGCGCGGTCGTAATGACGATAAATGACAATATCATTTACAGCAAAGCCTTTCTTGAAATAGGGACCTACCGGAGTAACAAAAATCACAAACAGATACTCTTTCGAAGGATTAACACCCACCTGTGCGCTTGTACCAATGAGAAGAGGACGTATATAGAGTGATGCGCCACTCTCGTAGGGAGGCACAAATTCTTTGTTCAGCGCAACAACCTTTGTAACCATCTCGCGGAAAAGCTCTACACTGATGCGCGGCATCAAAATGCCATCACAACTGCTTTGCAAGCGCTCGGCATTAGCCTCGAGGCGAAAGATACGCACCTTGCCATCCTTACCACGAAAAGCCTTCAAGCCCTCAAAAGCACTCTGGCCATAATGCAAACAGGTTGATGCCATATGCATAGTTATATTCTCATCGGTAGAGACTTCAACAGCACCCCAAGCACCGTCTTTATAATAGCAACGCACGTTGCAATTGGTCTTTCTGTAGCCGAACCCTATATTCGACCAATCCATTGTATCCATTTTTTATATATAAGTTTCTTTATTATAGTTCGCGAAGATACAAATTTTGCGGAATATTGAAAAATTTTCATTATAAAACAACAGATGAGAGACGTATGTCCCTCATCTGTTGTCCAATATATCCTTTTTTTATTCATTGACAGCCTCGGCAGCAGGGGCAGCCGTAGTCTCAGTTGCCGCAGGCGTTGCTGAAGCCTCAGCAGGCTGAGCCTCTTCTACAACCTCAACATCAGCCTTGTTAAAGAATGGCAATGGAGAGGGTGCGCCGAATGTCGCAAATATATTGCCAAGCCACAATCCGGCAGCTACAACAATAAGCGACACCAGTGATATAACCCACTTTAACCAAGCCGGAAAGCCCTTCTTTGCATAAGGATCTTTCAGTCTCAATTTTGGATACTTTGCAATATCGGTCAGAGTTTCACCAAAGAGAATACTAATCTTGAACGAAGCATTTACAGCCCAACCGTTGGCATTGAGCAATGGGCCGATGTTGCGACGACGCAATTTCATCCACGCCATAACCATTGCAGGGCCAGAGATAACAAGCATAAGACCGAAGAACACTGCAATCAACTGCCACCAGCTAAGAGCAAACAAACCTTTAAAAATGCTTGCCAAAGCTGTACCAATCATTCCGACAGCCATACCGATGGCAGCGAAGATACCGGCAAATTTAGCAATATCAAATGGCTGAGCAGGAGCCTTGGCATCGCCCTCGGCAGGTTTAACTGTTGGAGCTGCGTTAATCTTTTCGTTGGCATTCTTCATCATTGCTGCATCCTTCTCGGCTGCGCTCTTGTTGATAAGATTCTCGATAGTTGTTGCCATACGACGATAAGGCGACCAGAAAGCCTGACCCACACTAATTGGGTTGTCCACAATCTTGGTGATTACAGCATCCCACAACTGGCCTTTGTTATCATAGTAGATTGCATTTTTGCCCACTGCAAGGTCGCCAACATCACCAACTGTAATAGCAGCCACAATATTCAGCTTTGCAGGGCTTGTCTTTGTTGTACAATCGCAATAAACGAGGTACATACCGCTTGCAGGCGCCATTGTGTTGTGCTTAGCCATATCGGTAACCAACATACACATACGGCACTCGCGCTGGTCGATAAGCAGACGTCCGCTCTGGAAAACAGCCTTTACATTCTTGTTTCTTGTGTAGAAATCCTGTAATGTAACGAAATTGCAAAGCAAGCGATAGAAATCGCGATATATATGCATAAACTTATCAACCAAGTCAATGCCATCGGCAGTCTCTTTGAGGGCAAGATCCTGTGCAACAAGGTCGAGCAGTGCCTGTTTCTTGTCATCGGCAAGCATCTTCTTTATTGCATCAACACCCAAAGCCTCAACCTCGGCACCCTTTTTGGCAGCCTTCCAAGCATCGTATGATGCAAAAGAAGCACCGATTGCAGCCCAAGATTCTGCATTAAGAACCTTTTCCTTGGGTTTTACAATGGATATAAGTGTCTTGAATTTTGATGACCACGCGGGGTTTATAGCTGCATTGATATCCAACTCGGCCTTGCCTGTGATGCGTGCAATGGGATATGCTGCAATCTCCTCGGTTTTACCGGTGAGGTTATCGGCACTGATTGTTTCAATGAGAGATGTCTGAACGTCGAGTTTCGCAGCACTTTCGGGAGAGAAAGAGGCAAGCTCGGCACGCATAAAATAGTCTTTCACCTTTACATCAAGAGCATTGTATGCCTCAATTGCCTTGTCGGTATCTGCACCATAGGGAGCCTCAACCACAGCCTCGTTCCAAGCGAGATAATCGGCAAGAGCCTGATAGAATTTCTCTATGAGTTCTGCATTAACGCCGTTCTCGCCGCTACGGTCGGCTACGCCGCCCAATGTGCTGACAATTGCCGAAATAGCGGCCTTCTCGTCCTCGGCTTCGGCTGTCTGCGCTGTGATTACACCATCGCCATTGAAACGTGTCTTTGCAAAGATTGCTGTAATATCCTTTGTATCGGCCAAAGAGATAACAGAGCCCTCTTTTGCAAGGTTCTCAAGAATCTGCTTTGCCGAATTGTAAAGTTTCAGACCATCAGAGTTCTCCTGATTAAAGAGCTCTATATCAATACTGTCTGCGCCCTTAACTAAAAGGTTGGCATCTTTTACGACACCAGTCAACCACTGCGATGTAGCCACAACATCTGCAACGCGGATGCGGCTATCGCTGTCGGTATCAATATATTTCAAACTCTTCTCATCAATATCCAAGCCGGTTGTTGGGCACGAGAGCACGCTCCACTTTTTGACATCCAGTTCGCCAAGGTGAGCAATATCGGCACCGGTAGAGATTTTTACACGTGTAGAACCACCAATGTTTTCATAGTTCCACGAATGTTTCTTTGTTGCCATAGTCTATTCAATATTTTTTGTTTGTGTATATTTTACTATTCAATTGTTTACAAAAATAATACACACGTCATTATTATGCAAAAATATAGTTTGTATTTTTTAACACGATACATAAATAGAACGATGATGCAAATTAATATCATCTATTTGTTGCCAGTTCCACAACCTCAAGGTCTTTTACCTCCTTGCCATCTATCGTTAATTTGACAAGCGTGCGAACTGCTTGCCACCCTTGTCTGCCGGCAGCACCGGGATTGACGTGCAGACAATCGATGGTTTTATCGTAGATAACTTTTAGAATGTGAGAGTGTCCGGCGATAAAGATGTCGGGCTTCTCGTTGTATATCTCGGCGCGGATAGCTGGAGAATATTTACCGGGATAACCGCCAATGTGTGTCATCATAACATTGCACTCTTCGACCTTGAAGCGCAGGATTTTACCAAAGCGCAAGCTCAATTCACGACCATCAATATTGCCGCACACAGCACGCACAGGGCACATCTGCTCCAACTTTTCAATTATAAGCAATGAGCCAATGTCTCCGGCGTGCCAAATTTCATCGCAAGAGGCAAAATGTGTCAAATATTTATCATCCCAATAGCCGTGAGTATCGGAGAGAATGCCTATGCGTTTCATAAAACGAAACGGGCTTTAATAAATTGTTTCAGGAAGGCAACTGTTCCATCGAGGCCCAAGCGCGATGAGTTTACGCAAATGTCGTAGCAACGCGCCTCGCCCCAATTTGTTGTGGCATAATAATCGTGATAGGAGCGGCGTTTTTTATCACCTTTTTCTATAAAATCGGCTGCGGCCTCTTGCTCCAAAGCCCGGTTGTGCATTATGCGGGCTACTCTATCGGGATAATCGGCTGTAACAAAGATGCTTATCTTTGACGGATGGTCGCGAAGAACATACTCGGCACAACGCCCAACAATAATACAACTCTCATTCTCGGCTATATTGCGTATTGTCTCGCTCTGTATCTCAAACAATTTATTGCTGTCAAGGTAGCTCTCTCCGGGCATAAACTCCGATATTGAGCCGTGAATACTGAATAGGCTTCCGAATATTGAACCCGACTCGCGCTCATCGGCCATCTCGAATACCGTTGCATCGATACCACTCTCACGCGAAGCCTCTTGCAACAAAGTCTTATCATACAACTTAATATTCAATTCACGAGCAAGCATCTCGGCAATTTCCTTGCCTCCGCTGCCAAGCTGACGACCTATTGTTATTACAAAATTCTTCATAGCTTATTCATTTTATTTTCGCGTTTCCATTCTCTGAACTGCAACACAAGCATTACCACCGTGAGCATTGCGGCAATAATATCTGATATCGGCATACTATACCACACGCCTTTCTCACCAAGATAATGCGGAAGAATCAGCAACAGAGGTATCAGCATTAGCACCTGACGGGTGAGAGAGAGAAATATTGATTTGTTTACTTTACCGATGCTTTGAAAAAAGTTTGTTGTAACAAGCTGAAAGCCTATTATCGGCATAAATACCGACATCACGCGCATCGACCACGCAGCCTTTTCAATAAGTGTCGGTTCGGTAGTAAAGATGCGGGCCACAAGGTCGGGAATAAATTCGCACACGGCAAAACCGATGGTTGTAACCAACGTTGCCCAAAGGATTGTCTGCATAAGTGCGTTCTTTACTCTATCGGGGCGCTTTGCACCATAGTTATAACCAACAATGGGTTGCATTCCCTGTGTGAGTCCAAGCACTATCATCACAAAGATAAACTGCATACGGTTGGAGATTCCATAAGCGGCTATTGAGAGGTCACCATTATCACTGTTGTTGCGCAGACCTTTGTTGATGATGATGACTACCATACAGGCTGCTGCGTTTATGAGGAATGGCGACATTCCAATGCTCAGTATACCTTTTACAATGCTGCTTTTGAGTTTATATATGCCGCGTTGCAAATGCAATAGTTCATTTGGATTGCTCAATATTTTTGTCTGCCACGTCAGTGTCACGCACTGTGCACAAATAGTTGCCAGTGCTGCACCGCGTATACCCCACTCAAAAACGAATATGAACACCGGTGCCAATACAACATTCATAACAACTGTTATTATTGTGGCATACATTGCCTGTCGAGGGTGTCCGGCAGCCCTTAATGCCGCATTTATACCAAAATACAGGTGGGTAACCACATTTCCAAGCAAGATAACCGCCATAAAGTCGCGGGCAAAAGGCAAGGTATTTTCACTTGCACCGAAAAATATCAATATTTCATCGAGGAATATAAATGAAATACCGGCAAAAACAACACCCACAATTATGTTAAGCGTGACAAGGTTGCCGAGAATATTTTTTGCCGAATCATAATCGCGCTGCCCCAACCTGACAGAGAGTTGCGTTGCTCCACCAACGCCAACCATCGCACCAAAAGCCGCCGACAAGTTCATAAAAGGAAACGTGGTGGCAAGGCCCGATATTGCATCGGCGCCAACGTTTGGAATGTGCCCAATAAACGCGCTGTCAATCATATTATAGAGCGACGCTGCTATCTGCGCAATAATAGCAGGGATTGCATATTGCATCAACAATTTGCCTATCTTTTCCGTTCCAAGCTCTGTGGGGATTTTTTTTGTTATTGTATTGCTCATAAATTTTGTAAATATCACATTGTGGCAACAAAAAAAATATACCTTTGTATATAATAATGTGCCAATGCATAAAACATACTGCAAAAGTAGTTATTTTTTTCGACTGTATGAGGGGCATTGTATAAATTTATCAAATAACAGATTATGTTTGAGGAGAAAAGCGTTCTTGTGGGAATGAGCGGTGGAATAGACAGCACTGCTGTGTGCAGTATGCTGATAGAGCAGGGTTACAGGGTTGAGGGATTGACTTTGATAACTTGCGACACGGGATTGCGCGCAGCAGAAGATGCAGCAGCCCTAGCTGCCAAATTGAGTATCCCCCACCATATTGCCGATGTCCGCGATGAGTTTCGCAAATTGGTAATTACCCCCTTTATCGATGCGTATATGAGCGGACAAACTCCTAATCCCTGTGTAAATTGTAACCCGATAGTAAAGTTCCGCCTACTCGAAGAGTGGGCCGACAAGCTAGGTTGCAACAGGATTGCCACCGGGCATTATGTCAAGATTAACGAGATGAAAAACAGCCGTGGCGAGCTGAAATACTTTATTGAGACCGGCGATGATGACAAAAAGGACCAGAGTTATTTTCTGTGGCGTTTGACACAACAGCAGCTATCGCGCATAATATTTCCACTGGGCGGATGGGAAAAACCAAAGGTTCTCGAATATCTAAAGGAGCACAACCTGCAGAGTGCGGCCAAGGACGGTGAGAGTATGGAGGTTTGCTTTATCCCCGGCGATTATCGCGATTTTTTGCGAGCTAATGTCCCCGGCATCGACAGTTGCCTGAATGGCGGTGCTTTTGTCGACAGCGAGGGGCGCACACTGGGCAAGCACTGTGGTTACCCGTTCTACACCGTGGGACAGCGTAAGGGGCTGGGCATTGCTTTGGGATATCCTGCGTATGTTCTAAAAATCAATGCCGCAAAGAACACTGTGATGCTGGGCAAAGAGGAGCAGTTGCTCACTAATTATATGCTCATAGAGGCTCCTGTGTGGGTTGATGATATTCCACAGGGCATTAGCGTCAGGGTGCGCTACCGCAGCCACCCCGTTGCGTGCGATGCTCCTGTTGCCGTGAGCGATGGACGCTGGTTAGTACGCCTGCACGAGGCGGTTCAGGCTATCACTCCGGGGCAATCGGCTGTATTTTATAACGGCAACACTGTTGTTGGCGGCGCTTTCATTGCCGACCAACGCGGAATTAATCAATGGATACCAAAGAACGATGAACAGCATTGACACTCCACTGACTCTATATTCGCTCAACAACATTGTGCGCAATGCTGTTGCCGATGCTCTGCCATCGCGTTATTGGATAACGGGTGAACTCAGCGAAGTGCGTGAGACAAGCGCCGGACATTGTTACATTGAGCTTGTGCAGCGCGACGAAGTTACCGACGAGACTATTGCCAAGGCTCGAGGCACAGTGTGGGCACGCATATATTCCCTGCTGCGCCCCTATTTTCTTGAACAGACAGGACAAGCCTTTGCTGCAGGGCTTAAAGTGTTGCTGCAGGTGACGGTCACTTTCCACGAGCTCTACGGCTACACACTCGACGTGTGCGACATTGAGCCGGCATATACCATTGGCGACATTGCACGCCAACGCCAACGAATAATCAAACGCCTGACAGACGAGGGTGTGATTGGGCTCAACAAGGAGCTTGCGCTACCGGCACTGCCGCAACGCATTGCCGTTATCTCATCGGCAACAGCTGCCGGATACGGCGATTTTTGCGACCAGCTACTGAACAACAGATACGGCTTTGTATTCTACCCCCGACTTTTCCCGGCACCGATGCAAGGCAACGCTGCCGAACAGGGCATTATTGCAGCCCTTGACGAGATTGCTGCTGAAATTGACAATTGGGATGCAGTGGTCATCATACGCGGCGGTGGCGCGACGAGCGACCTTGGTTGCTTCGACGCATACGATCTTGCGAACAACTGCGCACAATTTCCCCTGCCGATAATAACAGGCATTGGCCATCTGCGCGACGAGAGCGTGCTTGATATTGTGGCTCACACTAGTGCAAAAACCCCAACAGCCGTGGCAGACTTTTTCATTCACGCAATGCTTGTCAACGACAGCAAGCTTACAAGCCTGCAAAGCAGCATTGCCACATCTATTGCCAAGCTTATCGAGAGCGAAAAGAGAGAGATAGAGATATTGGTTGGGCAGACACCCGTATACACAGCGCTTTATATGCAGGAGCAACGCCACAGGCTCGACCTTTTTCAAAAGAGTTTTGAAGCAGCCTCGCCCGAGCGCATACTCTCTCTTGGATACAGCATTACCCGCCTAAACGGCAAAGCCGTGCGCGATGCCAGCACACTGAAGGCCGGCGACGAGGTGGAAACAGTTGTTGCAAACGGAGCATTCACAAGTATAATAAAACAAAAATAATATATGAAAAAGATGACCTACAACGAGGCAATGGCACGCCTTGAAGAAATTAATGCTAAGATACAGAGCGGCAGAGTGGACATTGATGAACTTTCAGGGCTACTCAAAGAGGCGCAGGAGCTTGTAAAATTCTGCCGCGAAAAGCTGTACAAGGTAAACGAGGAGATTAAGGCGCTGACCGAAGGAGAGGAGAAATAAACAACGTGAGTTCGATATAAGAATTTGTACTAATATTCACGCGGTTCTGTCATCTCGAACGAACGTGAGAAATCTCGCATTCACGCGGCTCTGTCATCTCGAACGAACGTGAGAGATCTCGCATTTCGCAATATTTTGAGATTTTTTCGAGCAACCCCTCAACTCACGCCTCGTCGCTACGCTCCAGCAAAATGACAGGTTCGCAATTCAATCCGGCTTATCCAACGTTACTTTACACAAAAAAGCATCGCTCAATGAGCGATGCTTTTTTGTTACATATATTACGGGGATTATCCGCCGAAGTTATCGTACATAATAGATTTCTCTTCAACGCCAAGGTCAGTAAGCATATTGACAACAGCCTTTGACATTGGGCCGGGACCACACATATAGTACTCAATATCCTCGGGTGCCTCGTGATTCTTGAGATAAGTCTCATAGATAACCTGATGTACAAAACCTGCGGTGTACTTAACACCTGCTGCATCGGCTGCAGGATCGGGACGGTCGAGCGCAAGGTGGAAGGTGAAGTTGGGGAACTCCTTCTCAAGCTGCAAGAAATCCTCGAGATAGAACACCTCGTTAAGCGCACGCGCACCATAGAAATAGGTCATCACACGGTCGGTAGTCTTCAAGGTCTTTGTCATATGCATAATCTGTGCACGCAGAGGAGCCATACCGGCACCACCACCTACCCACATCATCTCTTTCTTTGAATCGAAGATTGGGTGGAAGTCACCGTAAGGGCCACTCATAATCACCTTGTCACCTGGCTTCAATGTAAAGATGTATGATGATGCAATACCACAAGGTACATCCATAAAGCCTGAGCGATCGGCCTTGAAAGGAGGTGTTGCAATACGCACGGTAAGCATAATGCGGTCACCCTCGGCAGGATAGTTAGCCATTGAATAGGCACGGATAGTCTCCTCGGTATTCTTGCACTTGAGACCAAGCAAACCAAATTTCTCCCAAGCGGGCAGATACTCCTCACCGATAAGAGCCTTATCAATATCCTTATCGTATGTCATATCGTATGCAGGAATCTTAATCTGTGCGTAAGAACCGGGAACAAAGTCCATATGCTCGCCCGGAGGCAATGCAACGATGAACTCCTTGATGAAGGTTGCAACGTTTTTGTTAGAGATAACCTCGCACTCCCACTCCTTGACACCCATTACAGACTCGGGCACCTTGATTTCCATATCATTCTTACACTTAACCTGACAACCCAAACGCCAATGAGCCTGTTGCTCCTTGCGTGTGAAGTGACTGGTCTCTGATGGCAAAATCTCGCCACCGCCCTCTGTCACCTGAAGTTTGCACTGGCCGCAAGAGCCCTTACCACCACAAGCCGAAGGAAGGAAGATGCCATTCTCGGCAAGTGTACCAAGCAATGCACCGCCGGCTGCTACCTCAACCTCTTTCTCGCCGTTAATCTTAACCTTGATGTTTCCACCGGGGAGCAAAAAACGTTTTGCCACCAAAAGAACAACAACCAGCAGAAGGATTATAAAAAGGAAAACAGCTATACTTGAAAATATCAATTGTGTATTCATATCCTTACTTTATTACATTTTAATACCTGAGAAGCACATAAATGCCATTGCCATAAGACCTACTGTGATGAAGGCGATACCCAAACCACGGAGAGGCTTTGGAACGTTGCTATACTCCATTTTCTCGCGTATTGCTGCAAATAGCACAATTGCAATCATCCAACCCAAGCCTGAGCCTATTGCAAAAGCAATAGAGTCGGCAAAGCAGGTGATGGCCTGTGAATTTTCGGCCGGCAAGCCGATGCGCTGTTGCATAAAGAGCGAACCACCCATAATAGCACAGTTAACGGCAATAAGTGGGAGGAAGATACCCAACTGGCTGTAAAGAGCCGGAGCAAAACGCTCAACTACCATCTCTACAAGCTGTACAATACCTGCAATAACCGCAATAAAGAGGATAAATGCAAGGAATGTGAGGTCTACGCCCAACAATCCATCGGCAGCAAGCACCTTTGTTTGCAATAAATAGTTCACCGGCAATGTTATTACCTGAACGAATATAACGGCAATACCAAGTCCGATGGCTGTCTTTACGCTCTTAGATACAGCCAAGAACGAACACATACCAAGGAAGAAGGCAAATACCATATTGTCCACGAAAACCGAACGGACAAGTAAACTAATAAAATGTTCCATAATTATTTTTCTTTACCGTATCTAATATTTATTCTTGTAAGCTCTTGTCCTTTGCTCTTTGATACCACACGATGCAAGCAATCAAAATGAAAGCTGCCGGTGTCATAAGCATAAGACCATTATTCATATATCCGGCCTCGTATGCGCACTCTGGGATTATCTGGAAACCGAGGAGTGCACCTGTACCAAAGAACTCACGGAACAGCGCCACGATGACCAAAATCATTGCGTAGCCCACACCGTTGCCGATACCATCGAGGAACGATGGCCAAGGCTTGTTCTGCATAGCAAAAGCCTCAAGGCGTCCCATAAGGATACAGTTGGTTATGATAAGACCAATATAAACCGATAGCTGAACGCTAACATCGTAGGCGAAGGCCTTGAGTACCTCGCTAACCAATGTTACCAACGCTGCAACAACCACCAACTGAACGATAATACGTATACGCATTGGAATGGTATTGCGGATAAGTGAAATAATAACGTTGGCCATTGCCACGATTATTGTCACTGAAAGACCCATCACGATAGCAGGCTCGAGCTTGCTTGTCACAGCCAATGCTGAACAGATACCGAGCACCTGCACGGTTACAGGGTTTTCCTTGAAAAGAGGGGTGTTCAACGCCTCTTTATTTTTCTTTGAAAAAAGTCCCATAGTTATTCCTCCACAGTTTCTTGTGCAGCAGTGGCTGCTGGTTCAACATTCTCCTCCTGAGCCGCAGGTGCTTCAGCAACAGCTGCTACATTCTTGAGGTAGTTATAATAAGGAGCAAGTTTTCTCTTGAACATATCATCTACACCGTTGCAGGTGAGTGTTGCACCTGAAACAGCATCAATATGATACTCGGCACCTGCTTTTCCCTTACCTTTCTCAACGGTGAGCGCAACCGCGCCATTCTCATTGTATACCTTCTTTACAACAGCATTGCCTTCCTTGTCTTTTGTAAACTGATTTTGGAATTTGTCTGCTGCAATTTCAGCACCAAGACCGGGTGTCTCGCTTGCGTGAGAGAAGTAAACGCCATAGATAGTTCTGTCGGCATCATCATTGAGTGCTATATAACCCCAGATGCCACCCCACAAACCATTACCGGTCATTGGGATAATGTACTTCTTTGCGCCATTAACCTCGGCGATGTAAAGAGGAAGATTATTCTCGCTTACGGCGTCGTTTGCAACCTCAAAGCCACCGTTCTCTTTTACCACATTGCCCTGAACATCCACAATTGGGTCGGCAACAATCAGCTGCTCATATGTAGCAGCAGCATCGGGGAGCTGTCTCTCATTGAGAGATGCCAAAATCTGCTTTTTCTTGTCGAGTGCAATATTGGCATCCTGTGTTGGTTTCAACACTGATGACACGCCTGCCAAGAGGAATGCTACAATAACCACTACTACTGCCGAATAGATGATGGCATAAAGGTCACTGTTGGTGTCAAGGCCTTTCTTTGCCTCTTTTACAGCCTCAAACTCCGAAGCTCCGGCCTTACACAATGGGCATATTGAAGGTGCCTCATTGCCTTCGTGCGCGTATCCGCACACCTTGCAAATATATTTTTTTGCTGCCATATCTTTTAGTTCTTTTTTGTTACACGTTTAGCACGGGCATTCACATTTGACTGCACCACGCAATAATCGATAAATGGAGCAACCACGTTCATCAGCAAGATAGCAAGCATCATACCCTCGGGGTAACCGGGGTTAAGCACGCGGATGATGATGGTCATTGCACCGATACCGAAGCCGTAGATATACTTGCCGGTCTCGGTACGAGCCGATGTCACAGGGTCTGTTGCCATAAATACTGCACCAAAGCAGAAACCGCCAAGGAGCAGATTGTGCCAGAGTGGCATAGACTCGGGCATCTTATCTTGGAAGACAAAGAGCATTGCAAGACCACCCACAAACACGCTGAGCATAGTTTTCCAGCTTGCTACGCCTGTGTAGAGCAACAACGCTGCACCAAGAGCGATGGCAACAACGCTTGTTTCACCAATTGAACCGGGCATAAAGCCGAAAATCATATCGCTTGTTGTCAATGCCTCGCCAGCTGCACCAACAGGAGCAACGCCATTGGCTACATACTGAAGCGCTGTTGCGCAAGTGTAACCGTCTACGCTTGAGCCAAGGCCGCAGATTGTATCGGTAGCCACCCATACGCTGTCACCGGAAATCACTGATGGATAGGCAAAGAAGATGAACGCACGTGCAATGAGGGCTACGTTGACAATGTTCATTCCTGTACCGCCAAACACCTCTTTTGCAAAGATTACCGCAAAGGCTGTTGCCAAGGCAAGAACCCACAATGGGCAGCCCACGGGAACAATCATCGGAATAAGGATACCTGATACAAGGAAACCCTCGTGTATCTCCTCGTTTTTCCACTGTGCTACAGTGAACTCAATACCAAGACCGACTGCATAGGCAACTACAATCTTTGGCAGTGTAACAAGGAGACCATAGATGAACATACTGAACCAGCCTGTCTCGGCCACAGTTCCGGCAGCAATAGCATTCTGCAAACCAATGTTGTACATTCCTAAAAGGAGCGATGGGACGAGCGCAATCACAACCAGCGACATAATGCGCTTGCTGTCTATTGCATCGTGAATATTGACACCACTCTTCGATGTGTCGTTGGGAACGAACAGGAATGTCTCGAAACCATCGAACAATGAACGGAAAGCGTGAAGCTTGCCACCCTCTTCGAAGTTCGGCTTAATTTTGTCTATATAATTTCTCAAAAATTTCATACGATTATTTTTTATTTTGCATTGAAATTAAACTCGTATAATTAGCACATCTCTGCACGTAATTTATCCAAACCTTCACGAACGATGCGTTGCAATTCAAGTTTAGAAGAATCGACAAACTCGCAAAGAGCAAAATCCTCGGGAGCTACCTCATAGATACCAAGCTGTTCCATCTTGTCGATATTACCGGTGATGATTGCTTTCAACAAATACTCGGGATAGATGTCCATTGGGTACACCTTGTCGTACTCGTTAGACATAATCATATGACGTTCGCCACCCTTGATGCGGGCATCGATTGTATATTTACGCTTTGGAGACAACCAGCTGAAGTAGCTGCGGCTTGTGCTGTACATTCCAAAGCGAGGAGCTGCCCAACCAAGCATATCGGCGTCGTTCATAATCTCGGGGATAACTGTTACCTCGGTTGAGAAAGCACCAAGGAAGCCATCGGCTGTTGTCTTTTTACCTGTGAGCACATTGCCATCAATGATGCGGAGCTCATAGACATTATCGAGACGACCCGAGAGTATGTTTGTAAGCTGTGCACCAAGAACAACCTTGCTATATGAGGGGTTTTTAACCTCGCTACCTGCAAGTGCAATGGTACGTGTAAAGTCAATTTTGCCTTTATTGAAGAAGCGACCAATGAAGATTACCTCTTCGGCACCAATTGTCCAAACAATTTCGCCTTTGTTAACAGGCGCTGTCTTGTTAATCTGAACACCTACATTACCTGCGGGGTGTGGACCTTTGAAGATTGTTGTAGTTACATTCTTTGCCACTGTCAATGCTGTTGCTTGCTGGCAAGCGCAGATACCAAGGTGAACCGGAGCAATGCGTGACAACGCATCGAGTCCTGCCTGAAAATCATCCTCGTTACCTTTGAGAGCAATCTCAAAGTCAACAGCAAGGGGTTTAGAATCGAATGCCGATACATAGATGGCACGAGGGGTATCTTTTGGCTCGGCGATTACATCGTAAGGTCTTTGACGAATAAAGCCAAAGAGACCGGCCTTGAGAAGGTGTGCCTTAATCTCATCAGCAGAGAGTGAAAGAACATCTTGTGCCTTATACTCTACCGACTCGAATTTGCCATCCGATTCAACTACTACGCTAAGTACGCGTCTTCTCTCTCCGCGGTTAACCGCAACAACTTTTCCGCTCACCGGCGAAACAAATTGCAATTCAGGATTGGCCTTATCAACAAACAAAGGGTCACCTGCTTTCACAACATCCTCGGGTTTTACAACAACCTTTGGAGTCACGCGTGTAAAATCAGCCGGCATCAAAGCGTAGAGCTTTGGTGTTTCAACCGATGTAAATTCTTTAGCAGGAGCACCTTTCAAATTGATATTCAACCCCTTAGAAATTTTTACGACTCTGTGCATATAAATTGAGTTACATTAGTACATTATCCGTCACAAATTTAGAGAAAATTTTCTGTATTTCTATCAAGTTGTTTTAAAATATTTAATAAGTCATCTAAATTTCTGTCTTTGACTTTTTTATAGGGCTTTTTTTAGAATATTTTTATTAAGCTATGCAACTGAGAATTAAGAAGAAACCGATAAAAAAAACGCCACAAGGGTATGCTGTCAGCAAATTACTTTGAGACAGGGCGAATACTCTTTTTCCTCGACCTCGCCCCACGCGTAGTAACCACCGTAATCTTCGGGGCTTGTGGCACCAACGTTGCAAGTTCCCACTTCAAACCACTTGGTAAACCAAGATTTACCCACTCATAGCCATTGATTAGCCTAATAACAAATTTTGCCATCAAGGTGGTATTTTCCGATGCTGTGAACACAAATCTAGCCTCAGTGCTCTCCGGAGCATCTGTGCCACTTATGTACCAACCAATAATACCACAAAAAGGGATAATAGAAGAGGTAAATGTTTTTTATAAAATTTGCAAAATTTTTATTTTCTAATGCAAAAGTATTAAATAAAAACCCTTACACAAAATTTCAGGTGACAATGTACGCGCATACTTGTAATTTTGAGCAAAGCGAAAAATCTCACATTCGCGTAAAATTCAAAAAACATTGACATTAACGGTGTCGACCTTCGGGTCGCTCACATTCAGGGATGAGACACACACAAAAAAAATGAGAGGATATCTCACGATACCCTCTCACATCTATTAAGTAAGTAATTTTTATTATTCAGCAACTGTTGGTGTAGCCTCTTCTGTTGCAACAACAGCCTCTTCTACAACAGGCGCGTCAGCCTTCTTTGTAGAACGACGACGGCGAGTCTTCTTTGTCTGTGACTTAGCCATATTCTCGTTGTAGTCAACAAGCTCGATAAAGCACATCTGAGCTGCGTCACCCAAACGTGTACCAAGTTTGATGATGCGTGTGTAACCACCTGGGCGCTCTGCTACCTTTACAGAAATTTCCTTGAAGAGCTCTGTAACGGCCTCCTTGCTCTGGAGGTTGCTGAACACTACGCGACGAGAGTTTGTTGTGTCGTCTTTTGACTTTGTAATAAGTGGCTCAACGAACTTCTTGAGTTCCTTTGCCTTTGCAAGGGTCGTAGTGATTCTTTTGTGCATAATCAACGAA
>JAZRMQ010000008.1:0-4053 GCA_045647745.1 Bacteroidaceae bacterium | reverse complement strand
TACTGAAAATTGTAGAAAAGCCAGATAGCGTAATCAAAGAAATAGATAAATTATAACCACTTTGTAACCATATAATAAAAAAGCATTATATTTGCACTGTTTATTCCCGGTAGCCCCTGATTCGTCAAGCTATCGGGTTTGTTTTTTTATATAGCAAAGCGGATTTATCATTGGATAAACCCGCTCTTTTTTTTTCTAAAAACCAATACCCTTTATTCTCTTTTTTGTTCTCAAACAGGGGCGGTGTGAAGAGTGCTACTGTTGGTGAAACGTGCCACTCCAAAATATAATGACGATTTAGTTAAGTTAATCTCGGACAATCCCGAACAGAAGGATATAATATTACAACGAAATATGATACTCAAGCTGCTTCGGGTTGTCTACATAGGCAAAGCAGTATATTTTTTTATTACCTTTGTCTAACAAACAAACAAACGATGCGTACTTTAGTATGCGTACTTTGTATTAAAAGCATTGCAATAAAAAACCAAAAATAACGAGATAAAATAAGGACAACAGAGGCAGCAATAAAAGCAAAGATTAAAGCGAAATCCCGCTCAAAATCTGTTTTTTAGCATAGCTGAAGGCCGAAATGCCGATAACAAGCAATAATACAGAAGTGATAAGGTTTATTTACAAATTCGCGTAAATCCCTACGGAATCACTTTTGATTGCTTCGGAATCAAAAAAAAATCTCGCTTTCTTGGCGAGATTTTTTTGTTTATATCCCAACGAGCGCCCTTTTTCAAACTTTCAAAAAGAGCCTGTTGCGGTACATCATCTTCAAAATAAAGAAAACAATAGCGCTATTACAAAATGTGAGCAGCACCGGATACCAATCGCCAAGATATTGAGCAGTGCCGTGCAGCAACGACTCGGCAATGCTACGAAAATCAATCACCTCGCCAATTATATATGCAGTTATTGCGTTGCAGCCAAAATAGAGCAGCCACCCCCACCCTTTGGTGTGTCCTTTAACATCTATCCACCAATAGAACAATGCAAGCAACAAAAATGACCACCCGGCACTGTACAGAGTGAAACTTGCGCTCCAGATGCGTTTCACTATCGGCTGCCACAAACCGGCAAGCAACCCGAGTGTGATGAGCAGCACAGCAGCAAGTAACAATCTTTTTGCAACAAGCCGACGATTATCGTTGCCATTTTTCGTCAAATACCCGGCAAGGCTTCCAAGCGCCACAGTACAGCAGAATGTGAGGCTGCTCCACAGCCAAGAGTAATCGTACCACGCAGCAAATTGCACTCCTCCATCGGCTGTTACCACACTGCCATCGCGGAAACGCCCAAGCACTGCCTTGTCTACAATAGCGGCAAAATTGCCCTGCGCGCTCCAATCGCCGTGCAGATGCATTGGAACCGAATATAACACCAATAGCGCCACAATCGCAACTATTTGCCATTTAGGAGACAGATAGAGCACCATTGGCACAGCAAGCAGATAACCAACCGCTATTGCTTGCAGTGTGTTGCTATAAATATACACCCTATTGGGGTCGAGAGCAAGAATATTCCCTTGCACCAACATACCAAGCAAAAAGAGCAATAGGAAGCGCTTGACTACACGCACCCACACTTTTAGATTGCCGTTCTGTGTTTTATATTTTGGCAGAGAGTAAGGCATTGTAACGCCCGACATAAACAGAAAGAGCGGCATCACCATATCCCAAAGGCGCAAGCCCTCCCATTCAGCGTGGTCGAGCTGATATAAGAGTGTATCATTCAGCGCCTCGCAATTGAGTTGTCTGAGTGCAGCAACCACCACCGGTTGCAAGGCCACGAGCAGAAAAAGGTCGAGTCCGCGCAACACGTCAAGCGAAAGCAAGCGTTTGTTCTCATTCATAATATTTTCTTTAAGATGAAATTAGCACGCGCTGACAGCGCGTGCTAATTGATTAGTTTATAAAAGTTGTCATTTTGAACAAAGTGAAAAATCTCATCTTTTGATAGAGCCTCTTCACAACGCTCTGAATAACATTTTTACTTTACCAAAAGTTTCTTGCCGTTTACAATATAAACACCGGGGGCAGTAATTTGGTCGAGCTTGCGGCCGGTGAGGTCGTATATACCTGTTACCTTGCCATTCTCGCCCTTCACCTCATCGATACCTGTTGTAGGGTTACCAACCTTGAACAGAACATCAATGATTGCACCACCATTAGTTTTGAAATCATCGAACTTGCCATCGGCATCACCCTGTGGGTCGATGCTACACCAATCCTGTTTGAAACGCATACGGTAAATGCCATCAGTTGCAGGAGCTGTGAATGAAGGCAAAGATGGTGTATTTCTATTACCGCCAGAAATAGTCGTGCCAACGCTGTTCCAACCACTCTCGTCGCTTGAAGAGTTATTGTTGTAGAACGAGTAAGACACAAGGTCACCGGCAGGTTTCCAGTTGTTTCCCTCCTCGATTGAAGCTGTGAAGCCGTCACCCTCAAAGTCAACAAACACATAGTGATGTCTCCAAGAACCACCAGCCTCAACAGCTACCTCGATTGTCTCGCCCGGCTCTGCCACAAATGTAACAGGCTCGTCAATATTTACAAGGTTAACATAATCCTTCGACTGCTGCTCGGTTGTCAATGTATATTCCGAATTACCCTTTGATGGGCTCACAATGCTCACCTTTGTAACATTGCGGTCGTTGCGTGTCTTGTTGCCAATGTTGCGTGGCTCGTAAACATCAAACTCCTCAACAGTAATTGCGACCTCACCGCTGAACGCATCACCAATAGCCGCGCCAACGATAACGCCCTCGGGGATAACCAGTGTATACTCACCCGGAGTTGTCACCTCGTCGGCAAGAGTAACAATAAGTTTCTTTCCATCGGCTGCGCAAGTAGCTGTTGTAACAACGCTATTCTCGGCATCCTTCAACTCGATTGTTGCAGTAGCGTTCTCAACAGTAACAATCTCCTTGTTGAATGTAAGCTCGATAATATTCAATGAGTAGACATCCTCGTTTGGAGCAACATCTCTCACAACGATAGCCTCAGGAGCAGTAATTGTCACAGCAAGCTCGCCCGAATAAGCCTTGCCATCGCTCTTGCGTGTGATAAGTCCCTCGGGGATAACCAACTTATACTCGCCCGGAGTTGCGACCTTTGTCTCCAAAGTAACAGTGAGCTGAGCACCCTCAACAACGTAGTTTGAAACACCGCTTGCAATGCTATTGCCCTGCTTGAACTTCATAAACTTGCTCATCTCATATTTGTTGAACTCACCTGCTGCCTCGCTATTGAATGTAATTTTAATTGTCTCAACAGCCTCGGCCTTCTTTGGAGTGTAGTCAACAACCTCAAAAGGAACCTGTGCAGGGTCGGCATTCACACCGTCGAATGCAAACAAGCTGCTTGCAGGCAATGTAACTGTGAGCTGCTGGTCGATATCGATTGCAGTACCCTCTGTGAGACCCTGCAATGCATCCTGAACCTTGAAAGACTTGTTGAGAATGATAGAACCCTTGATGTTTGCAGGAATTTCAAGAGCCTCACGCAATGTAAAGGTAAATGTCTGTGCATTGTTGGCACCGTTACGCAAAGCAAGTGTAGCCTTTGCACCGTTCCATGATGCCCAACCGTAAACCTGCTGCTGGCTACCTGTCCAAGGATTGCCACCTACCCAGTGAGCATCGGGCAATACATCGGCATTCTTCTTCTGCCATGCAACACACTCGGCGAGGTCGGCCCAGAGTTTGCCACCGCCTACAGTATTCATCAACTCATAGTCGGCATAAAGCTCAACCATACCCGAACCGCAAACGAATGCAGCGCGCAACTCGCGGAGAGCAGGCTCATACTGCATATTCTTTGAAACGGCACCGAACTTTGTAAAAATGAAACCGTGAGTCATCAAAGTGTTGATAGGGCACATTGGTGAATTTGTCACGTAGTTCTGATAAACAAGACGGTCGCGGTAAGTAATCCACTTCTCGCGGTCGATAGAATTGTTGCCGGCTTCGCCGTAGTCACCCTCCTGACGCCATGTAGCATCCGAAATCTGATACCAGAATGGAGAAGCCCATGTACCTAC
>JAZRMQ010000007.1:0-28898 GCA_045647745.1 Bacteroidaceae bacterium | reverse complement strand
ACATTCAGTGAAGGCTCAAGCGACTATGGTAATATTGCACGTTATGCCGACAAGGTGTATAATGTACCAAATGGCTCAATAGAGGGTGATTTTATATTCGGTAAGCCAAATAATATAAACACGCTGCTTTACTATTTAGGCAATGCAACAGAGTTGACCTTGCCGGCTGATTATAAAGGTGAAAATTATGTTATTGGTACAGATGTATTTAAAGGTAACACAACAATTACCGGCATCGTAATCCCTAACAGCGTCACAAGCATTGATGATAAGGCGTTCAACGGTTGTACATCATTAAAGGATTTGCGCATAGAGGATGGAGAGGGAACATTGTCTTTAGGATGTCATAGTAATAGTTATGATATAGGTAAAGGTTTGTTTTATGATTGTCCGCTGGAGACTTTGTATTTAGGTCGTAACTTGTCTTATGATACAAGTTATAATTATGGCTATTCTCCTTTCTATAATAAAAACACCTTAACGTCAGTGACAATTGGCAACAGCGTCACAAGCATTGGAGATTGGGCGTTCGATGGTTGCTCCGGGCTCACAAGCATTGAAATTCCTAACAGCGTAACAAGCATTGGAGATTTTGCGTTCTATGGTTGCACCGGGCTTGCCGGCATTGAAATTCCTAACAGCGTAACAAGCATTGGATTTTCTGCGTTCTATAATTGCACCGGGCTTACAAGCATTGAAATTCCTAATAGCGTCACAAGCATTGGACATTATGCGTTCAATGGTTGCTCCGGGCTTGCAAGCATAATAGTAGCAACCGGTAACGCGAATTATGATAGCCGTGACAATTGCAATGCAATAATAGAGACTGCAACAAACACATTGGTTGCCGGTTGTAAAAACACATTAATCCCCAATAGCGTAACAAGCATTGGAGATTGGGCGTTCTATAATTGCACCGGGCTTACCAGCATTGAAATACCTAACAGCGTTACAAGCATTGGTTATCTAGCATTCGAAGGTTGCACCGGACTTACAAGTATAATAGTTGCAACCGGTAACGCGAATTATGATAGCCGTGACAATTGCAATGCAATAATAGAGACTGCAACAAACACATTAGTTGCCGGTTGTAAAAACACATTAATCCCTAACAGCGTAACATGCATTGGAGATAAAGCGTTCTTTGATTGCACCGGGCTTACAAGCATTGAAATTCCTAACAGTGTAACAAGCATTGGGAATTATGCGTTCTATAATTGCGCCGGGCTTACCAGTGTTGAAATAGGTAACAGCGTAACAAGCATTGGATATGCTGCGTTCGGGGAAACAGCTTGGTATGATAATCAACCAGATGGTGTTGTGTATGTCGGTAAAGTTCTGTATAATTACAAAGGTGAAATGCTTCAAAATACCTCAATTACTATAAAAGAAGGAACCTTAAGCATTGGAAATTCTGCGTTCTATGGTTGCTCCGGGCTTACCAGCGTTGAAATTCCTAGCAGCGTAACAAGCATTGGAGATCATGCGTTCTTTGCTTGCGACAGGCTTACCGGCATTGTAATCCCTAACAGCGTCACAAGCATTGAAGATTTGGCGTTCTCTCATTGCAACGGGCTTACCAGCATTGTAATTCCTAACAGCGTCAGAAGCATTGGAGATTTTGTGTTCGCCGGTTGCACCGGGATTACAAGCATAATAGTAGCAACCGGTAACACAAATTATGATAGCCGTGATAATTGCAATGCAATAATAGAAACTGCAACAAACACATTGGTTGCCGGTTGTAAAAACACATTAATCCCCAATAGCGTAACAAGCATTGGAGATTGGGCGTTCTATGGTTGCACCGGGCTTACAAGCATTGAAATTCCTAACAGCGTAACAAGCATTGGAGATTCTGCGTTCGAAGGTTGCAGTAATTTGGAAACACTTTACATAAGCAATACAATTGAGAGCATTGAGGACAATGCCTTTGCCGAGTGCAATAATCTCTTGGAGATAAAGATTGGTTCAAAGAAAGCAATTGTAGCAAGCGAAAATATATTCAGCAGTGATGCTTATAACAATGCTTATTTGTATGTGCCTGCCGGTCGCAAGGATTTTTATGCAAAAACATCGCCTTGGAGTAATTTTATTATCAAGGAGATGGACTTTACCGGCATTGACGAGGTTGCCGAGCAAAGAGCTGAAGGCAAAAATGTTTACTACGACCTCAGCGGTCGCGTGGTTGAGAACCCAGCAAAGGGTGTTTACATTATCAACGGCAAAAAGGTGCTTATAAAATAATAATCAACTTTCGATAATTAACAACAAAAGACCAATCGAGTTTCACACAAACTTGATTGGTCTTTTTAATTGCAAGAGTTTTTTTAGAGATCCTTTGACAACACGCGCTTGTCGCAACCCACGCGGCAACACCTTCAGCGTTGCTACGCGTGACCTATTGCTGCGCGTGCTGTCGAACTAAACTTTCGGCTCCGCTCAGACGCGTATTGTTGAGGGCTTGCCCGAAAAATGACAGGTTCGCGATTTGATTTAGCTTATATCGAACTCCCGTTATATTATTGTCAAAATAAAAGCAATCCATTGCGCACGCAATGGATTGCTTTATCATTTTTTAGAGTTCCTTCGCCTGCGCTCAGGATGACAAATTCTTTAAATCACGACCTTCGATAAGTGAGATAAAAAGGTAAAATACAAGGCTTGTGAAGTTTTTGATGTGGGGAGTTTAGTACTCCTAAATGACTCACAGCAAAAACAAACGTAACGCAGTAGTTTAGCTTTTTAATTACTTATCCTTGATATCGACAACAATATTTAGCTCGGTCAACTGCTCGGGCTCGAGAACCGACGGAGCGTCAATCATTGTGTCGCGGCCTGAGTTGTTTTTAGGGAACGCGATGCAGTCGCGGATTGAGTCGAGACCGGCAAAGAGGCTCACCCAACGGTCGAGGCCGTATGCAAGGCCACCGTGAGGGGGCGCACCATACTTAAATGCGTCGAGCAACCAGCCGAACTGCTGCTGTGCACGCTCGGGAGTGAAGCCAAGGAGCGCAAACATTTTGTTTTGCAGCTCACTGTCGTAGATGCGAATTGAACCGCCACCAACCTCAACACCGTTGATGACCATATCATAAGCGTTGGCACGCACTGCACCCATATCAGTGTCGAGCAGAGGAATATCCTCGGGCTTTGGCGATGTGAAAGGATGGTGCATTGCCATATAACGGCCCTCTTCCTCGCTGTACTCGAAGAGTGGGAAATCTACTACCCACAGGCAAGAGAATTTGTTTTTATCGCGCAAACCAAGCTGGCTACCCATCTCGAGACGAAGCTCGCAAAGTTGCTTGCGGGTTTTCATTGTGTCGTCACCGCTGAGGATGAGAATGAGGTCGCCCGGCTCGGCATTGAAGGCTGCTGCCATTGCCTGAAGAGTCTCTTGTGTGTAGAATTTATCAACGCTTGACTTAACTGTGCCATCGGCCTCTACACGAGCATAGACCATTCCCTTTGCGCCAATCTGTGGACGGCGAACAAAATCGGTGAGTGCATCGAGTTGCTTGCGGGTGTATGTTGCTGCGCCCTTTGCGCAGATACCGCCAATGTACTCGGCGCTGTCGAACACACCAAAGCCGTGGCCTTTCATTATATCCATAAGCTCCACGAACTTCATCTCGAAGCGTGTATCGGGCTTGTCGCTACCATAGTATTTCATTGCATCGTGCCAAGTCATACGTGGAAAAGCCTCGGTGAGTTCAACGCCACGAATTGTCTTGAACAGGTGTTTTGCCATTCCTTCAAAGAGTGAGATTACATCCTCTTGCTCAACGAAGCTCATCTCGCAGTCGATTTGTGTAAACTCGGGCTGACGGTCGGCGCGCAAATCCTCGTCGCGGAAACATTTTACAATCTGGAAGTAACGGTCGAAGCCCGACACCATCAACAACTGCTTGAAAAGCTGTGGGCTCTGTGGCAGTGCATAGAACTGACCGGGGTTCATACGCGAAGGAACAACAAAGTCGCGCGCGCCCTCGGGGGTTGATGCAATGAGCATTGGTGTCTCGACCTCGATAAAGTTCATTGAATCGAGGTAGCGACGCACCTCCATCGTCATTTGGTGGCGCAACTCAAGGTTCTTGCGCACTGCCTCACGACGAAGGTCGAGGTAACGATATTTCATACGAATATCATCGCCACCATCGGTGTTGTTCTCTATTGTAAAAGGAGGTGTTGCCGCCTCGTTAAGGATATTGAGCTCGCTAACAATTATTTCAATATCTCCGGTGGGGATATTTGCGTTCTTGCTCTGACGCTCGCTGACAACGCCTGTTGCCTGAATTACATATTCACGACCAAGATGCGATGCTTTTTCGCAAAGTTCGGCATTTGCATCTTCGCTAAAAACAAGCTGGGTTATTCCGTAACGGTCGCGTAGGTCGACGAATGTCATACCACCCATCTTACGTGCACGCTGAACCCAACCACTAAGAGTCACTGTTGCATTTACGTCGGCCAACCTTAGTTCGCCGCAAGTTTTTGTTCTGAACATTATTGTATAGGTTATTAATTAACAAATTTCTGCTCCTTGATTTGCGGAGCGCTTACAAGATACAAAAGTATAAAAAAAACAGCTACCTATTGTTATTATTGGCAAGAAATCACAAAATAAACCTTAAGGACACCTTTTGAAGCACAATTTGTTCGTTGGGTAATATTTTTTTTCGTTTTTTTAATATTTTGGCACGGTTTTTGTAAGAAAGTTTATGTAAAAAGATGAAAGTAGTTGTTTTTTATCAACTATCTTCGCGTTCGAGAAAATAACCAGACACGAACATTCACAAGATATTAATTGGAGGAAAAGTAAATGAGAAATGAATTTTCGCAACAAATATCAGAAATACTATCGTTGAGCAAAGAAGAGGCTGCACGTCTGCGCAGCAAGACTATAAACCCGGAGCATCTGCTGCTTGGCATTATACGCAAGGAGAAGTGCAGCGCGGTGGAGATTTTGTGCAGTATGGAAGTTGATATTATGGATATTAAACAGCGCATTGAGGAGCGTGTGACAGATGCGGTAACAGCCGAGACACCATATAGCGAGGATGTTGAGATGAGCCTGAGCACTGCAAGAATTCTGCGCTTTGCAACCCTTGAGGCACGCTCGAGAAAGGTAAATGCCGACAGTGAGCACCTGTTGCTTGGTATTCTGCGCGAGCGCAACAACGTTGCTTATGACATTCTTGATGCAAGCAGTGTCACATATTCAAAAGTGACGGATATTATCAAATCAAAGATGCCCGACACAAACAACAACGGCATCAGCAACGGCTTTGGCTTTACCGACCAAGATGACGATGACGAGACTCTGCCAAGCAACAGCAATGGCAACACCCAGCAGGCCTACCAGAGCAAGCAGCAAGCAAAGCCTTCGAACGATACACCGGTGCTTGACAGCTTTGGTGTTGATATGACAAAAGCTGCTGCCGAGGGCAAGCTCGACCCTGTTGTGGGGCGCGAGAAAGAGATTGAACGAATTTCACAGATTTTGAGCCGCAGAAAGAAGAATAACCCTATCCTGATTGGTGAGCCGGGCGTTGGAAAGTCGGCCATTGTCGAGGGGCTTGCCCAGCGCATTGTTGAGCGCAAAACATCGCGTATGCTATTCGACAAGCGCATTGTGGCACTTGATATGACAGCCGTCGTGGCCGGCACAAAGTATCGCGGACAGTTCGAGGAGCGTTTGAAAGCTATCATAAACGAGCTTGAAAACAACCCTAATATAATTATATTCATTGACGAAATACACACCATCATTGGTGCAGGCTCAACCCCGGGCTCAATGGACGCTGCCAACATTTTGAAACCATCGCTTGCACGCGGACAGATACAATGCATTGGTGCAACAACCATTGACGAATATCGCAAGACCATTGAGAAAGACGGAGCGCTTGAGAGACGTTTCCAAAAGGTGCTTGTGGAGCCTACATCACCCGAGGACACATACACTATTTTAAAGAACATCAAAGAGCGTTACGAAAATCACCATAATGTCACATACACCGACGAGGCTTTGATGGCGTGTGTCAAATTGACAGACCGCTACATCACCGACCGCTGTTTCCCCGACAAGGCTATCGATGCAATGGACGAGGCCGGCGCAAGAATGCACATAACAAATATTGTTGTGCCAAAGGAGATTGAGGAGCAGGAGAAGATTATTGATATAATAAACAAGGAGAAGAACGCTGCGGTAAAGAATCAGGATTTTGAACACGCTGCGAATTTGCGCGACCGCGAGAAAGAGATGCAGAGCCACCTTGCACAGATGAAAGCCGAATGGGAGAAGAGCCTTGCCAACAGCCGTCAGACAGTGAGCGACGAGGACATTGCCGGCGTGGTGTCAATGATTTCAGGAGTGCCAATGCAGCGTATGCAGCAAGATGAGTGGACACGCCTCAAAGGAATGCGCAACGAGCTCACAAGCAAGGTTATTGCACAAGAAAATGCAATAGAAAAGCTGACAAAGGCTATACAGCGCAGCCGCGTGGGACTACAGAGCCCCAATAAGCCCATTGGAACATTTATGTTCCTTGGCCCAACGGGAGTGGGAAAGACACTGCTTGCTAAAGAGCTTGCAAAATTTATGTTCGGCAGCGCCGATGCTCTCATTCGCATAGATATGAGTGAGTATATGGAGAAATTTACCGTTTCGCGCCTTGTTGGTGCGCCTCCGGGATATGTAGGTTATGAGGAGGGTGGACAGCTCACCGAGCGTGTACGCCGCCGCCCCTACTCCATTGTGCTGCTCGATGAGATTGAGAAGGCTCACACCGACGTGTTCAACCTGTTGTTGCAGGTGATGGACGAAGGCCGACTCACCGATAGTTACGGCCGCACGGTTGACTTCCGCAACACGGTGCTCATTATGACCTCGAATGTGGGAACGCGCGAGCTGAAGGATTTTGGCAGCGGCATTGGATTTGCCAAAGATGAGCGTGCCGGCGACAAGGAATATTCGCGTGCTGTGATACAGAAGGCTCTCAACAAACGCTTTGCGCCCGAGTTTATAAACCGCATAGACGAGATTATAAACTTTGACCAGCTTGGCAAAGAGGCGATAATAGATATTGTGGACCTTGAGCTTGCGCAGATTATTAAGCGTGTTACCGAGCTTGGCTACAGCATTGAAATGACTGCCGAGGCTAAGAGTTTCCTAGCCGACAAGGGTTACGATATTCAGTATGGTGCACGCCCGTTAAAGCGCGCCCTGCAGAATTATGTGGAGGATGAGATTTCGGAGCTTTTGCTCGACGGAGCATTGCAACAGGGAGATAACATTCTTGTTACCGTTGGCGAGCAAAAACTAAAATTTGAAGTAAAACGATAAAAGCATTAAAATATGGCTGATTTTGAAAATCAGCCATATTTTTTATATTTTCCGTAAATGAGTATTTTGAAGGCAAGCATAACACAGCAATGCGCTTTTTAGTTCCACTATTTATTATTTTAGGAGTGAATAAAAAGATGCAGTGCAAGGATTGCGCAGGCATCAAAAACGGAGTTTACTTTCCGTAAATGAGTATTTTGAGGGCAAGCATAACACAGCAATGCGCTTTTTAGTCACTCCTAATCTGCCAAAATGTCAGCTATAGAACAACTGGCATTTTTTTTGTTTTATATTATAAGAGGATAGATTTAAAGAATTGAGATTTCTCAGTCGCTACGCTTCTTCGAAATGACAATAACGCAATTTTGTCATTTCGACCGTATGGGAGAAATCTCTTAAAAAAGACATTGGTAATGGTAAACGTTCATCAATATTGGATATATATTATGTCAAATAAAACACGTACAGTGTTGTATATTGGCATAACAAATGACCTATACCGAAGATATATAGAACATAAAGAAGAAATAGTTAAAGGGTTCACTCAAAAATACAAATGTCACGACTTACTCTATTATGAGGAATTCAAAGATGTAGACGATGCTATTTCCCGCGAAAAAGAAATTAAGGCTTGGAGAAGAGAAAAGAAGGAAAGACTTATAGCAACAACAAATCCCGAAAAAAGAAATCTTGCTATTGAATTAGGATGGAATATAAAGAATTGAGATTTCTCAGTCGCTACGCTTCTTCGAAATGACAATACTAAACAAATAATATTTATCAAATATAAATTTAAAAACTTAACAATATGCAAAAAGGGAACATTGGGGTAACAACAGAAAACATTTTCCCCGTAATTAAAAAATTCTTGTACAGCGACCACGAGATTTTTCTACGCGAAATTGTGTCGAACGCCATCGACGCTACGCAAAAGTTGAAAACTCTCTACGAGAAGGGCGAGTTCAAGGGCGAGCTTGGCACACCAAGAGTAAAAGTGACACTTGGCGCAGAGACAATCACTGTGAGCGACAATGGTATAGGACTCACAGCCGAGGAGATTGAAAAATATATCAATCAGATTGCTCTTTCGGGTGCAACAGATTTTCTCGAGAAATATAAGGATAGCGCAAACAGCATCATCGGACACTTTGGCCTTGGTTTCTACTCGGCATTTATGGTGTCGAAAAAGGTGGAGATTGTGACAAAATCGTACCGAGACGGTGCGCAGGCTGTAAAATGGAGCTGCGACGGAAGCCCTGAATATACTCTTGAGGAGATTGAAAAAGCTGAGCGCGGAACAGATATTGTTATGTATATCGACGAGGAGAGCAAAGAGTTTTTGAGCGAGAGCCGCATAAGCGGTATTCTGAACAAATACTGCCGTTTCTTGCCCGTTGAAATTGCATTTGGCAAAAAGAAGGAGTGGAAAGATGGCAAGCAGGTTGAGACAGAGGAGGATAATATAATCAACGACACTACCCCGCTGTGGACACGCAAGCCAAGCGAACTGAAAGACGAGGATTACAAAGAGTTTTATCGCAAGCTCTACCCTATGAGCGACGAGCCTCTGTTCTGGATTCATCTGAATGTGGATTTTCCGTTCCATCTCACCGGTGTGCTTTATTTCCCCAAGGTGAAGAGCAATCTCGAGCTGCAAAAGAATAAAATTCTGTTATTCTGCAATCAGGTTTATGTTACCGATGAGGTTCAAGGCATTGTTCCGGATTTCCTCACTTTGATGCACGGAGTTATTGACTCACCGGATATTCCACTCAACGTGTCACGCTCATACTTGCAAAGCGACTCTAATGTAAAGAAGATATCTACATATATTTCAAAGAAGGTGTCCGATCGTTTGGCGCAGATTTTCAAAAACGACCGTAAGGAGTTTGAGGAGAAGTGGAACGACCTTAAGATTTTTATCCACTATGGAATGTTGACCGAGGAGGATTTTTATGACAAGGCCAACAAGTTCTCGTTGTTGCAGGATACTGACGGAAATAAATACACATACGAGGAGTACAAGAACCTTGTGAGCGCCGAGCAGACCGACAAAGAGGGCAACATCATCTATCTCTACTCTAACGACAAGGAGAAGGAGTTCAGCTTCATTGACAACGCAAAGAACAAGGGCTACAATGTGCTGCTGATGGATGGGCAGCTAGACGTGGCACTCATCAGCTTGCTTGAGCGCAAATTTGAAAAGACACGTTTCACACGCGTGGACAGCGACACCATTGAGAACCTTATTGTGAAAGAGGAGCAAAAAGCCAGCGTTATAAGCGCAATACAGCGTGAGGTGCTGACCGGTGTCTTTGAGAGTCAACTGCCAAAGATGGAGAAAAAAGAGTTCCACGTGATGACACAGGCGATGGGTGAAACGTCTGCACCGGTGATGATTACACAGGCCGAGTATATGCGCCGTATGAAGGATATGGCTGCAATTCAAGGCGGAATGTCGTTCTACGGAGATATGCCCGATATGTACAACCTGTTGCTCAACGAGGAGCACCCGCTAATCAAACGAGTTCTAGAGAATGCCGAGAGCGCTTGCGCCGAGAAGTTGCAACCACTCAACGAGAAGAGCGAGTCGCTTGAGAGCCGTCGCAAAGAACTTTACGATGCACGCAGTGGCAAGAAGAACGATGAAATTCCACAGAGCGAGAAAGATGAGCTCTTTGAGATTGAGAAGGAGATTACTGCTGTGAAGAGTGACAAGGAGGGTATCCTTGCTGAGTATGCTGCAGGTGACAAGAGCGTGAAACAGCTTATCGATATTACTCTGTTGCAGAATAATATGCTCACCGGCGAGGCGTTGAATAACTTTGTTAAGCGCAGCATCGAGTTGATGCAGTAACAGCATCGTTACTTTTAGATAAAAATAAAGTTCAACTAAGCTTAGTTGAACTTTATTTTGTTTAGTATGATATTCAATTCTCTTTCCATTGGCGGAACCGGCACCACTCTGTAGGTATTCAGCTCGGGGTGCAGGACAACGAGATTCATACGGCTCACCTTTATGCCGTAGTTCTTTTCGAGCATATAACGATAGAGGTTCTGTTGCAAGCAATAGTGGCTATAAGCTGTATCTGTAAGATGCTCGAGGCCGTTCAAGCCATTTGCCCAAGGGTTGCGGTCGTTGGGGTCAATTTTGTTGCTGCGTTTCCAGTCGTATATCTCAAATGTCCCGTCGGAACAGCGGCAGACAAAATCGAGTGTTCCGGCAATGCGTGCATCGGCATCATAAATTCGCCACTCTGTGCGAAAGGGCTGATAGGAGGTCTCTCTTTCAAAGGATTTAAAGTAGCTCCACTCGCGCGAAATATCAATTGTTTCGTTGAGTTTTACATATTCGCCTTTGTAACACACATCGCACAGGAGTTCCGGGGTGTGTTTGCCGTTAAGATAATCTTCAATCTGCTTGTGAAGGAAAGTGCCGGCTTGGCTGGCTACTGCGCCTTTGCTCTCCCACACCTCGCGGAGCTTAGCCGCCTCAACCTCATTACCACAACATTTTTTCAGGCTGATGCTCATTGCATCAAATTCTCTGAAAAAGAGCCCGACAATGTTGCTCACAGAGCGGAATTCCACTCCATTGAGGGTGTAACGGTGCGCCTCTTCGTTGAAGGCGAGTTTTCCATCTTGCTCGAAAGTTATATCCGAGCCATCTAAATTTGCGTTTATCATCATTATGTGTTAAATCAATGTAAAATTTTGTAAAGCAATTCGCGCATTATCTCGCCATCGGGCATTTGAGGCCCTTCGGCGCCTTTGGATTGTGCGTCGGCAAGGCGTATGAGATGCAGTATCTCCATCACGTGCATTGCCTTATAATTGCGCATTGCTTTTATATAATCGCTCACGCCCCACGCATTGCGCAGACCTAAAAACTCGGCCACGCCACGCTCGCTTTTATCGGGTGCATAATAACTCATCATAACATTGGAGAAAAAGCTGAAAAGCAGCGCCAAGGTCATTTGAATGGGGTTTTTCTTTGGATTTTGGGCAAAATAGTTTATTATCTTATTTGCCTTGTAGATATCTTTGTTCACAAGGGCATTTTGCAGCTCAAAGTTATTATACTCCTTGCTGATGCCAATGTGCTCCTCGACAAGTTCAGGGGTTATTGCTGTTGCGCCTTGTGGCAGTGCTATTGCCAGTTTATCAATCTCTCCGGCAATGCGTGAGAGGTCGGAGCCTATCGACTCGCGCATCATCTGCACCGATTTATTATCGGCTGTGAGCCCCTTTTCGCGCAAATAGCTTGTGATGAATGATGGTAGTTGGTCATCGCGCATCTTTTTTGAATCGAGCACCACTCCTTTGCGTTCAAGTTCTGTTGCAACTTTTTTACGTTTGTCTATTGAACCATTTTTGTGGGCAAAGACAAGCACTGTTGTTGGCTGCGGATTTTGCAGATAGAACAGGAGATTGTCGGTATTCTTGAGCATTTGTGCCTCGCGCACAATAATAACTTGACGCTCGGCCATCATCGGGAAGCGCTTTGCTGCGGTAATTATGGTGTCAATATCACTCTCAAGGCCATAAAAAACGGTGAGATTAAAATCACGTTCATCCTCGGTGAGCGAGTGTTCTATAATGTAGTCGGTTATCTTATCGGTAAAATATCCCTCCTCGCCCATAAGATAATAGACGGGCTGGTAAATACCCGATTTGAGTTCCGACATTATTGATTCGTATGTATATTTTGCCATAATTGCTATAAAAAGGGAAAAATAAAGATAAAAATCCTATCTTTGCAAAGATAGTGAAAGAGGCGCGAAGAACAAAACTAAATTTATTTGATTTTTCTACTCCAACAACCTATTATCTTATTTAAAAACACTATAATGGTTGCACTGAACCTACCGGCATACGAAACAAAAATTGCTGTAAACGACGGAAAGAGACAAATTTTCGACGTTCTGCGCCGTTGTTACGTAGCGCTCACTCCCGAGGAGTGGGTGCGCCAGCATTTTGTGCATTATCTGCTCGAGCATAAGGGCTACCCTGCTGCGCTTATGGGTAATGAGATTGCAATAACGCTCAACGGGATGAACCGCCGTTGCGATACTGTGGTGTATGACAAGGCATTACAGCCACGCGTGATTGTTGAATACAAGGCTCCCGGCGTAAAAATCACCAAGGAGGTGTTTGCACAAATTTCGCGCTACAATCTTATTTTAAAGGTCGATTATCTGATTGTGAGTAATGGTTTGCAACACTATTGTTGCAAAATGGATTACACAAACAACACATTCACCTTTTTGCAGGAAATTCCGGAGTATGACAAAATTGTAAATTTTTAGGCACTGCAATGTGCGGGCCGTTATCTGTTGAACTGCTGCATCAAGCGTATCTTTTGCAACATTTCATCGTCGAGCACTGCTGTTACGCTACCCTGTTCACCATCGTTACAAGCAGCAAGTGTCTGACCATAAGGGCTTAAAATAACACTATGCCCCTTGTATGTTCCATATTCATCGACTCCCACGCGGTTGCTGGCTGCAACGTAACAGATGTTTTCTATCGCACGCGCACGCACGAGCGTGTCCCAAGCGAGCAGGCGGCTATCGGGGAAATTTGCCGATATTAACAGCACATCATACTCTGCTCTATTATACAGAAATGCGGGGAAGCGCAGGTCGTAGCAGATTGCCGGGCGGAAACGCACGCCACGCCACTGCCAAATGACAGTTTCTGTTCCGGGGGTAAAAACCTTATCCTCTCCGCTATACTCAAAAAGGTTGTTCTTGTCGTATTGCCCCGAGATGCCGTCGGGGGTTATGAAATACATTCTATTGTAGTATTTACCATTGTCGAATGTCATCACAGGTACCACCATTGCTGCGTTATACTCAATGGCAAGGCGTTTCATTGTTTGTACCGTTGTGCCGTCGACAGGCTCGGCAACGCCCTGTGGCTGCATACAAAAGCCTGTGGAACACATCTCGGGGAAAAGGTAGAGGTCGGCGCGCTCGGCATTGGCTACAAGCTGTTCAAGGCTCTTGACATTAGCATCTACATCTTTCCAGATTATATCTTGCTGTATTATTGTTATTTTCATTTTTTTCTGAATTATCAGCGACAAAGGTAAGATTTTATGGTGACAATCGAAAGAGTTTGCTGCGCAAGAGCTCTTTTTGCAATGCAAGATACAAATAAAGCAAAACTCCGAACCGTAGTTCGGAGTTTTGCTTTATGGTAAAAATTCTTTACGAATACATAAATCTCTTGATGCTTTGCTTTGGAGTCTTTTCAAAGGCTTCGCTGCGAATCTCGGTGTAACCGATTTTGCTATATGCAGCAAGCTCTGAGTTCAAAGCAAGAACATTCTCGTTGACTAGCTTCTCAAGAGCCTTCTCGTCAAGGCCATCTTTCTTACCAGCCTCGTAGTCGGCAACAACAAGCGCCACGATAGCGTTTTTGCGGCCAACAACCAATGACTCAACAACGTAAGGAAGGTTGTTTATCTTGTCCTCAATCTCCTCGGGGTAGATATTCTGGCCACTACCGGTCAAAATCATATTCTTGCAACGACCTTTGATATAGAGATTGTCTTTTCCGTCAAAAACACCCATATCACCGGTTTTCAACCAGCCGTCGCTTGTAAATGCTGCTGCTGTAGCCTCTTCATTGTTATAATAGCCGAGCATCACGGCATCACCCTTCACCTGAATCTCACCCAAGATGCGGCGTGGGTTGGCTGAATCGATACGAATTTCGATAGGATGAGCCATTGTTCCGCAAGAGTATTTTACATACTCGCTCTTGTCGCGATATGAGATAAGCGGACCACACTCGGTCATTCCGTAACCAACGACGTAGGGGAATTTCATTCTCTTGAGCAAATCCTCAACCTCACGATTAAGGGCTGCACCACCAAGGATAAGGCCAGTTGTAAAGCTGTTACCAAAGGCTGTGAGCAGTGATTTCTTTATCTTGTTAAGCACAATTCTGTCCAATCCGGGGATTTTAAGCAACAGCTTTGCCGGGAATTTGCGTGTAGCGGGGAAAACCTTTGATTTAAAGATTTTTTCAACAACCAAAGGCACAGTCAAGAACATAAAAGGCTTAACTGTTCCCAAGCCACCCAACAGGCGTGCCGGTGTGGGCTTGCCGGGCATCACGAATACGTGACAACCGCTTGAAAGTGGGAAGAGCACGTCGAATGCCTGACCGAACATATGAGCCATTGGAAGGATTGCAAAAATGTGACCGCCTACACAAGCCGGTATCTCGCGGAGACCGAACTCGAGGTTTACCGACAGTGAACGAGCCGGAAGAACAACACCCTTTGAAGTGGCACTTGTTGTACCTGATGTGAAGCTGATTTCTACAACAGCCTCCATATCACGCTCCTCGGGATAATAGTTTACGTCGGCAGCTGTCAATCCGTTGGGATACAGCTTGGCAAAGTGTTCGTCAAGTGTCTCGCGTGTTGCAGCCAACACCTTATCGGTAGCGTGAGCAATGCTCAAATCATTTATATTAAGTATACCAGCAAAGCCTTTTGTTGTCTCTAACTGCTTGATATACTTTTCATCCTCTTTGATACCATTTATTGCGACATTATCGGCTATAAGAAGTTTACACTCCGAGAAAGAGCCAAGCTCGGCAACCGCTGCCGGAATAAAATCGGGGAGGAAGGGAACTGTTACAGCCTCGTATGTCAAGGTTGCAAAATAAGCAATTACCCATTGGGCCGAGTTACGTGCATAGAGAGCAATTTTATCACCCTTTGCGATGCCCACTTCACTAAAGAGGATGTGGTATTTTGCTATTTGTTCAGCTACCTGACCATAGGTGTATGTTTCCTTACCAAAGTTGGTGACAGCCGGCAAATCCCAATGCTTCTTTACGGCATCATTGAAATAGCTTACAAAATGTTTCATAAAATATTGATATGTGATTGATTTGATGGTGCAAATATCTACATATTTTTTTAAACATACAAATATTTTTGCACAAAATACAATCAAATGTGCAATATCGCGCGTAAAAACAGCCCCTACGACATAAAATCAACAAAAAAAATGCGCTCACCTCAAAAGGGTGAGCGCATTTAAAAAAGGTTATATTCCACTGTTTAAGAATACATATATCTCTTGATGCTCTGCTTTGGAGTCTTTTCAAAGGCTTCGCTACGAATCTCGGTGTAACCGATTTTGCTATATGCTGCAAGCTCTGAGTTCAAAGCAAGAACATTCTCGTTGACAAGCTTCTCAAGAGCCTTCTCGTCAAGACCATCTTTCTTACCAGCCTCGTAGTCGGCAACAACAAGCGCCACGATAGCGTTCTTGCGGCCAACAACCAATGACTCAACAACGTAAGGAAGGTTGTTTATCTTGTCCTCAATCTCCTCGGGGTAGATATTCTGGCCGCTACCGGTCAAAATCATATTCTTGCAACGACCTTTGATAAACAGGTTACCCTTTCCGTCGAGCAGACCCATATCACCGGTCTTCAACCAACCATCTTTTGTAAATGTTGCTGCTGTAGCCTCTTCGTTCTTGTAGTAACCGAGCATCACTGCATCACCCTTCACCTGAATCTCACCCAAGATGCGGCGTGGATTAGCTGAATCGATGCGCAACTCTATTGGATCGGCCTTTGCACCGCAAGAGTACTTAACAAACTCGCTCTTGTCGCGGTATGAGATAAGTGGACCGCACTCGGTCATTCCGTAACCAACAACGTAGGGGAATTTCATTCGCTTGAGCAAATCCTCAACCTCGCGGTTAAGGGCTGCACCACCAAGGATAAGACCTGTTGTAAAGCCGTTACCAAAGGCTGTAAGCAATGATTTCTTTATCTTGTTAAGCACAATTCTGTCCAATCCGGGGATTTTCAAAAGGAGGTTTGCCGGGAATTTGCGTGTAGCGGGGAACACTTTTGACTTGAAGATTTTTTCAACAACCAAAGGAACGGTCAAGAACATAAAAGGCTTGACTGTGCCCAAGCCACCCAACAGGCGTGCCGGTGTGGGCTTACCCGGCATCACAAATACGTGACAACCGCCGGCCAATGGGAAAAGAACGTCAAATGTCTGACCGAACATATGAGCCATTGGAAGGATTGCAAAGATGTGACCACCCTGTGTTGTCGGAATCTCGCGACGTGCAAAATCAAGGTTAACCGACAATGAACGTGCCGGAAGAACAACACCCTTTGAGGTGGCACTTGTTGTGCCCGATGTGAAGCTGATTTCTACAACAGCCTCCATATCACGCTCCTCGGGATAATAGTTTACGTCGGCAGCTGTCAATCCGTTGGGATACTGCTTGGCAAAGTGTGCATCAAGAGTTTTGTGTGCCGCATCCAAAGCTTTCTCTGTTGCAAGTGCAATAGTGAGGTCTTTTACATTTATTATACCGGAAAAGCCCTTGGTAGACTCAAGTTGTTCAATATATTTTTCGTTCTCTTTAAGACTATTTATTGCTACATCATCAGCTATAAGCAATTTACACTCCGAGAAAGAACCAAGCTCGGCAACCGCTGCCGGAATAAAATCAGGAAGGAAAGGCACTGCTACTGCCTCGTATGTCAAAGTTGCAAAATAAGCAATTACCCACTCTGCCGAATTTCGTGCATAGAGAGCGATTTTGTCGCCTTTGTTGATACCGGCCTCGCTAAAGAGAATATGGTATTTTGCTATTTGCTCAGCCATTTGGCCATAGGTATAAGTTTCTCCACCAAAGTTTGTCACTGCAGGAGAAACCCAATTTGCTTTTACTGAATCATTGAAAAGACTAACAAAGTGTTTCATAATATAATATTGTTTAAAATATTCAATCTTTAGAGGCTCTGGCAAGCCTAATCTTATCATTTATTAACTCGTGCAAATTTCTAAAAATACACTTAAACAAAAGAGTGATTGTTCCAAATTAACTTAAAACAGGCGCTTTTTTGTCGTTTAAAAGTACAAAACGCCCTATTTATTAACAAAATTTCACATCAAAATGTTTTAAAAATTCCCGGGGCACAGGGCATTGCACCCCGGGACAATCAAATCAATCACTATCAATAATATAAGAATTAAAGATACAAATTAATTGTACATAAATCGTTTGATACTCAATTTTGGAGTTTTTTCAAACGGTTCACGTCGCAACTCACAGCGGGCAATCTGGCTGTACACCGGTAACTTTGTGTTCAATGCGAACACACTATTCTCAATCACCTCCTGAGCCTTTTCCTCGGCAATACCCGCAGCCTTTAAAGCATCGTAGTCGACAACAATAAGCGCCACAAGCGCGTGGTTACGACCAACGACAATTGTTTCTGTGATATAAGGGAGCTGCACAATCAAATCCTCAATCTCCTCGGGGTAGATATTCTGTCCGCTACCAGTTAAAATCATATTCTTGCAACGACCTTTTATATATATAATACCCGGACGAGGCTCTACACCCATATCACCGGTCTTTAACCAACCGTCCTTTGTGAAAGCAGCAGATGTAGCGGCCTCATTTTTGTAATATCCCGACGTAACAACATCGCCACGCACCTGTATCTCACCGGGCACCTTTGTCGACCTATCAGAGTCGATACGCACCTCAATTGTGGGCCCGGCAATACCACCGGCCTCAAGAATTGTGGGGTGAGCCGAAGCCACATAGCTGATTAATGGGCCACACTCGGTCATACCATAACCAACTGCATAAGGTATCTTTATCTGCTTCATCACCTTGTCGACATCCTTGCTTATTGCAGCACCACCAATGAAAAAACCGGCTTTGTCTAGATTTCCACCAAAAGTATCGATGATTTTTGCACGCACCTTCTTGTATATAAGCTGACGCACACCCGGTATCGAGGTGAGGAATTTCATTGCAGGTTTCTTTAGAGTAGGGATTACCTTTGCTCTAAATATCTTCTCTATTAACATTGGCACAGTCAAGAAGATAAATGGTTTTACTTCAGACAATGCTTTAAGCAAACGAACCGGCACCGGTTTCTCGGTAAAAATATAAATATGACAGCCCGAGGTAAAGAGAAAGAGAAAATCGAATGCCAAGCCGAATATATGAGCCAAAGGCAATATAGACAATGTGTTACCCGGCTCTTTAAATGCAATAGGAACCAATTTTCTAGCAATCTCCACATTGCCTGAAAGGGATTTTGCCGCAAGCATCACCCCTTTGGGCGAGCTGCTTGTACCGGATGTATAACTAATAACGGCAAGGTCGTCTAAAGCACCGATATTAAAGTTAATATCAGCTGCAGTCATTCCTTTGGGATATTGCTGCTCAAAAGCCTTATCAGCATATTCAATATTTACTTTAATATTTGAATTGTAATTTATTACATTTTCATACGTTACAATATCAAAAGCTCCAATAAAATTATCGTATTCGGCAAAGCTGGAAACAGCACCCGAGCGCTGCAATCCCGATAGAACATTCTTATCTACAAACAACATTCGACTATCGGAAATTTTTACCAAATTGATAATATTTTCGGGGAGAAAATCGGCCAACAAGGGCACAGCCACAGCCCTATACGTTGTAATGGCAAGAAAAGCCACGCACCACTCGGCTGAATTTCGCGCACAAATAGCAATATTTTCACCCTCTCTAATACCACACTGCTTAAAAAATATGTGCAATCTTGCTATATTTCTTGCAATATCGCAATTTCTGAGGGTATTCCCACCATAATTGGTAATAGCCGGATTATCCCAACCGCTTTTAATAACATCTTCAACGTACGAAAGATAGTGCTTCATAAAATGTTTCAGTAATAAATAGCTTTCAACTCAATTACATCAAACGCAAATTCAACCAAAAAGAGACCGCGCTCAACGTTTTACTACGCAAAGGTCGCAAATCATTTCACAAATACCCCAAAACAGCGATACAGAGCTAGCCGTTTGGGCAAAACAGATAAATATTGGGTGAAATTTACTATTTATTGGCGAAAATAAAACATCATTTTGGCGGTTTTTATAACAAAAAACAATATTTTCACCAAAAATGACATAAACAAATACACTTTTTCAACAAAAAAACCAAAACAGACAAGGAGCCACAAAAGCGCACGGCTGTGCGCGAAAGCATAATTCACTCCAATAGCGACAAAGAACTAACCTAGAGCTTTATACAAAGCTTAACAAACAATTTTGCGTAACAAATAAAACAAAATGTATTTAATTAATTATCAAAAGAATAAACAACATCATCTAATCTTTTAATTTAAGTATATGAATAAACGAATGGCACTCAATATGAAAATAATTAAAAAAACACCCTTTAAAAATTAGGTTTTAAACACAAAGCGACTAACTTTGCATTAGTGATAAACACAATGAGAGATTAGAAAAATACAATAGTTTTACACCAAAAGTAGTCCTACACTACTCCATAAATACTCATTATTATGAAAAAGGAGATTAAATTCAGCTTGGTTTACCGCGATATGTTCCAATCATCGGGTAAATTCCAACCTTTGGCAGAGCAACTTGAAAAAGTAGCACCTGCAATCATTGAGATGGGATGCTTCTCACGCATAGAGACAAACGGAGGCGCATTTGAGCAGGTAAATCTTATGGCAGGAGAAAATCCGAACAAGGCTGTCAGGAGTTTCACAAAGCCTTTCAACGAAGCCGGCATACAGACACATATGCTCGATAGAGCGCTCAATGCACTGCGTATGTTCCCCGTTCCGGCCGACGTGCGCCGCCTTATGTACAAGGTAAAAAAGGCTCAGGGCGTTGATATTACGCGTATTTTCTGTGGATTAAATGACTCCAGAAATATTATCCCATCAATCAAATACGCTCTCGAGGCCGGAATGATACCGCAGGCGACACTTTGCATAACATCATCGCCTATTCACACGGTTGAATATTATAGCAACCTCGCCGACGAGCTTATTGCTGCCGGAGCAACAGAGATTTGCCTCAAGGATATGGCAGGAATTGGCCGTCCGGCATTCCTTGGCCGATTGACAAAGAGCATAAAGGATAAACACCCTGAGATAATTATACAATATCACGGACACAGCGGCCCCGGATTGTCGATGGCATCAATCCTTGAAGTTTGCAAAAACGGATGCGACATTATAGACACCGCAGTTGAACCGTTGTCGTGGGGCAAGGTTCATCCAGACATTATCAGTGTTCAAGCAATGCTTAAAGATGCAGGGTTTAAAGTGCCTGAAATCAATATGAACGCCTATATGAAAGTGCGTAGTCTGACACAGGAATTCATTGATGATTGGATGGGTGTTTTTATGGACAACAACAACAAGTTAATGAGTTCGTTGCTGCTGACCAGTGGATTGCCCGGTGGTATGATGGGTTCAATGATGTCCGACCTTGCAGGCGTTCACAAAGGAATAAATGGTATTCTGCAGAGCAAAGGAAAGCAGACTTATACACTCGACGAGCTTATGGTTGAGTTGTTTAACGAGGTTGCGTATGTGTGGCCGCGCGTTGGTTATCCCCCACTCGTTACCCCCTTCAGCCAGTATGTAAAGAATATTGCGCTTATGAACCTGCTTTCACGCGCTCAGGACGAACCACGTTTCAGCCGAATGGACGAGAGTATGTGGGGTATGATTTTGGGAAAGAGTGGTCGCTTGCCGGGTGAACTTGCTCCCGAAATTATTGAGCTTGCCAAAGAGAAAGGCTACGAATTCACAACCGCCGACCCACAGAGTTTCTACCCCGATGCTCTGGAGGGCTACCGCAAGGAGATGCAGGAGCTTGGTTGGGATACAGGACAAGATGATGAAGAACTTTGGGAGTTTGCTATGCACGAGCGTCAATATCGCGATTATAAGAGCGGAGTTGCCAAAGAGCGTTTCCTTGCCGATATTGAAAAGGCGAAGGATAGCGAAATGGCGAACAAGGGTGTTAGCATTGAGGAGATTAAGGCTATAAAGCACGCAAAAGCCGACCCTATTATTGCTGCCGAAAAGGGACAAATACTTTGGGAGGTTGTTGTAGAGGGTGTTTCTCACTCACCGGCTATCGGGCGCCACTATGCCGCCGACGAGCTCTTCTGCACAATAATCACACCGTGGGGCGAGCTGCAACCCGTTGCTGCCGGCCTTGGCGGTCGCGTGGTTGAGATTTGTGCTAAACAGGGCGACCACGTAGAGAGAGGCGAGATTATAGCATACCTTCAACGAGACGAGTTATTTAACTAAATAACAATATGTTATATACAAAAAATAATCCGCTTTTGCGGATTATTTTTTGTATATAAACTCTTAATGCGAAGAGATATTGACACAACAAAGAGCTCGCTCATAAATTACTGCCTTGTTGTAATGTGGAAGCACGCCTGTTTCACCTCATACTTCACATAGCAGCGCTCCTGCGCTCTTAAATCACGCAAAACCTCGGTGAGCACAGCTTTTAAATCCACATCGCGAGCATTGCGACCTTCGTCATCGTGCTTTGCAAAGCGAGTGTAGGTAATGTCAAAGGTTGTGCCATAGCAATGCACCGAACGTTTCGAAGCGTTTACATTTGTCCTTGAAAGTTTTTTAATATCTGCGTCTGTCCTTAACACAGAGGTTACTATTACACTATACTGCGGCAAGTGTTTATTGCGCAAAGAGTCGTGAAAAGCCGTGCCAATATCCTGCAACAGCTTTGCCGCCTCGGGAACAAGGAAAGGACTGGAGTGAACGAGCCTGTCAACCACATACGACTCGCCAAAGCGCATAGCACCACCCACGGGAACCAACTCACGCGAGGCCTTTTTTATCCCCTCGCGCGAAGCAAGAGGTTTAATACCGATTTTATTCACCGCCGACAAATGAGTGTCATTATCGTCACGAAATATTCTATTGGCATTTAAATAGAGTATTTTATTCGGTTTTTCGGGAACAGCGCGTTTCTCGGTTGTAACTACCGGCTCACCACCCTTTTCCTTATCATTACCACACGAAACAAGCAAAAAGGCCAAAGCTAAAATCGACAGCAAAAGGAGTCTATTCTTTTTGGAGTTCATCTTTTTTTTCTTTGTTGCGAAATTAATAAAAAAAATGCATTTTGGCAACAATAGCGCACCACAAGAATAGTAAAATATTTTTACATTAACCCTTTATGAGTAAAGAAAAAATCACAAACTCGATAAAAGCACCTGAAATTTCATTCAATTTTACCATTCCAATTTAATAAGGTAAAACCTTTTTTTTAAAAAAAATTAATCTATCTTTGTGAAGATGGCGCAAATTAACGCAGTTTTTATGCAATGATAATTTTATAACTAACTATAAATTTATGAAAAAATCTATTCTTTTCCTGTTAGGTCTGTTTATGGGCGTAGTTGGTGCTTTTGCGCAAACGTTCCCGACCGTAAGCACCGATGAGAACACAAAGTGGTATCTCATACAATTTATGAATGGAGGAAATGCACTGACAGCTGCAACCTCCGGAGCGCAAATCACCACATCGGCAGCAATTGGCAGCGATGCACAATTGTGGAAAATCACCGGTGATAACACAAACGGCTACACTCTTACAAACAAAAAAGGTTATACCTTGTATGTAAATTCTGCCAAAAAAAATGAAATGGTACACGCAAGCTCCACACCAAGCGGTGTGAGCAAATTCTTCATCAACGCCACTGGCAACAACAGTTACAGCGGCGGTTTTGAAATTCAGCCAAAAGGCGACACAAGCATCTCAATGAACCTTTGGGGCGGCCCGGCCGAGAACCGAGGCGTTGGTCTTTGGGATAAAAATGACCAGAATAATCCTGTTAAGTTTATTGAGCCTACGGAGTTTGAAGATATGGGCAAGATTTCCATCATTCCACAGCCACTAAATATCACTGTGGGCGAAGGAACAATAGACCTCACACAATTCAATGCTATTGCCTACAAAGGTGAGCAGATAAGAGAGCACATCGAGGCTTTTGCTGCACAGCTGAACACATCTGCCGGTATCAATCTCGAGGTAAAAGAGGCCGGTGACGTTGCTGCCGACGGCGAGATTTGGTTTGGAACAGACGACAGCCTGCCAGCCGAGGCCTACACTCTTACTACAAGCAACAAACAAATTAAAATCAAGGCATCGGAGTTTGGTGGCCAGCTTTATGGCTTGCAGACACTTATGCAGCTGCTCCCACGCGAGTATTTCGCAAGCGAGAGCAAAGAGAACGTAGAGTGGACAATCCCTGTTGTTGAGATTAATGACCAACCATTGTTGGGACACCGCGGATATATGCTCGACATTGCACGTCACTTCTTTAATAAAGACGAGGTAAAGAAGGTGCTCGACATTATGACACTCTACAAAATGAACCGTTTCCACTGGCACTTGACAGATGACCAAGGCTGGCGTGTAGAAATCCCCGAATATCCAAAATTGACCGAGGTGGGCGCTATCCGCAAAGCATCGTTCAGCAACGCCGATGGAAAGAATTTCTACGACGACACCGAGTATGGTCGTGGTATGTACTACACACTCAACGACTTAAAGGAGATTGTCGACTATGCAAAAGCACGCAACATTGAGATTATACCCGAGATTGACCTTCCCGGACATATGGTAGCTGCCGTTGCATCATACCCAGAGTTCAGCTGCGACCCGACAAAAGAGTACGAGGTGCGTGTTGACGGCGGTATCTCGCACGATGTATTAAACATTGGTAACGAAGAGGTTATCACATTCCTAAAGTGCGTGCTCGGACATATTGCCGAGACATTCCCATACGATTATGTTCACATTGGTGGCGACGAGTGCCCCACAGAGCAGTGGGCAAATAACCAGCAGTGTCTTGCACTTGTTCAAAAGCTTGGCCTTGACGGCGTTCACCAGTTGCAGTCTTGGTTGGTTGAGGAACTTGGCATCTTCTTGAAAGAGAACTACAACAAAGACATCGTTGTTTGGGACGAGTTGCTTGCCAACTGGAACGACAATAACAAGACAAAGCCTGTGATTATGGCTTGGAATAACCTTAACTTTAGCCAAAAAGCGGCAGAGAGAGGTATGAAATCAATTATAGTACCTTACAGCCATCTTTATCTCGACTTCCAGCAGGCAGAAGACAGTGAGCGCCCTGTTGACGAGCCATACAACGGTGGCTGGGGTGTGAACACTCTCGACGAAATATATAGCCTTAACCCACTTGGCGCGCTCAGCGGCAAAGAGGAGTTTGCTATCGGTGTTCAGGGCAATATGTGGACCGAGACAACCAATGACATCAAAGAGGTTGAGTACCAGTTGCTTCCCCGTATGCTAGCCCTCTCCGAGATTGGCTGGCTGCCAAACAGCAAAAAGAATTGGACATCGTTCTACCATCGTTTGCAGAGCCACGATGAGATTTTTGAGTTACTTGATTACGCATACGCAAAATATTTCATTGAGCCAACAGAGTACACAGCCGAGGAGGCTGCTGTAATGGAGGCCGAGGATATCCTTGCAAAGAGCATCCGCGGTGGCGTGGGCTACCCTGCTGCCGAAGTTTACGACGCATTGCAGGCTGCACTTGACGGTGGCGAGACAGCAGCTATCCAACAAGCAATCGCCAACTATAAAAGCGCAGCTATTACACAGCCCGAGGAGGGAAAGACCTATCAGATTGTTTCGGCTTGTACCTATTTCCGCCAACAATATGAGGGCTCTACAATGTATCTAAAGAACAAGGGCGTGCGTTTCCACTACACCCCACAGACTGAACCCGAGGAACTTTGGCAGTTTGTTGCAACCGATGGTGGATACATTATGAAGAACCTCTACAACGGCAATGAGCTGAAAATGGCAGCATACGACCAACCGGTGCAGATGGTTGAGAATGGTGGCACTCCTTTGAGAATTGACAAGGCAACTGTTGCAACAGGCGATTTCACATACATCCCAGGTGTCGTTACAATCTCTGCAGTAAACGGCTATAGCGCATCGGTTACAGGTAGTGTAAAACGCTTGAGCGCGCAGATTACAGGTGATGTATATGCAAAGGACGATGCAGCACTCTGCTACAACGGTACTTGGAAGATTGTTGAGGTGAGCGACTTCACTGCACAGCTTGCAGGCCTTGTAAAGAAGTGCGAGCTCATAATCCTCACAGCAAAGGTGGGCGAGATTGGCCAGCCAAGCCAGGAGGCTCTTGACTACTTGCAGAACAGCGTCATCAACCCAGCAAGCCAGACTGTTGCCGACGGTGCTGTTACTGAAGAGCAGTACAACGCATATGTTGCACTCTATCACCAGTTCCAGATGATGCCACGCACATCAATGGCCGACGCTCTTGATTTTGGTGCATACTACTACATCCGTAACGGATATTTCACAGACAAATATGCTGCGTTAAACACCGGAGGAAATCGAGTTGAGCCAAAAGCAAAGGGTGAAACCGACAACTATTTGTGGAGTTTCATAAAGAATATTGATGGAACAGTGCGCATATATAACAAGGCTAACGGCAAGGCTGCATATGTTAATACTGCTGCCGACGACCAGACTGTAATGGTTGGCAAGGAGTATGACTGGACATTTGTTGAGACAACTACCGACCAGGGCAACAAGGGTATCAGTATTGTAAGTGCCAACGGTTCATCGGCTTGGTACACCAACCCAACATCTTGGCCCTATGTCCTCACAAAGCACTATACCTGGGGTGGTAGTGCCTGGACTTTCGAGAAGAGCAATGTTCAGGTTGAGACCGGCATTGTTGAGATTGTTGGCGAGGATTGCGAGGTTACCGGGATTTATGACCTTAGTGGCCGCGCCGTAACAACTCCCGCCACCGGTATTTACATTATTAATGGAAAAAAGGTTTTGGTAAAGTAAATTAAACCTTAACAGACAAAAAATGAGCGTTGCTGCTGCAACGCTCATTTTTTTATTCTTCATAGGCTATCGACGAACCTCATAATGGCACGCTCAGCATCGGCTGGCTCATCGACCAAAGAGAGCAGAAGATTTTTATACCCGCCACTCTGTTGTAACCCCTGCAGCAGAGGGTAGATTGGAAATTTCTCGCACCAATATTCACTATCCAAAAAAACCATAGGACTTTCATAGCCCAATGTGCGGTAGTGATTTTGCGCAGCATCTTGAAACACCTCTTGCATAGTGCCGGCGCTGCCGGGAGAGTATATCACACCACCCTTCGCAATGGCAAGCAGCCCATCCTCGCGTATGCTGTTATCAAAATATTTTGCAATGTGAGTGGCAAAGGGTGTTGCCGGCTCGTGCCCATAGAACCACGTAGGGATACCAATGCTGTTTGTGTCGCTCACCCGTGGCAGTTTCTCCATAAGAGAGAATGCCGATTGCAACCACCCCTCGTCTTTATACGACGGCGCGTGGGAGAGCAGCATCAAAGCCTCGTCTATTACAACATCTTCCCTGCCGGCAAGCCACGCACCAAGATGCGCAGCTTCCATTGCCCCCGGTCCACCACCGGTAACCAACAAACAGCCCTGCTCGGCAAGATGTTTGCCTATAAGCACCACCTTGCGGTAGTTTTCATCGGTGCGCAACAAGGCGTGCCCACCCATCACAGCAACAACCCTGCGCTCATCGTAGTGAGAGAGAAAATCGTGCAAGGCATCGCTAATGGAATGGTCGTGCAAAGAGCGTGCAAGTGTCTCGGCAATATCCGCAGCTTGCTTGCCGTGCGACATATAATGTTTGTATATGCGCGTGTCGTAGCACTGCTCAAAGGTCGCGGGGTTGCGATAATCGTATCCGGCATAGAGAGTCGCCGGGGTATACAGATGCGCCGGGAAGGGGTTGAACGGCACAGGTAGCTTGGGTAGCACACAGCAATCGGGAGAGAGTTCGTTGCGCATCACCTCGGGCATCGAGCAGCCAAAGAATATACAATCCTCGAAGCGGCACTGCACCGCATTGCGCCCGAACTCAATGTTCTGGAAAGCATAGTGCCGCAGCACCGCCCCCGGCGAGAGTAATGGCAACAGAGCATCGTAACTCTCTATTTCAATGTATTTGTTCATAGTAAGCAGAATTTGCACCGGCTAATATAGTCAAAAAGCAATAGACTGCAAAGTTTGAACGCAAAAAGCAAGGTTTACAAAGGGGGAACGTGATTGTTTACCACACAAGGAGAAATATTTTTTTGTTATAATTTGTTATTTAATGATTACCAACAGTTACAACGTTGGCAACCAGTTTTTGGCTAAACAAATAATAAATATTCAAAATTCATATATTGCTGAATTACAATATTTCCGGGGTGATTTGTGCTTATCTGCAATATTATTTGTAATTTTGCTACAAATCGCGTATCTCTTAGAAAGAGATATGCGAATTTTTAGAATAATATTTTCAAAAAATAAGAAGCAATAGTTTCTCTAAAGCCAATAAACTGCTGTGAAATAATTTTGAAAAATTCCGAATCCCCCCAAAAAAACAAAATAAATTTATGAAATATTTAAAACATCTATTTACTATGTTGCTGTTGCTGTGTGCAACGATAGCAACTGCCCACGACTTTGAGGTGGGTGGCATCTATTACAAAATTACAGACGCTACAAACAAAACAGTTGAGGTTACTTACAGGGGAACAGATTATTGGGACTATTCCAACGAGTACACCGGCAGTGTTGTAATCCCAGAGAGTGTTACTTACAACGGAACAACCTACAGCGTAACAAGTATTGGATATAGTGCGTTCTATGGTTGCTCCGGCCTTACAAGTGTTGTAATCCCTAATAGCGTAACAAGCATTGGATATAGCGCGTTCGAAAATTGCACCGGGCTTACAAGTGTTGAAATTTCTAACAGCGTCACAAGAATTGGAGATTGGGCGTTCTATAATTGCTCCGGGCTTGCAAGCATTGTAATCCCTAACAGCGTAACAAGCATTGGAAATTGGGCGTTCTCTGGTACAGCTTGGTATGGCAATCAACCCGATGGTCTTGTATATGCTGGTAAAGTTCTGTATAAATACAAAGGCGAAATGCTCGAAAATACCTCAATTACTATAGAAGAAGGAACCTTAGGTATTGGAGATAATGCGTTCGAGGGTTGCACCGAGCTAAAGACTGTTATAAATTTCTCAAATTTAACATTCAGCAAAGGCTCAACCGGCAATGGTTACGTTGCATATTATGCTGACAAGGTTTACAATGCACCAAATGGCTCAATAGAGGGTGATTATATATTCGTTAAGCCAAACAATGTAAATACATTGCTTTACTATTTGGGCAATGCAAGAGAACTGACTTTGCCAGCTGATTATAAAGGTGAAAATTATGTTATTGGTGCAAGCGTATTCCAAGGTAACACAACAATTACCAGCGTTGAAATTGGTAACAGTGTCACAAGCATTGGCGATTATGCGTTCTATGGTTGCAAAGGGCTTACAAGTATTGAAATTGGTAACAGCGTTACAAGCATTGGAGATTGGGCGTTCTATGGTTGCAAAGGGCTTACCAGCATTGTAATCCCTAACAGCGTCACAAGTATTGGAGATTATGCGTTCTATGGTTGCACCGGGCTTACCAGCATTGTAATCCCTAACAGCGTCACAAGCATTGGACGCTCTGCGTTCTATGGTTGTACATCATTAAAGGAATTGCGCATTGAGGATGGAGAGAGTACATTGTCTTTAGGGTA
>JAZRMQ010000006.1:0-9201 GCA_045647745.1 Bacteroidaceae bacterium | reverse complement strand
AGTAATGATATATTTACCGATGCAGTATATGACAATGCAACGTTGTACGTTCCCAATGGTACAAAATCTTTGTATGAAAAGCGAGAACCGTGGAATATATTCTTTTACATTGTTGAGATGGACTTTACCGGCATTGACGAGATTGCCGAGCAGAGAGCTGAGAGCAAAAATGTTTACTACGACCTCAGTGGTCGTGTGGTGGAGAACCCAACAAAAGGTGTTTACATTATCAATGGCAAAAAGGTAATGGTGAAATAAGTATCAGCTAATAGATAAAATAAAAGTGCTCACTTCATTGGTGAGCACTTTTTGTCTTTTTTCTTCAACCTTTTCCATCTTTGTGTGATTAAAGAAAAGTTTCTTTTGCTTTTTGTTTGTTTGTTTGGTTAAAAAATGATTATCTTTACAAACAAAATGGATTTGTAGGTGAGAAAGTATTTTGTCATATCTCTTTTTATTACATTTGTGCTTGTTGCCTGTGGAGGTGATAAAAAGGGTGCTATGCAAAATGAGGAGTGGATTTTTGCACCACCGGCCGGCATTGCTCTTGATACGGTTGCAATAGATACAATGGATATTAAAAATCCGTTTATCTGTTATGAACGCAAGAACGATTGCTATTATATGCTTGGTGACGGCGGGCTTATGTGGGTGAGTGCTGACCTGCACAATTGGGTGGGGCCATACGATGTCCTTGCGCAGGATACAACCTCTTGGATTGGTGCATCGCCCATTATTACCTCGCCCGAGATACATAGATTTGCCGGCAAATATTATTATATGGCAACTTTTGAACGCCCTGATGTAATGGTTGCCGATGCCGATGGCAAGCCTTTTGCGCGTCGCTCGTGTGTGGCGCTTGTGGCCGATGATATTCGTGGCCCTTATAGGACTATTGACAGCAATAGCAGTTTGCTCGTTGAGAGTGAGATGGCTGCGCACCCGACATTTGGTGTTGACTATTATGGCGCATCGTATATGATATATACTCATCAAGGTGAGCAAAATGGCGACGGAACGGTGCAGATTGTTCGCTTTTCCGATGACCTTGGTCGTCGCGTGGGCGAGGCTTATATAATGTTCTCGGCGGTGGATAACGTGTGGTCGGGGGAGTGTGTTGACGATGAGAGGGTTTTCTCGCCGGTGATGGAGGCTCCGTTCCTTTTTACTACCGATGAAAATGAGATGGGGATTTTATTTACCTCATATATCGCAGGGGAAAAGGCTTTAGGTGTGGCTTATACAGAGACCGGAGAGTATGGATATAATGGTCCTTGGAGGGTGGAACCGCAACCGCTGATGACTGGCAATGTGGGCAGTGCGTCGATATTTAGTGATTATGACGGTACGAAAGTTTTGGTGGTGGGTAAAGATACCATTGTTGGTGGTGTTGCCAAGAGTGTGCCACAGCTTTTGAAACTTGATATGCAATTTGACAAACTAAAAATTGAAGGATACTATAAATTTTAAAAATTATGCGTTTAATTATTCAACCTAACTATCAGCAGATTTCTTGCTGGGCTGCATCTTATGTGGCAAAGAAGATTAATGATTTTAATCCAACACCCGAGAAGCCTTTTGTGCTTGGTCTCCCCACCGGTGGTACTCCTCTGGGTACTTACAAGGAGTTGATTAACCTTTATAATAAGGGTGTTGTGAGCTTCCAGAATGTTGTTACTTTTAATATGGATGAGTATGTTGGCTTGCCCGAGGAGCACCCCGAGAGCTATCACTCATTTATGTGGAATAACTTCTTTAGCCACGTTGATGTTAAGAGAGAGAATGTGAACATTCTTAATGGTAACGCTGAGGATTTGGTTGCTGAGTGCGCTCGCTACGAGGCTAAAATCAAGTCTTATGGCGGTATTGATTTGTTCCTTGGTGGCATTGGCCCTGATGGTCACATTGCGTTCAACGAACCGGGCTCGTCACTTGCTTCACGCACACGTATCAAGACTTTGACAACTGACACAATCATTGCAAACTCTCGTTTCTTTGACAATGATATCAATAAGGTGCCAAAGACTGCGGTAACTGTTGGCGTTGGCACTGTTATGGATGCAAAAGAGGTGCTTATCCTCGTTAACGGACACAATAAGGCTCAGGCTCTTTACCACGCTGTTGAGGGTAACATTACTCAGATGTGGACAATTAGCGTGCTCCAGATGCATCAGAGCGGTATCATCGTTTGTGACGATGCTGCAACTGTTGAGTTGAAGGTTGGCACTGTTAACTATTTCAAGGATATTGAGCGCGATAACTTGACTCCTTTCTATTGCTCAAAGTAATTTGAAGAGTTGTTTTATTTTATATCGGCCACTTTTTAAAAAGTGGCCGATATTTTTTTCTACTTAAAATTGTTTCGGGTTTTTAGAGCAGATATTTATAGCGTTAATAATTTTGTATAACCTTTAACTTTATGTAACTTTGCAAAAATGTTGCAGTGGTGTATTTGTGTCATTCCCGGTTGTGTAGCCTTGTTGTCCCGACAGAGCGTAGCGACGAGGGAACTAAAAACGATAAAGAGATATCTCACATTCGTTCGATATGATATAAATGCCATATTGAGTAATTCTTGAGGATAATAAAAACCAATATTATGAATAAGAGATTTTTTGCACTATTATCGTTGCTGTTTGCTGTGCTGTTTGTGAATGCGCAGAATAACGACGTTGAAAAAATGTTGAAGGGTATTGAGGCTGTTTCAAGCTTTGAGAAGATTGAGAAAAGTGACACCACGCGTCAATATTATTTGATGAAGGTGACTCAGTTGCTCGACCCTCAGAACCCCGCTGCGGGAACATTTGAGCAGCGTGTGATGCTTGGTCACCGCGGATACGACCGCCCAATGGTTGTTGTTACCGAGGGATATGGTGCCGATTATGCTTTCAATAGCCCAAAATATATGGAGGAACTTACATATATTATGGATGCTAATATCCTGTTTGTTGAGTATCGCTATTTCTCGGGCTCAATGCCTAAGCCTTGCAACTGGGATTATCTTACCGTTGCAAATTCAATGGTTGATTATCACAATATCATAACCTCGTTCAAGCCCTATTATTCAAAAAAGTGGGCTTCGACAGGTATTAGCAAAGGTGGCTCTACATCAATCTTCTTGCGTGCCTACTATCCCGAGGACCTTGATGTGTCGGTGCCATACGTTGGTCCATTGAGCTGCGCAGTAGAGGATGGTCGTCACGAGTCGTTTCTTGAGCAGGTTTCAACAAAGGCCAATCGAGATGCTATACGTGCTTTTCAGACAGAGCTTTTTGAGCGCAAGGAGCGCCTGATGCCAATGTTCGACGAATATTGCTTGGCTCACGACCTTGTGTTCCGCGTTCCCACAACAACCGTGTACGACCTTTTGGTCCTTGAGTATCAGTTCTCAATGTGGCAGTGGGGTACACCGGTGAGCACAATTCCTGCGCTTGACTCTGATGACAAGACAATCTTTGACTACTTTGTGAAGATGTGCGGCCCCGACTATTTTGCAGCCGGCAGCAGCATCGAGTCGTTCTTTGTTCAGGCAGTGAAGGATTTTGGCTATTATGGTTATAATATTGAGCCTTTTCACAAATATGTGAATGTCGAGGAAGTAGAGGGGTATTTGAAACGTGTTCTCTTGCCCGAGACTTTTGCCGACGTTAAGTTCGACGATAGCAATTATCGTTTCGTTACCGATTATTACACCGAGAATGACCCTAAGGCAATAATGATTTACGGCGAGGTTGACCCTTGGACTGCGAGCGGCGTTACTTGGTTGCGCGACCGTAACAAGGAGAATATTAAAATTTATATACAGCCCGGTGGAAGCCACACTGCACGTATCTTGAATATGCCCGAGGAGATGCGCAATGAAATTCTTGAGCAACTTAACGAGTGGATGGAGTATAGGTAAAACTTATATACCAAAGGGCTTTTGATGAAAGAATTTGCGCTGGCAATAAATGATGCGACAATTGGCTACCGCAACGGAAAAAAGGTGACGCCTGTTGTTGAATCTATCAATGCAACGCTTCGCGCTGGTGAGGTGGTTGCGCTTATTGGGTTGAATGGCGCGGGAAAATCTACACTCTTGCGCACACTCTCGGCTTTTCAGCAACCCTTGTCGGGGAGTGTGAGGTTTGCAATGGGCGATGCAGCTCGCTTGTCATCACAGGAACTTGCACGCTGTCTCTCGGTGGTGCTTACCGAGAATGACTTTGCGGCTTTAACTGTGGGTGAGGTGGTTGCGCTGGGGCGTACACCTTATACAGGGTTCTTGGGGCGTTTGACAGCAGATGACAAGGCTATAGTGGCTGGAGCAATGGCAAAAATGGGGGTGCAGCACCTTGAAAATCGCTTGATAGCTACATTGAGCGATGGTGAACGGCAAAAATGTTTGATAGCAAAAGCTATTGCCCAACAGACACCGCTGATGCTGCTGGACGAGCCGACGGCTTTTCTTGATTTTCGTAGCAAGGTGCAACTGTTTAGAATGTTGCGTTGCTTGGCTGCCGAGGAGGAGAAGGCTGTGGTGGTGTCGACGCACGATATTGAGATGGCATTGCGCTTTGTCGATAAACTGTGGCTGATTGATGAGGGGCGCTTGTATGAGGGTAGTGCTGCCGAACTTGCTGCCGATGGGCTCTTGCAGGGTTTTATTGATGGCGACGGCATTGTATACGACAAGGAAAATAACAGGATTGAAATAACACAAAAATAACGATGAAATACAATTTTGACGAAATCGTACAACGTAAACATACCGATTGTTTAAAGTACGATAATGTAAAGGAGATGTTTGGCACAGAGGAGATTTTGCCAATGTGGATTGCTGATATGGATTTTAAGACTCCCGACTTTATTGTCGACGCAATCCGTAACCGTCTGAGCCACGAGCTCCTTGGCTACAGCTACATCTGCAAGAGATGGAGGCCTGCGATACAAAATTGGGTGTCGCGCCGTTATGGCTGGGAGGTGCAGCCCGAGGAGATTGGTTTTGTTGGCGGTATTGTCCCTGCAATCTCTTTTGCCTTGCAGTGTTTTACCTGCGCGGGTGATAAAGTGATGATTCAGCACCTGTTTACCATCCTTACCATCACGTTACACACGACCTTGAGCGCACGCTTGTGTTTAATCCTCTGAAACTTGTTAACGGGCAACTGGAGATTGATTTTGCCGATTTTGAAGAGAAGGTAAAAGGTTGCAAGGTGTTCCTGCTTTGTAATCCTCACAACCCCTGTGGTCGTGTGTGGACAAAAGAGGAGTTGCTGCGTATGTGTGATATTTGTGTAAAGAATAATGTGCTTATCATTAGTGATGAAATTCATTGTGATATGGCTCTAAAAGGGTATAAACACACTCCGTTTGCAAGCGTGAGCGAGGAGGCCAAGAATAATTGTATCACCTTTATGGCTGCAAGCAAGACATTTAATATTGCCGGCTTAAAGAGCTCTTATCACATTATTCAGAACGAGGAGATACGCAATCGTTATAATGAGTTCTTGCGCAAGAGCGAACTTGATACTGCTCACGTCTTTGCTACCGGCCCTGTTGCTACTGCTTATGAGCAGGGCGAAGAGTGGGTTGAGCAGATGCTCGAATATGTGGAGGCTAATATTGACTTTATGGAGCAGTATCTAAAGGAGAATATGCCAAAGATGGGTATGATTCGCCCACAGGCTTCGTTCCTTGTGTTCCTTGATGCTCGCGGCTTGGGATTGCCTCACGATGAATTGGTTGAGTTCTTTATCCGAGAAGCAAAGGTGGGAATGAATGATGGTGCGATGTTTGGCGAGGAGGGCTCGGGATTTATGAGAATGAACCTTGGTTGCCCGCGCTCGATTCTTGAAAAGGCGCTTCGTCAAATTAAGGTTGCATACGACAAAATTGCGTAGTCTAAAGACTAAAATGCAAAAAACGCTTTTAGTTATTTTAATATTCAAGAGAGTGCCGGTTCACTCTCTTGTTTTTTTATTCTGAACCTTTGCTTGTTACAATTTTGCAGAATGAAAAAAAAATAGTATCTTCGCAATCGAAAATATTCTTATATCACTTTGGTTAAGATAAAAGAGATAGCGACTGCCCTTGAAATGTTCGCGCCTCTGCCGTTGCAGGATGGATTTGACAATGCCGGCTTGCAAATTGGATTAACAGATGCGGAAGTTACAGGGGTTTTATTGTGTCTTGATGTGACCGAGGCCGTTATTGACGAGGCCATTGCATCGGGGTGCAACCTTATTGTGTCGCATCATCCGCTGATTTTTTCTCCTCTGAAACGTATTACCGGTAGCAGCTATGTGGAACGTTGCGTGCTAAAGGCACTTGCCAACGGAATTGCTATATATTCGGCTCACACAAATTTGGACAATGCTCCCGGCGGTGTAAATTATCGCATTGCCGAGAAGCTTGGCTTGCAGAATGTGCGTATCCTTGTTCCTAAAGAGGATGCTTTATTGAAACTTGCCGTTTATGTCCCCTCTTCGGCTGCTGACGCAGTGCGCACTGCGCTGTTCGAGGCAGGTTGCGGTAATATTGGTAATTACGATTCGTGCAGCTACAATGTCGAGGGCTTTGGAACTTTCAAGGCCGGCGAGGGGTGTAATCCTTTCTGTGGCAAGGTGGGAGAGTTGCATCGTGAACCAGAGGTGCGTGTAGAGACTGTTCTGCCGGCTTATCTGAAAAACAGCGTTATCTCGGCGCTCCTGAAGGCGCATCCATACGAAGAGCCTGCATTTGATATTTATCAGTTGAAAAACAGCTGGAGCAGTGTGGGAAGTGGTGTTGTTGGTGAGTTGCCGGCTGAATGTGACGAGCTTGAGCTGTTGCAGAGTGTGAAAGAGAATTTTAATGTGGGCTGTGTGCGCCACACCTCTCTCACTGGGAAAAAGGTGAAACGTGTAGCTCTTTGCGGTGGTGCCGGTGGGGCATTTGCCGGTGCGGCAATGGCTGCCGGAGCCGATGTGTATATAACCGGCGAAGCGCGTTATCACGACCTCTTCAACTATACCGGCAAGATGCTTGTTGCTGTTATCGGTCATTATGAGAGTGAGCAATATACGATGGATATATTCAAAGAGATTATTCAAAAGGCTTGCCCCACGGTGAAGGTGATGTTGACAGCGGTGAACACCAATCCTGTGAATTATTTGTAAGATAGAAAGAGAAAATAGATAAATTATTAACACTTTAAATATTTGAAAAATGGCAAAGAAAGACCCTGCTGATTACACAGTAGAAGAGAAATTGAAGACTCTTTATGAGCTTCAGACAATTCTGTCACAGATTGACAAGATTAAAATTTTGCGTGGCGAGTTGCCTCTTGAGGTAAAAGACCTTGAGGATGAGATTGTTGGTCTTGGTACACGTATCGAGAATATTACCAACGAGATTAAGGTTATTCGTGAGAATGTTGTTTCTTTCCGTGAGGAGATGGAACAGGCAAAGCGCAGCATTGAGAAGTATACCGAGGACCAGAACAATGTTCGTAACAATCGTGAGTATGACCTTTTGAACAAGGAAATTGAATATAACAAGCTTGTTATTGAGCACGATGAGAAGAAAATCAACGATGCAAGAAAACAGGAGCAGCAGAAGAACGATGAGCTTGAGAAGGCTAATACTCTGCTCGACGAGCGTAAGAAGGACCTTGATATGAAAAAGTCGGAGCTTGAGGATATTGTTGCCGAGACAAAGGCCGAGGAGGAGCGTCTCCGCGAGCAGGCTCGTGACCTTGAGCTTAACATCGAGGCTCGTCTGCTGACTTCGTTCAAGCGCATCAGAAAGAGCTCACGCAACGGCCTTGGCATTGTTTACGTTGAGCGTGATGCTTGTGGCGGCTGCTTTAGCAAAATCCCACCACAGCGCCAGATGGATATTCGTATGAGAAAGAAAATTATCGTTTGTGAGAACTGTGGCCGTATTATGATTGACCCCGAGCTTGCAGGTGTTCAGCAGGAGAAGGCTGCAGAGGCTCCAGCACCAAAGCGTCGTGGTATTCGCCGCGCAAAGGCTGAATAATAAGATATTTTGCTTTATATTTTACCTCGCCACGCTACAGCGTGGCGAGGTATTTATTTAGTTAAAAGAATGTTTTTTAAAAGATTTATTTCTTTTTCGTTTAAAATCACTATATTAGCAATTGATAAACTAAAATTGTAGCATTTATGATAATAGCAGTGGATTTTGATGGTACTATTGTGGAACATAAGTATCCTAATATTGGCGAAGAGCGTCCTTTTGCAATATCCACATTGCGTGCGCTTGCAGCCCAGCATCATCGTTTGATTTTGTGGACTGTGCGACGTGGAGAACTTTTGGAGGAGGCTGTGGAGTGGTGCCGTAGCCGTGGATTAGAGTTCTATGCCGTTAATAAAAATTTTCCCGAGGAGATTCTTGATAGCTCTGGCTGCTTTGGTAAGATAAATGCTGATATTTTTATTGATGATTGCAATCTTGGCGGCTTGCCCGATTGGGGGGTGATATATAAAATGATTAGCGAAAAGCAGCAGTGGAGTGACGTGTTTAAAAATCAAACTCCAGCCGAAAAACCAGAGAAAAAGAAAAAAGGTTGGTTGTGGTGAAAAAAGTTCACCTACAAAAGTTAGGGGGTAAGGTTTAGGATTACTTCCCAATCGCATTTTATTCTACTGCAGTCCTCAACCTTAATTTATTCACTTGAATTTTCTTCAAGTCGTTCTTTCCCTACTTTTCATCGCGTGAAAAGTAGCAAAAGCGCCCGGCAGAGACAAAATCAGTCGTTTGTTCCTTCTGCTCGCGAGTTGCGTTGCAACATCCCTCGGCCGTCACAAACTTGCCACTTCAATCCTTTCTGCTGTTTGTCGGGTGCTGCGGATCGCACTGCGTACGGCAATTTTAAGAAAAGATAATTGCCGTACTGCGTTTGAACGTGCCTCGCACAATGGCCTCCAAACAGCAGGTATTTCCGTTGTGATTTTGACACTGCCGGTTCTTTCTTAGATATTACCATTGTACGCGCTAAAATTCGCGATATATGTCAATGAATTTTCATTGCAAAGGTAATTCGTCGCTGCAAGCCTTTCTCTCGGCAGCAGGGTGCTGCGGATCGCACTGCGTGCGGCAATTTTAAGAAAAGATAATTGCCGCACTACGTTTGAACGTGCCTCGCACAATGGCCTGCTGCCGAGAGGGCTTTACGCTGTGTTGCTTACGGTGCCGGTATTTATTTGGAATTAC
>JAZRMQ010000005.1:0-53309 GCA_045647745.1 Bacteroidaceae bacterium | reverse complement strand
TATATTCCACGGTTCTCGCTTTTCATACAAAGATTTTGTACCATTGGGAACGTACAACGTTGCATTGTCATATACTGCATCGGTAAATATATCATTACTTCCTCTGATTGGTTTTTCCAAAGCTACTTTAATTTCAGTTATTTTTTCGCAACCGGCAAAAGCCTTGCTACCAATACTCTCTATAGAACTGCCTATATATAATGTCTCCACATTACTACATCCTTCAAATCCGCTCAGTCCAATGCTTGTGACGCTGTTAGGGATTACAACACTAGTAATTGTTGTGTTACCTTTAAATACATCTGCATCAATAATATAACTTTCACCTTTATAATCAGCCGGCAAGGTTAATTTTGTAGCATTGCCCAAATAACCTACCAATGTATTTACACCATTTACTTTTCCTAATACAAAATCATTTTCAACAAATCCTTCGGGTAAATTATACACTTTATCGGCATAATATGCAATTTCACCATACCCGTATGAGCCTTCACTGAATGTTAAATTAGAGAAGTTGTAAATAGTCTTGACCCCGGTGCAATCAGAGAACGCAGCATTTCCAATGCTTGTAACGCTGTTGGGGATTACAATGCTAGCAAGCCCAGTGCAATTATAGAACGCTCCACGTCCAATGCTTGTAACGCTGTTGGGGATTACAATGCTGGTAAGCCCGGTGCAACCACGGAACGCATAATCTCCAATGCTTGTTACGCTGTTGGGGATTACGACACTGGTAATTGTTGTGTTACCATTGAATACGCTTGCACCAATAGCATAATTCTCACCTTTATAATCAGCCGGCAGGGTCAGTTCTGTTGCATTGCCTAAATAACCTACCAATGTATTTACACCATTTACTTTTCCTAATACAAAATCATTTTCAATAAATCCTTCGGATAAATTATACACATTGTCGGCATAATATGCAATATAACCATAGTCGCTTGAACCTTTGCTGAATGTTAAATTAGAGAAATTATAAATAGTCTTAAGCCCGGAGGAACCCCTGAACGCATCATCACCAATGTTTGTAACGCTGTTAGGGATTACAACACTGGTAATTGTCGTATTACCTTTAAATACATCTGCACCAATAATATAACTTTCACCTTTATAATCGGCTGGCAATATTACTTCTGTTGCATTGCCCAAATAGGTAAGCAGTGTATTTACATCATCTACTTTTCCTAATACAAAATCATTTTCAATAAATCCTTCGGATAAATTATACACTTTATCGGCATAATATACAATATTACCATAATCGCTTGAGCCTTTACTGAATATTAAATTTGAGAAATTTATAACAGTCTTTAGCCCGGTGCAATTATAGAACGCACCCTCTCCAATGCTTGTTACGCTGTTGGGGATTACAACACTGGTGAGGTCTGAGCAACGATAGAACGCATAATCTCCAATGCTTGTAACGCTATTTGGGATTACAACACTGGTAAGCCCGGTGCAATCACGGAACGCAGAACTTCCAATGCTTGTTACGCTATTAGGAATTAATGTGTTTTTACAACCGGCAACCAATGTATTTGTTGCAGTCTCTATTATTGCATTGCAATTGTCACGGCTATCGTAATTTACGTTACCGGTTGCTACTATTATACTCATAAGCCCGGTGCAATTATTGAATGCACCAACCCCAATGCTTGTTACGCTATTAGGAATTTCAATGCTGGAAAGCCCGGTGCAATCTTCGAACGCATAATTTCCAATACTTGTCACGCAGTTAGGGATTACAATGCTTGTAAGCCCGGTGCAACTACCAAACGCAGAACGTCCAATGCTTGTAACGCTGTTAGGAATTTCAACACTTGTAAGCCCGGTGCAACCATCAAACGCACCCTCTCCAATGCTTGTAACGCTGTTAGGAATTACAATGCTTGTAAGCCCGGTGCATTTATAGAACGCATAATCTCCAATGCTTGTAACGCTGTTACCTATTTCAACGCTGGTAAGCCCGGTGCAATCACAGAACGCCCACTCATCAATGCTTGTGACGCTGTTAGGAATTTCAACACTTGTAAGCCCGGTGCAACCAGAGAACGCTTCATATCCAATGCTTGTAACGCTGTTGGGGATTACAACACTGGTGAGGCCTGAGCAACGATAGAACGCATAATTTCCAATGCTTGTTACGCTGTTAGGTATTAATGTGTTTTTACAACCGGCAACCAATGTATTTGTTGCAGTCTCTATTATTGCATTGCAATTGTCACGGCTATCATAATTTGCGTTACCGGTTGCTACTATTATACTTGTAAGTCCGGTGCAATTATAGAACGCTTGATAACCAATGCTTGTTACGCTGTTTGGAATTACAACGCTTGTTAGCCCGGTGCATTTATAGAACGCACCCTCTCCAATGCTTATTACGCAGCTCGGGATTACAACGCTGGTAAGCCTTGAGCAATCAAAGAACGCATCATCTCCAATGCTTGTAACACGGTAGGTTACTTCACTGTAAGTAACACTCTCGGGGATTACAACACTGCCGGTGTACTCGTTGGAATAGTCCCAAGAAGATGCTCCCCTGTAAGTAACCGCCACTGTTTTGTTTGTAGCATCGGTGACGCTGTAATAAATACCATTAACCTTAAAGTTTTGGGCTGCTACTGCTGTTGTGCACAGCAACAGCAACATAGTGAATATATGTTTAATTGTTTTCATAGAAATTATATATTATCTCTTTTTAAAGCGGGTCAACGCCAAAATATTACTCAATGGCTTTTAATTAAGCCTAGATTATTCCTACATTTTTACACTGCAAATGCAATGATGTTTAATAGTTGCAACTATTAAAGTTTTGTTTTCAATTCGTTAAACACACTCAACCCTCCACAACCGAGAATCCTAGCGCTTCAACGGCTTTTATAATATCCTCTTTGTTGGGGTTGCCGTGGATTGCGGTGCGGCCACTCACAAGGTCAATCTCCACGCTCTCAACACCGGCAATCTTCAAAATCGCAGCCTCGGCATTGCTCTTGCAGTGGTTGCAGTTCATTCCTTTTATTGTAATACTCAAAGGTGCAGCACTGCACGCTTGGCAACTGCAAGTGCCGGGCGGATTGCTCCCCAGCGTTGCAGAGGAGCTACTTTTACGATATTTTTGAATAAAAGCATTTGCCAACAACAAGGCAAGCACCACGCTGCACACTGTGTTGAAATATGAGAGTTCGCTACAACTATGGCAACTATGAATATGCGCAAGCGATGATGTAAACCACTCACGAGGCAACAGATAATCAATGCCTAAGCCAAAGAAAATTGCGCAACCGATAATGGAGAACAGATAGGTAAAAAGGCTTTTGCGCCCCATCACCTTGCCAATAACAAGCAACGAGGCAACATTAACCGCCGGCCCTGCCATCAACAGCACCAGTGCCGTGCCGGGAGAGAGCCCTTTAAGCATCAGAGCAACGGCTATTGGAATGCTGCCTGTTGCGCAAAGATACATTGGGATTGCAAACAAAAGCACAAGGAGCATACTGGCAAAAGGTCTTTCGGCAAAGAGTGAAAAAAAGGTATCAGGGACAAAGACTGTTATCAGCCCTGCAACAACAAGCCCCATCACCAACCATTTGCCAATATCCTGCATCATCTCAATATAAGCATAGCTTGCTGCGCTCTTCAGCCTTTGCTTGAACGTCAGACTCTGTTGCTCATCACAACAACGACGCTCGGATTTTTCCTCTTTTATCACACGCTCCTCCTTATCTGTCACATTTACCAATGCACCACCAAAAAGAGCTGTAACAAGTGCCGCAAATGGGCGCAACAGAGCAAAAGGCAACCCCATCAACGAATAGGTTGCTATGATAGAATCTATCCCTGTTTGCGGAGTAGCGATAAGAAACGATACTGTTGCCCCTTTCGATGCACCATCTTTTCTCAGGGACATTGCCGTGGGAATAACACCGCAAGAGCAGAGCGGAAGCGGCACTCCCAATAAAGCAGCATTGAGCACCGAACGAAAGTTTGCCCCACTCAAAAAGCGATTATAGATTGCACCGGGCACAAAAGCGTGCATTATACCAGCCAAAGTAAAGCCCAACAGCAGATAGGGCGACATACTGTTCACAAGTTCAAAAATCTCTCTCATATTATCCACAAATAAACAGTTTGTCATACGCGAAGGAGGCAGGAAGCTTCGCTGCGCTCAATATGACACAATCCTCACAACTATTATTCACCAAGCTGCTTTATAACCTTAACCAGTTGCTCGCCAAGGCCTATTGAATAACCCTGCGAGATAAATACCACACGATTAAAAGTATCGGCAACAAGAATCAACGGACGATTGGGATTTTGCAATTTCATATTCGTCACAATCTCATTGTATATCTTGTCATCAATATCTGTGCCCCACACCACTGTCGACGGCAGAGAGGGAAAATCATTCACAAAGCGACCGGCCTCGTCTTTATCGCGGAAAAGAAGCACCATTTTTTGCCCCCACTTTTCAAAATCATTCTTGTAAGGCATCACATCACGCAAGAAATGATTGGTGGGTTCACTGCCCGGGGCTATCACAGCAATGATATAATAACCTCGGCCTGTTGACGAAAGCAACGAGCGCGTTCTCTCCTCGGCAAGGTCGTAGAACAAATTCTCGCTATTAAAATCACCAATCACCTGCAATTGTTCACTGCTCTCGCGCTGCACATATTCAAGATTGCACTGCTCGCCCCCCTTGATAGTGAAGAAGGTCAAATGAGCAAGTACACTGCCATCGGCCATACGGGTTCCGCTCATCATAAAATAATCACCTTCGTCCAAGGCTGTACCATCTTTGAGCAGCGACTCCCAAGTCACGCCCTCCTCGGGGTAGCCCAACAACTGCAAACGACCATCGACAATCTTTGAAATTGAAAAGTGCGAATAGTAACGGGGATTATCAATGAAACGTGTGGGAGTGAATGCCGCTTTTAGCGTACCTTGCGGAGCACTCTTTGCCGCTGTTGCCACGACGTCAAAATCAACATCAAACCATTTGTTATTCTCGAGATACTGTGTCTTGCCTGTCACCTCGTCTATGCGCGCAGGAATACCCATTGCACGAGCGCCCGAAACAAAGAAGATATCGCGTGAGTGCGGGTCGGTGACACGCATATTCCATACTCCTCTTGGCGACATACAGAGCGACAAGGGATTCCACAAAGCATCAACCTTGATACTGTCACGACACCATTTTACCCATCGTTGCGGATCGCCGGCAAAGTGCTTTCTCTCATCGGCATTAAATTGGCGTTTGAAAAAGCGCTTATAGGGGGTAATCATCTCATTGCTCACACGCGGGTTAAGGATATATTTGCGATAAACCTCATCGTAGCATCCATTGCGAGCCGAATGTTTCAAATGGTCGCGCAACACTCTTATATTGACATCACGCAAATCTTTGTCCGATATACTCAAAAGGAGATAATAGGCAAGTTCAAGCTCCTCGCGAGGCGTTTCGGACAAGAATTTTTTAATCGTCTTATGGTTGCCACGTGATTTAAGCAGCAGTTGAGCTACCACCTTTTCGTGACCATCGTTGAACTCCAGTTTTTGTGCAAAAGCAAGAGCCTCATCAGCAGTCATAAATGTCGCCACATAAGCATTGCGGATTGAATCCTCGCAAGCAAAGCGACGGCCATTCTCGGCAGCCTGTTCGGCTGTGACAAACGGCACGGTATTACGCTCACGCGGAGGAACAATATTCATTTCGAATGTTGCGCTGTACCCCGGCGCCTTGTCAACAACAAGCTTTACATTTTTATCCTTGCCGGCTGTGAATTTCACAAAACCGAACTTGCCACCCACCGAAGCCCAAGCAACCATATCGCCGTAGCCCGAGGTGATAGACGCGCGACCGTTATTGTCGGTCTCTTTAGATGCAGCAGTAAAAAACTCGGCGTAATTAAATATCTTGAACTCTACATTAGCCTTCAATGGTGCTCCTGCCTCATCGACAACACAAATGGTTGTTGTAACAACCGGAGCATAGTTGGCAGTCACGTTAATCTCGGTGTAGCAGGGAGTCACGCCAAGCACCTCCTCGGGGCCGTTGTAACTACCAAAAACATTAGTGTGCATCAACATTCCGCGCGATGCCGGAGCATTGAACCAAGCAAGGTCAAGCACCGGCTCGGGCTCGCAAGCACCAAGAAAATGCCACTCGCCATCGACCCACGCCTCAACCCACGCGTGGTTGTTATCGGTGTGAGCCCAACGGGGAGTATACACCTGACGGGCCGGAATACCCACTGCACGCAAGGCTGCAACGGTGAAGGTTGATTCCTCGCCGCAACGGCCATACGCTGTGCGCACTGTTGCCAAAGGAGAACTTGTGCGAATATCGCTCGGGGTGTATGTTACCTTTTCGTGACACCAATGATTGACCTCGAGCACAGCCTCGCGCATTGTAAGGTCCTGCACTCTTTCCCTGAGTTCTTTATAAAAAACAGCACGACTGCTATCCATATTTTCATTGTTTACCCTGACGGGCAACACAAAATGCAAAAACTCCCTAACAGGCACCTGCTTTCCCCAAGGCATCTCGGCGCGTGCCTTCAGTGCATAATCAACATTCTGCAAATGAAAATCGGCACTGTAATCGGCAATATCGGGGAGAGGCATATAAGCATAAAGAAACTGCATTGCCTGTAAACGGCTACCCGACAGCGTTTTAAAAATGTCGAAATATCCATTATCCGTTACCACTTCACGACGAGCTTTGAAATCTTTGGCAATCTTGCCGTTTCTGTCAAGATTTTCACGTGCCGACAATGGCATAAGCGAGAGCATTGCGGCTGCAAAAAGTATTACGTATTTTTTCATAAAATTAGTTTTTCCCGTAAATTTATAGCTACAAATTTAGTTATTATTAATCATAAAAAAGAGTTTTCTGCGATTTTTAATACTTTAATCCATTTTTTACCCTCAAAAACAAAAGTAATGATTGTTTTTTTATACTTTTGTCGCTTAACTACGTAGGCGGGAGAAAATCGCTAAACGTCAAACAATATCAACAACGTGAGTAAAAAGAGTGAAAATATATCGATAAAAAGGCTCGTTTTTTGGTTGTGGCACAACTCAAAGGGGGCGCGCAAACAGGCTGTCACAAATACCGGCATTGGGTTGCTCGACGTTGCGTGCCAACTGCTGTGGGTGCTATCCTGCAAGCACGCCATTGACATTGCCACCGGAGTAAAAGAGGGCTCGCTTATGATAACCGGCATTGTTATTGCAGCACTGATGCTCATACAAATCGGCTCGCGCGCCATCAGCCGTTGGATTCACTCTGTCACAGGCAATAAAGTGCGTAACAAGATGCGTCGTGAGGTGTTTGCGAGGCTGTTGCGTTGCGACTGGATGCACCTGCAAAAGCACCACACCGGAGACCTGACAAACAGGCTCGAGGGTGACGTCTCAAGCATCACCACACTAATGACAGAGGTTATTCCGGCTGCAGTAGTTGCCGCTGTTCAACTGCTTGCATCGTTCATTCTATTGTTTACGATGAGCCCACTATTGGCTGTTGCAATATTCATCACTCTCCCTATATGCTTGGCGGTGAGCCGTGTGTATGTAAAAAAAATGCGCAAGTTGAACCGGGAGGTGCGCGACAGCGACAGCCGCATACAATCGGTGCTTCAGGAGAGCCTGCAACACAAGGAGTTAATTAAGTCGCTCGAACAGAATAATTCAACCGAGGAGCAGTTGTCCAATCTGCAAGAACGCCTGCAAAATCAGGTTGCCAGCCGCACAAGATTTTCTCTTGGCGCATACTCTTTGATACAGCTTGGCTTTGCCGCCGGATACGTCATCGCATTTATGTGGGGAGTGAACAGCCTCTCCATTGGTGCAATAACATACGGAACTATGGCTGCTTATCTGCAATTGGTAGGGCTCATACAACGCCCGACGATGGATTTAAGCCGTTATATTCCAAGCATTGTATCGTCATTGACAGCCGCCGAACGCCTTTATGAGTTGGAGGATATTCCAATAGAGCAACAAGGCGATGCGGTGATGTTCAAAGAGACAGCCGGAGTACGTTTCAGCAATGTAACGTTCCGCTATGAGGAGGGCAAGCGCTTTATTTTTGACAAATTCAATTTTGATTTTCCGCCAAACAGCAGCACAGCCATCGTGGGCGAGACTGGAGCCGGAAAAACCACGCTAATAAGGTTGTTGATAGCCCTCATTAACCCACAGAGTGGTTGCATTGAGCTTTACAACGAAAAAGAGAGATGCAAAGCAACGACACTCACTCGCAGGAATTTTGTCTATATTCCACAGGGTAACAGCCTTGTAAGCGGCACAATCAAAGAGAATCTTTTGATGGGCAACCCCAATGCTACCGAAGAGGAGATTAGACAGGCTCTGCACATTGCTTGCGCCGAATATGTTTTTGAGCTACCCGAAGGCATTGAGAGCCCCATCACTGAACGAGGCGGTGGGCTGAGTGAGGGACAGGCGCAGCGCATTGCCGTTGCAAGGTCAATTCTGCGCCCGGGAAGCATCTTGATACTCGACGAAGTAACATCGGCACTCGACGAAGCGACGGAACAGGAGATGCTGAAGCGACTCACACAAAGCCAGATTGGCAAAACATTGATATTTGTCACACACAGGCCGGCTGTAACAGAATATTGCACACAGGTGCTCAGAATAGAAAAAAACACCACAAAATAACAACAAGAACACCCTGCACCGGGGTGTTTTTGCATTTTTAACCAAGCAAGGCAATAAACAGCATTTTTCGCCGTTTAATAGTAGATAAAAATAATTAATACAAAAAAGCTATGATTGAATATCTGAGAGGGGAACTCGCCGAACTAACACCGGCAACAGCCATCGTTGAATGTTGCGGCGTGGGCTATGAGACAAGCATCACCCTTAATACATACAGTGCCTTGCAGGGCAAAAAGGAGGTTAAAGTATACATCTACGAGGTTATCCGCGAGGATACACACCAACTTTTCGGGTTCAGCAACAAGGAGGAGCGCGAGCTGTTCCTGCTGTTAATCTCCGTATCGGGCATTGGTGGCAACACGGCACGCACCATCTTATCGGCATTCACAGTGAATGAGCTTTGCGAGGCAATTTTCACCGGCAACGAGGCGGCGATAAAGAGTGTAAAGGGCATTGGACTAAAGACCGCACAGCGCATAATAATTGACCTAAAGGACAAAATCAAAGGCATTGGCAGCAGTGTGCAAAGCGCAACAGCAGCGGCAATCCTGCCCAATAACGACGTTGTCGACGGCGCTGTATCGGCACTCATTATGCTTGGTTTTCCTGCAGCCGCAACCAACAAGGTTGTACAGGCAATAATAAAAAGCGAGCCATCGGCAACCGTCGAGCAAGTCATCAAACTGGCACTAAAACAGCTTTAACAACCCACTCCAAACAGCAATGAGCAAGCGCACGTCTATATTCCTCACCCTTATTTTCGCGGCAATGACAATGTTCGCGCAGGGTGACGTGCGCAACGACTCGATACGAAAATCCATCAGAGGAAGGAGCAAAGCAACAAAAGATAGCATCTCGGCACGCTTCCCGATAGCGGAGATTACCCCAACTACCATCGACGATATACAACAGCGCCCGCTCGACCTTAAAAAGCCATCGAATATTGTCACAGACACAATTTACAACGAGAAAGACAGCACCTATCAGCTAAACACTCGCCTAGGCGAGACAATGCTGAGCGCACCAATCCTGCTCACCCCCGAGGAGTATGCAAAATGGCAGGAAAGAGGAGCAATGAACCGCTTTTTCAGGAAAAAGAACTACGAAGCTTGGGAGAGCTCAAAGAAAAAAAACAAGTTCGATTTTACTGATATGCACTTTGATTTGGGACCTGCCGAAAAGATTTTTGGCCCGGGCGGTGTGCGTGTCAAGACTCAGGGTAACGCCGAGCTAAAGATAGGCTATTCAATACAGACAATCGATAATCCGGCACTCCCTTCACGAAGCAGAATAACAAACAGCTTTGATTTTGACGAGAAGATTAACTTGAATATGCGAGGCAGCGTGGGCGACAAAATGAATATGGACTTCAACTACAACACTGAGGCCACATTCAGCTACGATGCAAAAAAAATCAATCTAAAATACGACGGCAAGGAGGATGAGATTATCAAGCTGGTGGAGGCCGGAAACGTGTCGTTCCCCACAAATTCAAGCCTAATCAAAGGAGCTTCGTCGCTGTTCGGTATAAGAACCGACCTGCAATTCGGCAAGCTCTCGCTGCAAACAGTAATATCGCAAAAAACGTCAAACAGCACCGTAGTAAATTCAAAAGGCGGAACACAACTCACAACGTTTGAAATTGAAATAACAAATTACGACGAGAACAAGCACTTTTTCCTTGCTCACTACTTCCGCGACAACTACGACCGTTCAATGTCACAACTACCCACAGTGCTCTCGGGCATTGACATAAGCCGCATCGAGGTGTGGGTAACAAACAAAACAAGCGACTACAACAATCCAAGAAATATTGTAGCCTTCACCGATATTGCCGAGAACCGACACATAAGCAACACCGTGTGGAAGGCTACGGGCAACACAGCAATACCACACAATAACGCCAACGACCTTTATGCTCAAATGAACACAACATATTCGGGCATACGAGATATTGACCAAGCAAATACCATTCTTGGCAGCATTGATAGCATAAACGGCGGTAGCGACTATGAAAAGTTATCCAATGCAAGATTGCTCTCTTCATCGGAATATACCCTTAACAGAGAGTTGGGATATATCTCTTTGAGAACACCTTTGAGAGCCGACGAGGTGCTTGCCGTGGCATACGAATATACATACGGTGGACAAACCTATCAGGTTGGTGAATTCTCAAACGACGTCAAGGAGTCAAAATCGACCATCTATCTGAAGCTTATCAAACCCAATGCTTGCTCACCAAATAATGGCTGTTGGGACCTTATGATGAAGAACGTCTATGCACTTGGCACACGAAACTTGCAAAGTACTAACTTCAAGCTCGACGTTTATTATGCAAGCGACAGCCTTGGTACAAATATCACCTATCTGCCCGATACTGAATTAAAAGGTAAGACTCTGCTACAGTTGCTTGGGCTCGACAGGCTCGACAGCAACAACAGCAAGGAGAACCCCAACGGCGTGTTCGACTACATACAGGGATACACCGTCGACGCAGCGTCGGGACGTATATTCTTTCCATCGGTAGAGCCTTTTGGCAGTTATCTTGAAAAGAAAATAGACAACAGCGCCATTGCCGGAAAGTATATATTCAAAGAGTTGTACGACTCGACAAAGACCATTGCAAAACAGATTGCCGAGAAGGATAAATTTTATCTGATTGGCGAGTACACCGGAAGTTCGGCTAATGTGATACAGACAGGGTCGACCAATATTCCGCGCGGTTCGGTGGTGGTCACTGCCGGTGGCGTTACACTTGTTGAGAACAGCGACTATCAGGTAGACTACTCATCGGGAACCGTTACCATTCTCAATCAGAATATTATCGATGCAGGAACAGATGTGCAGGTGTCTCTTGAGAGCAACACGCTGTTTAATATGCAGCGCAAGACAGTGCTCGGCTTGAATTGGAAATATGATTTCTCGGACGACTTCAAGTTCGGTGGAACGCTTATGTCACTATCTGAAAAGCCCTTGACCTCAAAGGTTGATATGGGCTCTGAGCCCCTGAACAATTTCCTTTGGGGATTTAATATGTCGTGGAAGAAGCAGAGCCAATGGTTGACGAACCTTATCGACCGTCTGCCACTCATAAGCTGCACCGAGCCTTCGTCGATAACATTCTCGGCCGAGTTCGCAAGACTCGAGGCCGGCACATCGAAAGAGGTGCAGAGCGAAGCCTCGTACATTGACGATTTTGAGAACACCGAGAATGGCGTGGATATCTCATCACCCTCGCAGTGGATGCTGGCCTCTTTGCCACAAGATATGCCATACAGCAACCTCAACAACGATATACGCACCGGCTACAACCGCGCACGCATAAGCTGGTATATAATCGACCCTCTTTTCACACGCCGCAGTTCATCGCTGACGCCGGCACACATAAAGAGTGATATGGACCAGCTGTCGAATCACTATGTTCGCGAGGTATATGAACGCGAGTTATATCCAAACAAAGAATCTACTTTTGGCGAGTCATCGACACTCTCGTTGCTCAATGTCACATACTACCCCGACGAACGCGGACCATACAACCTTGACACAGATTTAAACTCTGATGGAAAGCTAAATAACCCGGAAAAGCGCTGGGGCGGTATCACACGCCAATTGACAACCACCGACTTTGAGAGCGCCAACATTCAGTATATTGAATTTTGGTTGCTCGATCCATTCATTTATAATCCCGCAAGCGAGGGCGGTGAACTCTATTTTAATTTAGGCGAGGTATCCGAGGATATTCTAAAAGATGGTAAAAAGTTCTACGAGAATGGCTTGCCATCAAGCAGCAACCAATATGAATTTGAGAATACTGTATGGGGAAGAGTACCAACGAACACCAGCCTTGTATATGCCTTTGACAATAACTCCGAGAGCCGCGACCAACAGGATACCGGACTCAATGGACTAAGCAGCGCCAACGAGGCCGAGCATCAGGCGTACAAAGACTATCTTGAGGCTCTGAAGAAGATTAATCTACGTAAAGAGGTCTATGACAGCATTGCTGCTGACCCCGCCGGTGACGACTACCACTATTTCCGTGGCAGCGACTACGATGCTGCCGAACGTGGTGTTATTGAACGTTACAAATATTTCAATAACACCGAGGGTAACTCGCCCAGCAACTCCGATAATGAATATAGCAGTGCTGCAAAAACAACGCCCGACGTTGAGGATGCTAACCAAGATTTTACGATGGATGAATATGAGAACTATTTCCAATACAAAATCTCACTGCGCCCCGCGGATATGTACGTCGGCAGCAATTACATCACCGACAAACGCACCGTTACCTCAAAATTGCGCAACGGCAAGACCGAGAGTGTCGATTGGTACAAGTTCCGTATCCCTATCGACGAGGGCAAGACGGTGGGCAATATAAGGGATTTTACGTCGATACGATTTATTCGTATGTATATGACACAGTTCAAGGAGCCCGTCACTCTGCGTTTTGCCACAATGAGACTGGTGCGTGGCGATTGGCGCCCCTATCTGCAGCCCATTGCATCAAAGAATAACCCCTCACCAACCGTCTCGGGTGAATTCACAATGTCGGCTGTAAGCATTGAAGAGCACGGTGACCGCAAGCCGGTCAACTATGTGCTCCCGCCCGGTGTAACACGTATCATAGACCCCAGCCAGCCACAATTGCGCCAAGATAATGAACAGGCGCTAGCGCTCAATATCAACAATTTGGGAAGCAATGAGAGCCGTGCCGTATACAAAAAGAGCAATCTCGACATACGCCAATATGAGCGAATACAGCTGTTTATACACGCCGAGGCACCCGAGATAGATGCGTCACATTTAAAGAGCAATGATATTTCGCTTTTTGTGCGATTCGGCTCGGACTACAAGAGCAACTACTACGAGTATGAGGTTCCTTTGAGTATCACACCACACGGTTCATACGACGGCAACAGCTCGGCAGCAGCAAGCATTGTATGGCCACAGGAGAATATGATTGATATTCCACTGAGCAAGCTGTCGGATATCAAGATACGTCGCAACACCCTGCGCAACAACAATGCCGAGGGGGTTACAAACACTACTATATACAGTGAATACGACAGCGAGACGCTCAAGAACAGAATCAGCATTGTGGGCAGCCCGTCATTAGGACAGATAAAGGTGATGATGATTGGTGTGCGCAATAACAGCTCAAGCGATAAATCGGCAATTGTTTGGGTTAATGAGATGCGTCTCATTGGCTTCAACAACAAGAGCGGATGGGCGGCACAAGGCAATCTCAATCTAAAGCTCAGCGACCTTGGTTCGTTTGCAGCACAAGGAAAAATTGAGACTGCTGGCTTTGGTGGGCTTGAGGAGAAGCTTGCGGAACGACGCACCGACGACTACTATCGCTACTCACTCACCGGAACATTGGACGTAGGCCGTCTGTTGCCACGCTCGTTCAAAGTGAGCATACCCACCTACTACTCATTCACCGAGGAGGTGACCTCGCCACTGTATAGTCCATTCGACACCGACCTGAACTTTAACGATGTGCTTGACACATACGACGATGCCGGCCGAGACTCGCTGAAGAACATAGCCGAGGTGCACTCTGTCATACGCAATTTCAGTGTCAGCAACGCCAAGATAAATATCTCGAGCAAGATACCAATGCCATACGACCCATCGAATTTCAGTTTCAGTTTCTCACACGCTGCAACAAACAACAGCGGTAGCACAATCAGCTGGGAGAACCGCATAAACTGGAAGGCATCGCTCAGCTACAACTACTCTAGCCCCATAAAAACGTTGAAGCCTTTTGAAAAAATCAAGAGCAAATCAAAGTGGCTGAAGATTTTTAAGGAGTGGGGAGTGAACCCGTTGCCACAAACTTTGGCACTGAACACTGATATGACACGCACCTATCACGAGCTGCAACGCCGTGACCTGCAATCAATGTCGGGCAACAACGAAATTCCGCTAACCTTCTCGCAGCAGTTCAACTGGAATCGTTCGATGGCCATCAAGTGGGACCCCACAACGAACCTGAGAATGAGCCTGAACACAGGCACGAATGCCGAGGTAGAAGAGCCGTTCCTCCCGGTTAACAAAGAGAGATACCCCAACGAATATACAGCGTGGAAGGACTCTGTAAAGCACAGCCTGCAAAGTTTCGGTAGCCCATTGAGCTACCAACAGAGTTTTAGTGCTTCGTACACGCTGCCACTTAACAAATTCCCTATTTTCGAGTGGCTGACAGCCGATGCCAGCTACTCAGGCACATACAGCTGGATGCGCGGTAACAACATCTCCGGGGTAAATGCAGGCAACAACATCTCGAACAAGCGCAATGTCTCGTTCAAAGCAACAATGAACTTTGAGAAATTGTATAACCTTATACCATATCTCGAGGAGACCAACAAGCGCTTTGCCAGCAGCAAAAAGCAGAAATCATCAAAGAGCCGCAAGCCAAAAGTTGAAAAAGCCAAGCCTTTCACAAAGGAGATACGCCTGAACAGAGATACTACAACAACCCTCACACACAATCTCAAAAACAAAAAGCTGGAGGTTGTAGCACGCACAAAGAAAGGCGAGACCTACAAGCTGAAATATAAGGTCATTGACGAGAACAAAATCCTTATCAAGAACCAAGACAGCATAAACATTAAGGTAACAATCACTGCAAAACAGAAGAACAGCGAACGCAGCAAATTTGCCAAGGCAATGCAGTACCCCACACGTGTGCTGATGATGGTTCGCAACGTTTCGTTCAACTACACTAATGCGTATGCTATGAACCTTCCGGGATTTATGCCTAATGCCGGTGATATATTCGGGCAGAACAAAGTTGATGGAGTTTTTGCTCCCGGTCTCGATTTTGCGTTCGGACTCATTGACGACAGCTATCTGGGCAAGGCACAAAGACGTAATTGGCTCCTGCGCAGCGACAGCATCGCGTCAATGGCAACCTCTACCGCTGCCGAGGATTTACAGGTAAAAGCCACTTTAGAGCCTTTTAGAGATTTCAAGATAGACCTTAACGCCAGCTGGACACGCAACCAAAGCAAGAGCATACAGTTTATGTACGATGGTATGCCCACAAACGAATCGGGTGGATTCTCAATGACCACAATCACCATAGGCACATCGTTTGGTGGCGGAAGCGCAAGCAACAACTATCAATCGGATGTCTATGACAAGTTCATAGGCAACCTTGACAAGAAACGCCAAGGACTCGAAGAGATATACAAAGGTAGCGAATATCCAATCTCGAGCAGCCTTGCCGGGCAGAAGTATGACCCGGCCAACGGCGGCGTAGATATCTACTCGGCCGATGTAATGATACCATCATTCCTTGATGCTTACACAGGCATAGGCGGAAACGACATTTTCCCAAATATGCTGCGTATGCTACCCAACTGGAAGATAAAATACTCGGGACTCTCAAAATTGCCGTTCTTTGAAAAATACTTTAAGAGTGTGAACATTGAGCACGGCTACAAGAGTGTCTACGCCGTGGGAGCATACAGCACATACGCAACATATATGGAGTACAGCCGTGGCATTGGCTTTGTAAACAACACAACCACAGGGTTGCCAATACCAAGCAGCCGCTACAATATTGGAGCAGTGTCGGTGAATGAAAGTTTTTCACCGCTCATAGGCCTTGACGTCACAACCAACAACAACCTGACGGTGGGAGCAAAATTCATAAAATCGAGAATGATTAATCTGAGCCTCACCGCAATACAGATGGTTGAGACACAAAATCAGGAGATTGCATTCAATATTGGATACAAGATTTTGGACTTAAAGCTGTTTGGCGGTGGAAAGAAGGCAAGCAAGAGCAAACAGAAGAATAAAGGCAATGATATAAATATCCGTGCCGACTTCTCGTTCAAGAACCAATCGTCTATCTGCCGAAGCATAGACAAGGGGACTACACAGGCTACAAGCGGAAACAAATCATTCAACTACTCCGTTACAGCCGACTATGCCTATAGCAAAATGCTCTCTTTTAGCCTATACTTCGACCGCCAAAAGACGATACCGCTAATTTCGACAAGCTCATACCCCACCACAACAACAGATTTTGGTGTAAGCATAAAGTTCTCACTGACACGATAGATATATATAATGAGAAAATACATATTAACCGCAATAATAACAGCACTGCCACTGCTCTCTTTTGCACAAAAGCAGATAGTCGTTTCAAAAAAGGCATTGCAACTTTATGTAGTCAACGAGAAGGGAGATACACTATTCTCGTGCCCCGTCGCCTGTGGCGAAAAGCTTGGCAACAAGACTGAGATTGGCGACAAGAAAACCCCTGAGGGTGAATTTAAAATAAAGATGATGTACGATGCAACATCGTGGAAACACGATTTTCGCGATGGTAAAGGGATGCGTCCGGGCGCATACGGGCCACTCTTTTTCAGGCTCAACGTGCCGGGGTTCAGCGATATTGGTATTCACGGGACAATCTTCCCCGAGAGCATCGGCACCCGTAGCAGCGAGGGTTGTGTAAGGCTAAGAAACGAGGATATAAAAGCACTCTACAAACACTGCCACATTGGAATGAAAGTAACAATAGAGCCCGACGAGGTGGAATAATACAAAAAGTATCAAGAAACAGACCCTGCTACCTTGATACTTTTTATCTTAACCACAAAAGCTGGTACCTCGGTCGGGAATCGAACCCGAATCTAATCTTTAGGAGAGACTTATTCTATCCATTGAACTACCAAGGCCTTTTACCCCGGCCGACTGAACCCAATGAAAGAGTCTCGCACCGGAATTTGCACCGCGAAGATACAACAATTATTCACAAACATCAAGCACTGGAGCCGCAAGATTTTCTTTTTTCTTTTAAAAGCCAACTAAAAACATTCTTTGCAACGCTTTAATATATTTTAATAAGTTTTTTAAAACTGCTTATGAATAAATATATTATATTCGCACACAAACAAGAAAAACATTTCACTTGATGAGAAGCATACTATCCTTAACACTACTGCTCATTACCTTTGCTGTGACAGCACAGAATTATAACAATGTGTGTAAAAGAGGTATTGAGCATATAAAAAACAATGACTATACAAAGGCGGCCGCAAGCTTTGAGGAGGCCGTGGCATACAGCACCAACAACAACGAGAAGGTCTACGCTCTTGCCAACCTTGCCTATTCGTACCAAATGCTCAACAACCTTCAAAAAGCATTGAAAGAGTATGACAAAGCATTGGATATTGCGCCCGATGAGTTGACACTCTTGCAGCAGCGTGCGAATATATTTCTGCAGCTCGACAGCATTGAACAGGCCCTCAACGACTACAACAAATTACTGCAGCACGAGCCCAGCAACACTGGAGCCTTGCTGTGCAGAGCCCACATATACACAAATACAGGGCAATATGACAAAGCGTGGGAGGATTACAAGCAGCTGCAATGGTGGATTCCCGACAATTTGAGTGTACGCCTAGGCGTTGCAATGTTATACCAAAAAGAGAAACGATACGATGAGTGCCTTATGATTCTCTCGGCAATGATTGAGGAGTACCCGGGCATTGCAGAACTTTACATCGCACGCAGCAACCTTGAAAGAGAACGCGGACACAACGAGTTGGCTATGATTGATTTGGAGAAGGCTATCAGCATCGACCCAAACAACGCAAACAATTATATACTGCAGGCCATTATCTACGAAAAGATGGGCAAAAAAGATGCAGCACGCAAATGCCGCGAGAAAGCTGTTCGATTGGGAGCCGACGATAGTGTAATAAAGATAAAATAGACACCTCTCTTTGTGAAAAAAAGCTTACAAACAGGCTATTGTTTTTCCAAAAAACAGGATAAAACTGAACAAAAAACATAAAAAAACTATTTTTTATAAAATTTGGTTGTACATTTGGGGGAACATTGAAAAACAGCCATTATGACAGAGAACACATCTACTCCCTATAACATTAGGGAAAAACAGGAGAAAAATGCAGCATATCGTTCGCTGATTCGTGCCGAATTAGCCGATGAGTTGTATGACAGAATTCTAAACATAATAATCGTTGACAAGCGTTACCGTAATAAGGATTTTTCAGCAAAGGAACTCGCTGCTGAGTTGGGCACCAACACAAGATATATCTCGGCGGTAATAAACTCCCGTTTCAACACCAATTTTTCGTGTCTGATAAACGAATATCGCATAAAAGAGGCGCAGCACAAACTCACAGACAAGCGTTTCCAAGAGATGACCATCGAGGAGATTGGCAAGCTTGTGGGCTTTGCCAACCGTCAATCCTTCTATGCGTCGTTCTACCGCATTGTTGGCGAGACTCCTAACAACTACCGCAGAAAGCACACAATAACCAAGTGACCCAAAAGATGGAAAGCAATATACTCGATGAGGTTCGGGATATAAAAAAATCGCTCCGTCTCTCAATGAACGGCATTGTATCAACGCTTCAGCGCCGTCAGGGGCTTGATTACAAAATAAATTTCGGAGTGGAAATTCCGCGCCTGAAGGGCATTGCCAACACTCACGAAAAGAGCAAGGAGCTTGCAAACACTCTGTGGCAGGATAATATCAGAGAGTGCAAGATGTTAGCGATTTTCCTGATGCCCGAGAGCGGATATTGCGAGGTTGCCGACCAGTGGATTGAAGAGACCAAATTCACAGAGATTGCCGACCAGCTTGCAATGCACCTGCTATGCAAATTGCCCGATGCGTGGGAAAAGGCTGTACAATGGGTGAAAAAAGAGGATGGCTTGTTCGGATACTGCGGTTTCTTAACAATCTCGCACCTTGCACGCCACGGAACAGCGCCAAGCAACGAGCAGGAGCAGAAATTCTTTGACTGCGCAATATCGTTCATTGAGCAAGAGCCGCAAAATATAACAACAAAATGTGCGCTCAACGCCATTGGCAACTATCTTGACAACTTTCCCGAGGCTGTCACAAGATTAAAGATTGCCATCACAAACAAAAATAGTAAATCCACAAACCTGACAGCTCTGCTGGAGAGCTTTGAATAACACACAAAAGGCGTGCCGCGGCACGCCTTTTGTGTGTCTACAAGGAATAGTTTTGTTTATTTCGGACTTTTTATAGAAATTTAAACCCGATTATTTACTATAATATAAAAATAAACAATAACTTTGTGTGTTGAAACTGCAAAGAGGGCTTTGTTTGCTGCAAAAGCCCGGCAACCGGCACTCTTTTTGCAGAATTTGTGAAATATGGACAGTAGCAGGATTGTGGAAATTGCAAACCAGATATTTACTGAATATCTGAAGGAGAACAAATGCCGGCGCACACCCGAGCGTTTTGCAATCCTTGATGCAATCTATTCAATCAACGGCAGTTTTGAAATAAAAGAGTTGATGGAACACTTCGAGAAGAGCAAGTTCCGTGTGAGCCGTGCCACCATATACAACACAATAACAATGCTTATTAAAGCGAACCTTGTGACACACCACCAGTTCGGGGCAATCTCGAAATATGAAAAATGCTACGGAACGGCAAAAGCCTACACCATTTGCACAAAATGTGGCAAGGTCACCGAGCTGAGCAACATTAACATAACAGACAACGTAATAAAAAATATAAAAAAATTTCATTTAACCCATTACTCGCTACACCTTCACGGGCTCTGCAACAAATGCCATCAGGCAGTCAAGAGACGTAAGGCAAGGCTGACAAAAAGTAAATAACAATGAAACAGAACATTGATGTACTATTAGGACTCCAGTGGGGTGACGAAGGAAAAGGAAAAGTCGTTGACGTGCTAACACCAAATTATGATGTTGTTGCGCGTTTTCAAGGTGGCCCTAACGCCGGCCACACATTGGAATTCGATGGCAAAAAATTCGTTTTGCGTTCAATACCATCGGGCATATTCCAAGGAGGAAAAGTAAATATCATAGGCAACGGCGTGGTGCTTGACCCTGCACTTTTCAAAGGCGAGGCCGAGAGCCTTATCGAGGCGGGCTACGACCTTACAAAAAACCTTTATATCTCAAAGAAGGCACACCTTATCCTGCCAACACACCGCGTGCTCGATGCCGCATACGAGGCTGCCAAGGGCGATGCAAAGGTGGGTACAACAGGTAAGGGCATCGGCCCCACATACACCGACAAAATCAGCCGCAATGGTTTGCGCGTGGGCGACATTCTTGAGAACTTTGAGCAGAAGTATGCTCAAGCAAAGGGCCGTCACGAGCAGATATTGAAAGATATGAACTACAGCTACGACATTGAAGCTATCGAGCAGGAGTGGCTTGCAGCTATCGAGTATCTTAAGAAGTTCCGTCTCATTGACAGCGAGCAGCTAATCAACGACCTTATGAACGAAGGAAAGTCTATCCTTTGCGAAGGAGCACAGGGCAGTATGCTCGATATTGACTTTGGTAGCTACCCATTTGTTACATCGTCAAACACTGTTTGCGCAGGTGCTTGCACCGGCTTGGGTGTTGCCCCCAACAGAATTGGCAATGTTTATGGTATCACCAAGGCCTACTGCACACGCGTAGGTTCAGGACCATTCCCCACAGAGCTTTTTGACGAGGATGGCAAGGAGATGCGCGACAGAGGCCACGAATATGGTGCTGTTACCGGCCGTGAGCGCCGTTGCGGATGGATTGACCTCGTTGCCCTAAAGTACACCATAATGATAAATGGCGTAACTCATCTTATATTGATGAAGAGCGACGTGCTTGACACTTTCCCCACAATCAAGGCTTGTATCGCATACAAAAAGAATGGCGAGACACTGACACACCTGCCATACGACATTGAGGGCGTTGAGCCTGTATACACAGAAATCAAGGGCTGGATGACCGACCTCACCAAGCTAAGAAGCGAGGAGGAACTTCCACAGGCATTCAAAGAGTATATTGCTTTCCTTGAGAAGGAGCTTGGCGTGCCTGTGAAGTATTTGTCAATAGGCCCCGACCGCGACCAGACTATCACACGTTCTATCTAAAAGAGAATTATGATTTTTTCAGCGATAAACTTTGCACAGCAGGCAGTCTATGGCGGTGGTGCGACATACGATTTCACCTACCTGATAATCTTTATCGGTATCTCAATATTGAGCTACATTGTACAGGCTAACCTAAAGAGCAAATTCGAAAAATACTCAAAAATGCCGGTATCAATGACCGGCTATGACGTTGCCGTGAAGATGTTACGCGACAATGGCATATACGATGTAAAGGTAACCAGCACCCCGGGCATACTCACCGACCACTACAACCCTGCTACAAAGACCGTAAATTTGAGCAGCGGAGTGTACAACTCGGCGAGCATAGCGGCTGTTGCCGTTGCTGCACACGAGTGCGGACACGCAATTCAGCACGCAAGAGCATACGCACCACTCAAAGTACGCTCGGCATTGGTTCCCATCGTGTCGTTCTCATCGAACATAATCACTTGGGTATTGCTCGCTGGCATAATCTTTGTTGAAACAATGCCGGGATTGCTGTTAGCTGGAATTATCCTATTTGCAACAACAACACTCTTCAGCTTTGTCACCCTGCCGGTTGAGGTAGATGCAAGCCGCAGAGCTCTTGCTTGGTTGCAATCATCGGGCATCACAAATTCAAGAAACCACCAATTTGCTTGCGGAGCACTGCGCTCGGCAGCATATACATACGTTGTTGCTGCACTGTCATCATTGGCAACGCTGCTCTACTACGTTATGATTTTTATGAACAGACGCGATTAATAAAAAATGGCAACAAAACCATCTATACCTAAAGGAACAAGGGATTTCTCACCCATTGAGATGTCCCGCAGAAATTATATTTTCGACACCATACGCAAAGCCTTTCACCTATTCGGTTTTCAGCAGATTGAGACTCCGGCAATGGAAAATCTGTCGACACTAATGGGTAAATATGGCGAAGAGGGCGATAAACTACTTTTCAAAATTCAGAATTCAGGCGACTATTTCAGCAAACTCACCGACGAGGAGCTGTTGAGCCGCAATGCTGCAAAGCTTGCATCAAAATTCTGTGAAAAAGGCCTACGCTACGACCTAACAGTGCCCTTTGCACGCTACGTAGTGATGCACCGCGAGGAGCTAACATTCCCCTTCAAGCGCTATCAAATACAGCCTGTGTGGCGCGCCGACCGCCCACAAAAAGGACGCTACCGCGAGTTCTATCAGTGCGATGCCGATATTATCGGCAACAACTCACTCATCAACGAGGTTGAGCTCATACAACTCATAGATTACGTTTTTGAAAAACTGAACATTCGCGTTGCAATAAAACTCAACAACCGCAAGGTTCTTGCCGGCATAGCAGAGGTTATTGGCGAGCCTGAAAAAATTATAGACATTACCGTTGCCATTGACAAGATTGACAAGATTGGCCTTGACGGTGTCATTGCAGAGCTCAAGAGCAAAGAGATTAGCGACGATTCTATTGAAAAGCTATTGCCTATTTTGAAGGCTCAGGGCAACAACGAAGAGAAGATGCACATTCTTGCCCAAACACTCAAAGGCAATGCCACAGGCGAAAAAGGCGTCGAGGAGCTGCAGTTTATCCTTGACACCATAGAAAGCGTCGGTATAAAAAGTACACTCGACGTAGACCTTACCCTTGCTCGCGGCCTTAACTATTACACAGGCGCAATCCTTGAGGTAAAAGCACTCGATGTAGCCATTGGCAGCATCACCGGTGGCGGACGTTACGACAACCTCACCGGCGTGTTCGGGATGGACGGCGTTTCGGGTGTCGGTATCTCGTTTGGTGCCGACCGCATATACGACGTAATGAACCAGCTCGACCTCTATCCCAAAGAGGCAATCAGCACCACAAAAGTTATATTTGTGAATTTTGGAGAGAAAGAGGCTATGCACTCACTGCAAATAATTGGTGAGCTGCGCAAAGCCGGTATCTCGGCCGAGCTTTTCCCAAGCAGTGACAAGATGAAGAAACAGATGGGATACGCCAACAACAAAGCAATTCCTTTTGTTGCAATCATCGGCGAGCAGGAGATGACCGACGGCACAATCACTCTTAAAAATATGACAACCGGCGAACAGCAGAGCGTGACAGCCGAGGAGTTAAAGAACATTCTTGCATAAGAGCATATATTTACACACGTCACGCGAGGCTTCGACATTAAATGTCGGAGCCTCGCGTGACGTCATATACTACCATTTTTAAAATATCTTGCTTCCACAAAGAAAATAAATAGAATTTATTTTGCCAACAATTCGGTTTGCACTATTTTTGCATTTAGTATGCCTGCGTGATAACACTCCACAGACAGAAAATCGAAATTTTACAAATTTAAATAAATAAAACTATGGATGTTATTAAGAATTTGATTGAGCGCGCTCAACAAAACAAGCAGCGCATCGTGCTCCCCGAGGGTACCGAGGAGCGTACACTAAAAGCTGCCGACAAAGCTGTTGCTGATGGCATTGCAGAGATTATCCTTCTTGGCAACAAGAACGAAATTCTTGCCTTGGCACAAAAGCACGGCCTCGCAAACATTGAAAAGGCTACAATCATCGACCCCGAGAACAACCCCGATGCCGAGAAGTATGCAACACTGCTCTTTGAGTTGCGCAAGGCAAAAGGTATGACAATGGAAGATGCACAGAAACTCGTTTGCAACCCATTGTATCTTGGCTGTCTCATCATCAAAAATGGTGACGCCGATGGTCAGGTAGCAGGTGCTCTCAACACAACAGGTAACGTGTTGCGCCCAGCATTGCAAATCATCAAAACCACTCCGGGTATCAGTTGCGTGAGTGGCGCTATGATGCTCATCACAAATGCAAAGGAGTATGGCGAAGACGGCGTTCTTTTTGTAGCCGACGTTGCAGTTACTCCACAGCCCGATGCTAACCAGCTCTCACAGATTGCCGTTTGTACAGCACAGACAGCAAAAGCTATCGCAGGCTTTGAAGAGCCACGCGTTGCAATGCTCAGCTTCTCGACAAAGGGCTCGGCAAAGCACGAGATGGTAGACAAAGTTGTTGAGGCTACAAAACTCGCACACGAGCTCGACCCAGAGCTTTCACTCGACGGAGAGCTGCAGGCCGATGCAGCACTTGTTCCATTTGTCGGACAGAGCAAAGCTCCCGGCTCAAAGGTTGCAGGCAAGGCAAACGTTCTTGTATTCCCCGACCTCGGTGCAGGAAATATCGGTTATAAATTGGTACAGCGCTTGGGTAATGCCGAGGCTATCGGCCCCGTGCTCCAAGGTATTGCACGCCCCGTCAACGACCTTTCACGCGGTTGCTCAATCGAGGATGTATATATGATGATTGCAATCACAGCTAACCAAGCAATTGCAGCAAAGAAATAATACAACAATCAAAAAAACACCATTTTATAGATATGAAAATATTAGTATTGAACTGCGGAAGTTCATCAATCAAATATCAGCTCATTGATATTGAGTCAAAGAATGTGCTTGCAAAGGGTGGCATTGAAAAGATTGGCCTCGAGGGTTCATTCATTAAGTTCAACCTCCCCAACGGTGAAAAGGAGACTATCTTCGCGTCAATTCCTGAGCACACAGTCGGTGTACGCCTCATCTTCGACGTACTTACAAGTGAAAAATTCGGTGCAATAGGCTCTATCGACGAGATTGATGCAGTGGGCCATCGTATGGTACACGGCGGTGAGAAATTTAGCGCATCGACTCTGCTCACAGACGAGGTGCTTGAGGTGTTCGAGGCTTGCAACGACCTTGCACCACTCCACAACCCAGCTAACCTCAAGGGTGTGAATGCAGTCAAGGAGGTTGCTCCCGAAATTCCACAGGTGGGCGTATTTGACACTGCTTTCCACCAGACAATGCCCGACTATGCTTATATGTATGCTCTTCCTTACGAGCTTTACGAGAAGTATGGCGTGCGCCGTTACGGTTTCCACGGAACATCACACCGCTACATCACAAAGCGTGCTCTTGAGATGCTTAATATGCCGGCAGAGGGCAGCAAAATCATCACCTGCCACATTGGTAACGGCGCATCTATTGCAGCAGTCAAAGATGGCAAGAGCGTAGACACCTCAATGGGTATGACCCCACTTGCCGGATTGATGATGGGTACACGCAGTGGCGATGTTGACCCGGGTGCAATTCCTTATATTATGGACAAGACAGGCCTTGATATGCAGGGTGTAATTGATATGCTCAACAAAAAATCTGGTGTTGCCGGCATCACAGGCATTTCATCAGATATGCGCGAGGTAAAGGCTGCCGCCGACGAGGGCAACAAACGTGCTCTGCTTTCAAATACAATGAACTTCTACCGCATCAAAAAGTACATCGGTGCTTACGCTGCAGCTATGGGCGGTGTTGACATTATCATCTTTGCGGGTGGTGTTGGTGAGAACCAGCAGGATTGCCGCGAGGCTGCACTTGAGGGCCTTGAGTTCCTTGGCGTTGAGCTCGACAAAGAGGTTAATGCAAAAATGCGTGGCGAAGAGGCTGTGCTCTCTACTCCTAACTCAAAGGTTAAGGTATTGCTTATCCCAACAGACGAGGAGCTTATGATTGCAAGCGACACTTACGATATTGTAAAGAATTTGAAATAATAGAGTATCGCTATAATACAAACAAGAACTCCACCGCAAATGCGGTGGAGTTCTTGTTTTATACATTTGCGACTGCCACTACTCGGCAACGGTAGCCGAACGCGCTTCGCTTCTTTTCAAGAAATCGAGCATATAGCGAGACTCATCAAGCATCGCCTCAGCCTTTTTAACAGCGACAATAGCTTGCGAGAACTCCAGCAGGCTACGTATGGCAACGGCGTCAGAGTTACGCAAGGTATAAGTGGCATTGCCTTTTGAGCCGGAAAGTTCAACCTCTATTGCTCCTTGAGTTGCAACAACAAAATCCACCAACCCTGCATCCTCGCCATATTTATAATCTCGGCGCTCATTATTCACTCCCAAATCCTTGAAATTTCGTTCGAGGAAGGGCTTGTCGCAAGAGACAAATGTCTCGCCCGACGAGAGCTTCACCGCTTTGTGTCTTATGCTTTTTCCGCGATAGAAAGATGTTAAATACATCGTACCATCTTCATAAACACAAGCACGCAGAAAATTATTATAGACATTCAATGCAATATCCTGTGAAGGCACAGTATAATACCCGTTGCTCTGATAGCGTTTATCCTTATTAAAAACAAAAGCTGTTGCCATTGAGTCGCGCACAGCAACCAGCGACTGCAACTCACTCTCAAAGAACTCCACATTGCGCTCATTCTCCTTTATCATAGCATCGCGACGCAGTTTCTCGGCCTCACGCCGAGTCTTATAAGCCTTGGGCGACACAATCTTAATGCTATCGAGCAAAATGCGAGCATTATTATATCTACCCTCGTCATACTCAGCACGGGCGCGGGCAAGCAATCCCTCGGCAGGCTCTTCAACATTTGAAACACAGGAGCATATAAAGAGTGTTGCAATAGCAAACAAAAGAAAAGTACCGTTTTTTATCAAATTCCCCATAATACAATTACATATTTCTACAAAAGTAGCATTTTATAATCGTTATTTGTGGCATTGTATGATTTTTTTTACGCATCAGCGGCTTTTATTGAACAGTTTTAACGAGTATCATTTTATAAATAGCGCCAAATTGAGTATCTTTACAAACACAAAAATTGCACAACAATGTACAAGCCGACAAGAGAAGAACTTTGCAAACTGCTCGACACACCTATTTTTCGCAAAATATCAGAGACCGCCGATGAGTTAGGTGTGGAGTGTTATGTTGTTGGCGGATACGTACGCGACATTTTCCTTGAACGCCCATCTACCGATATTGACGTTGTTGTGGTGGGCAAAGGCATTGAGATGGCACGTGCATTCAGCAAAAAGCTAGGCAAGGGAGCACATCTTGCCGTATATGCAACTTTTGGAACAGCGCAGGTAAAATACAAGGAGCACGAGATTGAATTTGTGGGAGCACGCAAAGAGAGCTACAGCCACAATTCACGCAACCCCATTGTTGAGGACGGCACACTCGAGGACGACCAGAACCGCCGTGACTTTACAATAAACGCAATGGCAATCTGCCTCAATGCAGCCCGCTTTGGCGAACTTGTCGACCCATTCGATGGTATTCTCGACCTTGAAGACCGCATAATAAGCACACCATTAGAACCGGGCATAACATTCAGCGACGATCCCTTGAGAATGATGCGCTGCATACGCTTTGCCACACAGCTCAATTTTCACATTGAAGAGGAGACCTTTCAAGCGCTGTGCGACAATAAAGAGCGTATAAAAATAATTTCGCGCGAGAGAATAAACGACGAGCTTAACAAAATTCTGCTCTCACCCGTGCCATCAAAGGGATTTATCGAGCTCGACCGTTGCGGATTGCTCGAGATTATATTTCCGCAGCTAACAGCATTGCAAGGCGTTGAAACACGCAACGGATACAGCCACAAAGAGATGTTTTACCACACTCTCGAGGTGCTTGACAATATAGCAAAGAACACAAACGACCTGTGGCTGCGCTGGGCAGCGCTCCTGCACGACATTGGCAAGCCAAAGACCAAGCGCTGGGACCCCATCCTTAAGTGGACATTCCATAACCACAATATTGTTGGCGAAAAGATGGTGTTAAAGCTGTTCCGCGACTACAAGATGCCACAGAACGAAAAGATGCGCTACGTGGCAAAACTTGTCTCACTGCATATGCGCCCCATTGCCATTGCCGACGACGAAGTCACCGACTCGGCTGTGCGCCGCTTGCTGTTCGATGCCGGCGACGACATTGACGACCTGATGATATTGTGCGAAGCCGATATAACCTCAAAGAACGAAGTCCGCAAAAAACAGTTCCTCAACAACTTTCAGATAGTGCGTCAAAAACTAAAAGACATTGAGGAGAAGGACCGCATACGCAATTTCCAACCACCGGTAAATGGCGAGGAGATTATGCAAATATTCAACCTAGGCCCCTGCGCCGAGGTCGGAACGCTAAAAAGCGCAGTAAAAGACGCCATTCTCGACGGAGTAATCCCGAACGAGCACGACGCAGCACTGCAGTTCATAATTGAGTGTGCAGCAAAAATAGGTCTGACACCAAGCAACAATTAATCTGTAACAAAAAAACACGATGAAAAAAGCCCTTTTTCTACTCACAATAATATTGACCTTCGCAAACGCCTCGGCACAAAATCTTTCATACAGCGAATATATGGAGCGTGTATTGAAGAACAATATCGCCCTCACAGCCAAAAGAATGGATATTGAGATTGCCGATGCAACAGTAAAGAGCAGCAAGGTCTACAACGACCCAAGCATCGCACTCACATACACCAACAACGAGGACTGGAATAAAGGGCTTGGGCAAGGCATAGAGCTTGAGTTGAGCCGCACATTCACGTTCGGCGTGCGCCGTAGCCGCATTGACCTTGCCGAGAGCGAACGCACACAGGTTGTTGCGCTATTAGAGGAGTATATGCGCAATTTCCGCGCCGACGCCACCATCGCCTATCTTGAACACCTGCGCGCGAAAATGCTGCTCGAGGAGTCAACAGCAATATACAACGACCTCAGCGAAGTGGCCGGCAACGACAGCGTGAGATATATGCGTGGCGATATTGCGCAAAGCGACTGGCTCGAGAGCCGTATGGCACAAAGCGTTGCAAAAAACACAAAGCTGGCAGCCGAAGCCGAACTACACAATAGCGCCATAAAGCTAGGCTATTATATGGGCGACATCACCAATGCCGAAGAACTTAACGGAGCAGGCACATTAGAGCTTACAGAGCAGGCTGCTACAATAGAGCAATACACCGAGACTGCATTAAAGCATCGTGCCGACCTTGTCGTGGCACTCAGCAATGCCGACATTGCCATTGCTGCACAAAAATTCAACAAAGCACAGCGCCGTCCCGAGCTTGACGTTGTCCTTGGAGCGACGTATAATATTGCCGACCCCAACTTTACAACCATAAAAGCAGGAGTTGCAGTCCCGCTAAAATTCTCAAATCTTAACAAAGGAGCACGCCTGCAGGACGAACTTTTGGTAAAACAAGCAAATATAGAGATTGAAGAGGCACGTCTGCTGGTGACAGCCGAGGTGATGCAAGCCTACAACAATTTTATCTACGCCACAAAGCAGAGCGAGACCTTTTCGAGTGCAATGTTGAGTGATATGCAGCAAGTTGTCGACAGCAAAAGAAAAGCTTATGAAATGGGCGAAATTCCGTTTTTAGACTACCTCATTGTAGAGCGCAACGAGAGTGAGATGCGCGAGCAGTATATCAACGCCCTCTTTGGCAAGGCCGTCGCTTGGGTTGAACTACAACGCGCGGTAGGCATTGAGCTTAAGTTTGGGTATTTGTTAACTACAAAATAATTCTGCAAGGTATGGGATTTTACAGTACACGTAAATACAATATTATATTACCTATATTTGTAATATTCACACTACTCCTATCTTCATCGTGTAGCAATGACAAAAAACAGGATATAGAACTTATAGCTCACGCCGGTGGAGAAATAGAAGGCCACATATATACAAACTCATTGGAGGCTATAAAACAATCTATTGAACGTGGATATAAATATATAGAAATTGATTTAGCACTAACAGCCGATAGCGTACTCGTGGCAGTTCACGATTGGGAGGAATTTAATAGAATTACAGGTAACCCCCACAAAAAAGACACAATTCCAAGCCTTGAAGAATTTCAACAACGTATTATTCACGGCAAGTACACTCCATTAACTGCTGAACAAATCAATCAGATATTTATAGATAACGAAACTCTATATTTGGTCACTGACAAGATTTCTAATCCCGAAATTCTTGAACAAAATTTCCCAAACCTAAAACAGAGAATGGTTGTAGAAGCGTTCAATTACCCGGAATATAATATACTTTGCTCCCAAGGATATTTTCGTGTTTTATACTCTAGGCTTGCCTCAGACTTTAGAAGAGGAATAGAAGACCATCTATTACTACATTTTCTGCATCGCGGACATAAGATTAAATGGATAGCCACACATCCCGGAGCATTTCAATATGGTATTCTCAGGGCCGCATCAATATTTACAGATTTCAACTTTGCCATTTACACAATAAACAATTGGAATGATATTCCACAAAAGGATTACGGCAGAACAAAAATGATATACACAGACAGAATTGTACCCCAATAAAATGCCGTCACTTAAACAAGCTTTTATGCTTGTAAGAAACACCATTTACCGTCTCTACCCCCGCAACGTCCATAATTGTATACATTACGCTATCGGTGCGATAAGGACGACTCACAGCACTCTCAATTCGCTGTTGTAGTTCGGAGTGTTTCTCGCGGAAAAGAGGCGAGGTGTATACCATAAAAGGTATCTGCTGAACAACACTTTTATGATTTTCGTCCAGTTTTGTAGCATGGCCACAAAAAACATCAGAAGAGCGGTAGACATCCTCACCGTGATCGGAAAAATAAACAACGACAGCATCTGTATTCTCAAACTTTCTAACCACCTCATTGATAACCCAATCATTGTAAAGCACAGAGTTGTCATATTCTGAAAGCATAGTTCTACTTTCCTCCGGCAAATGCGGATGAGAAAGAGCATAATCTTCGGCCTTAAATTTACTATACTCGATTGGATAGCGTTGAGCGTAATCAGCGTGAGAGCCCATCAAGTGTAAGATTATAAATTTTGAGCAGCACGAATCGTGCATACATTTTTCCAACACCGGCAAAAGTTCTTCATCTTTATTTGCTCGGCGCAAACCACTATGTTTATCGCCAATAAAGACCTGTTCGTCACAAAGATCGGCAAAACGCCCAACCTCATTATCATAGATACCCGTCTTTGATTGATTAGACAGCCAATAGGTTTTATAACCGGTTTTTTGCATCACCTCAATAAGAGTTAAGCATCTATACCATTCAATGCTATCACTCATACTATCTGTATACGACATTATTATCGACTTCATTGATGGTATTGTTGTCACACAAGCTGACGTTATATTTTCATATACTAACAGAGAGCTATCACTTTTTAGCTTACCCAATAAAGGATTTGTCATCTTCTCATACTCGTATAGAGAACTATGGAATTTTGTAAAGCTTTCACCAATTACAAGCACCACATTGTTGACATCATCATCACATACAACCTCAGGATTCTGCATATAATCACAAAGATCGGGGCATTTATTTGTTAACATAAAATACCAATTACCCTCTTTTATCTTATATAATTGCTTAAATGATACCAAAGTAGATGTAAGTAATAACACTAACACAAGCAACCTGCCAATATTGTTCCACCTGAAGCTTAGCTTCCTTAAACAGTAATACAATAAAAAAACAGCAGAAATAAATACTGATACAGAAAACAGCTTGTCTATCGTAAAATACACTTTTATGTACTCAACAGATTCCTCTGGGTTAGTTGCCAAAATAGCTGATAAAGCGTCCTTATTGATTGTTTCAAAAGTTTCATTATACAACAATAGCAAATAAATATTCACGATAAACAAAAAAACTGCAAATACGACAAGCGCATTCTTGTAGTATCTACGAAAAGAAGACGGCAAAAAGATAACCGGCAACGATAATATATATACTAAAAAAAGACCAAGCAACGAGCGTGATATTGGCAGAAAAGAATGAAATGCCAAATAATAAATATCAGGTATTGTCAAAAGTACATACAGCAGAACAAAATAAGCCAATTGACCGGTTATTGGCCTCGTCAAAATTCCCAAGCAATTGATAATCAATTGTTTATAAGTGGGGGGGGTAAATTTCATAATAATATTTTTAAACTGTATTGTGTTCAATTATCAAAAAAAGAAGCAGCAAAAGCCGTTGTCAACCACCTATCTACAAGGCATTTGCCTTTTAATCATTACAGGTCTTTGCTTTCGCCCTCAACAAAATATTTGCGTTCTATTGTCTTTCCATCAAGAACAACGTAGGAGAATGTAGAAATCCAATCGCCGAGGAAGATACAACGCGAGCCCTCGCTCAATGGTAAATCCACATCAATGTGACGATGACCAAAGATAAAGCAATCGACCGAAGCGTGTTTTTTGAGATATTCACGGGCAAAAACCACACAATCCTCCTTGTCGGCACCCAAAAAAGGAGTGTCGCCCTTCACCTTGTGCTGTACCATACTGTGTTTTGCCCATCTGTGCCCCATCCAAATGCTCCAACGAGGGTGCACCATTGAGAACAACCAACGCAAAAAGCGGCTGCGGAACATCGCGCGCAATACCTTGTACCCCCTCTCTTTAGAGAACTCATCGCCGTGCGCAAGAAATACCTCGTTGCCGTAAAGCTCCACAAGGCAAGGCTCACGATGTATTGTCACACCGCACTCTTTCTCAAAATAATCAAGACACCACTGGTCGTGATTGCCGGTAAAAAAATGCACCTCGACACCCTTGTCGGTCAGTTCAGATATTTTACCCAAAAAGCGTGTAAACCCCTTGGGTACAACATAGCGATGCTCGTACCAAAAGTCGAACACATCACCAAGCAAATAGACTGCCGCCGCCTCGTTCTTTATTTTGTCAAGGAACGACACAAGCCTGCGCTCGTGTGTGCGACGATGCTCTATAGCCCAAGAGCCAAGATGAACATCGGAGAGGATATATATCTTTTTCATAAAAGAAAAGTTTTCAAAGCAAGCCAAGCTCGAGTTTTGCCTCCTCGGTCATCAACTCCTGACTCCACTCGGGCTCAAAGACAAGATTTAGGTTCAAGGCTTTCACTCCATCGATAGACTCCACTTTCATTCTCACATCCTCCATCATAAAATCAGCAGCAGGACAAGTGGGAGCAGTGAGTGTCATATCAATATCAACCATAAAATCGTCACTCACTTCAATGCGATAGATAAGCCCAAGGTCATATATGTTAACAGGTATTTCGGGGTCGTACACTGTTTTTATCATTTCAACGATTTTCTCTTCTATTTCAAACTTTTCCATTTCATCATCTCTTTTTTAGAGGCGAGCCTCATCGTTATAACTAAAATAAGCACCATCGGTGAGCACAATGTGGTCGAGCAGACGTATGTTCATCACCTTGCACGCCTGAGCAAGATTTTCAGTGAGTTTATCATCCTCGCGGCTTGGTTTTATATTCCCCGATGGGTGGTTGTGACACAAAGCTATTGTTGTGGCACGTTTCATTAAAGCCTCGCGTATCACAAGGCGAATATCGACAACCGTAGCTGTGAGACCACCTGTTCCAATAAGAACGTGGTCAATGACACGATTCATTCTGTTGAGCAACATCACATAGCAGCGTTCCACCGGTGAATCGCAAAGTATAGGATGAAAATATTTGTATAAATCGCGTGACGATGTTATGCACTGCTGTTCGGCAGCATCATCCTCGCGACGTTTCCAGAGTTCACAAGCAGCAACAATGCTTATAGCCTTTGCCGGGCCTATTCCCCTGAAGGAACAGAGGTCATCCACCGACAGTCTTGCAAGCTCCGAGATACTGTTGCCGCAAGAGTCGAGAACACGTTTCATAAGGTCGACAGCACTCTCCTCATCGTTTCCCGAGCCCACAAGAATTGCCAACAGCTCCGACTTACTCAATGTAGAGATGCCGTTCTTCATAGCTTTCTCGCGCGGACGATCATCGAGTGCCCACTCCTTTATGCTCTTTTTCAGCCTATCCTCTGCCATCATCCTCTGTTATATATCTTTGTCAAACTCTTCTTTGTTTCAAGCGGCTGTTTGAGTATCATTTTGAACCACAGCGCCTTAATAAAGCCCGTTCCATAGCCCACAATCTGCACAGCCGCTGCCACCACCGACAACAGCGCCACCTTCAAACTCTTGTTCTTAAAGAGAGAGTCGGTAAAAATGAGCAATGCATACAGCAAGGGTAACAACAACAGCCACGGACAGAAGAACGATGCCGCAAGCAGGGCAACACCCATCACAAGCAACAGCGCCGGCGCAGTGTGCACAATCTTCAACGAGCCGGGGTGCAGAATTTGCAACCATATTCTTGCCTGACCAAAGTTATTCACCTGCTTAAAAAAGCGGCTCATATCAATGCGACGTTTGTGATAGACAAACACAGGACGTATCAGACGAATTTTAAAGCCGGCATTGCGTATGCGTATGCTGAGGTCAATATCCTCACCCATCATATCCTTGAAATCCCCCACCGTCTCATAGACCTTTTTCGAGAAGCCCATATTAAAGGTTCGAGGACAAAATTTCTCCATCACAGCCTTGCCTCCGCGAATACCGCCGGTTGTCCAAAAAGAGGTCATTGCGTGGCTCACCGCCTTTTGCATATCCGAGAAAGAGCTATCGGCAGCATCAGGGCCTCCAAAGCAATCGGCATAATCGTTTGCCATCTCAGCCTCAAGCATCTCAAAATATGTCGGAGGCAGTATCACATCAGAGTCAAAGAACAACAGATAATCGCCATTTGCTCTTTGCATACCATAGTTGCGTGTCTCGCTACGTCCAGAGTTCTCCTTATAAAAATAGTGGATAGTAAAAAAAGAACGATAGTGACCAAGCAAATGGTCACATCGTTCTTTTGAGCCATCCTCTATAATCAGCAACTCAAATGGTTTTACCGTCTGAGCCATCAGGCTGTCGAGCAGTTCCTTTACCTCGCCGGGCCTGTTGTAAACAGGGACAATTATAGAGTATAACAAATCTTTGTTTTTTATTTATTAAAAATCAATCTTGCCCATCAAAAGAGATTAGACAAGGCTTGCTTTAAAAGGCCCTTATTAAGCCTTCACACGGCCAACGTAAGAACCGTCACGAGTATCAACCTCAACCAACTCACCCTCGTTGATGAAGAGAGGCACACGAATCTCGGCACCTGTCTCCAAAGTAGCAGGCTTTGTTGTGTTGGTAGCAGTGTCACCCTTTAGACCGGGCTCGGTGTATGTAATCTCCAATACAACCTTAACAGGCATATCGGCAAAAAGGATTGTCTCTGTTGAGGCATCTGTAACAACCTCAAGTGTCATACCCTCCTTCATAAATGCAACACCATTAATCTGCTCGGCAGCAATGTTCACCTGCTCAAAGGTCTCCTGATTCATAAATACATACTCAGCACCCTCCTGATAGAGATACTGATAAGGACGGCGCTCAACGCGTACATCCTCAAGTTTCTCACCGATGTTGAAACGACGCTCCAATACATAGCCATCAACAACGTCTTTGAGTTTTGTGCGCATAAAAGTGTTGCCCTTACCGGGTTTTACGTGCAAGAAATCGATACAAAAATACAACTTGCCATCCATACGGATTGCTGTTCCTATTTTAATGTCTTGAGCATTAATCATAAATGTTATTTTTTAAAAATTAAACTATTATCTTCTTGAAAAACTTTGCAAATATAGTAATATTTCACCGCGAGTGCAAAAAATATCAATTGTTTACAACAAAAAAACGAAAAACTTTTTACAATCAAAGCAAAGGCAACAGCCTCAAGACTTTTATAACAGCTATTTTTTTACTATTTTTGCAACGTTTTTGAAAAGTGTCAATTTTAACCCGAGGCCTGTATATGCCAACAGATTAAAGAGGCACAATTTTAAACCTTTTTGCAAATAAACAGTCAAAAAATATTATCAAATATACAAAAAGCAATGAAGAAGTATCTCAAATGGGGATTTGTGGCAGCAATTGCCATCGGAGCATCAATTTTCGGTTACTACCAATTAATGCCACGACAGAACGAGGAGCTTGCCACAGCCGACAAAGCACCAGTCAAGAGCAACAAAAAAGTTTTGAATGTAACGGCAAAAATTCTGAAGCCACAGATACTCACCGATGAAATATTGACAGTGGGTAAGCTCGTGCCCGACGAAGAGGTGCAGCTAACCTTTGAAACATCGGGCAAGATAACCGATATATTCTTCAAAGAGGGAACATACGTTGAAGAGGGTACATTGTTGGCAAAGGTCAACGACTCACAGTTGCAGGCACAGCTCTCGCGCCTCGAGGCACAGGTTCCGCTTGCACAAGAGCGCGTCTATCGTCAGAGCACACTGTTACAGCGCGACGCTGTGAGTAAAGAGGCGCTTGAGATTGTAAACACAGAGCTGGCCACGCTGAACGCCGATATTGAGCAGGTGAAAGCACAGATTAAGATGACCGAGTTGCGCGCGCCTTTTAACGGAATAATCGGCTTGCGTCAGGTTAGTGTGGGAGCATACGCATCACCCTCGACAATCGTCGCTACACTCACATCAATCACACCCATCAAGGTTGAATTTACCGTCTCGGAGCGATACGCAAGAGACGTCAAGAAAGGCACAAACCTCACCTTTAATGTCGACGGCTACACCACCCCGTTCGCAGCACAGGTTTATGCAACAGAGTCAAGCCTCGACCCCGAGACACACAACCTCACCGTTCGCGCCATTTACGACAACAGCGACCAGATGCTTATGCCCGGACAATACACCGGCATCAGACTCAAGCAAAAGGAGATTACCGACGCAATCTCAGTGCCGGCCGAAGCCATTGTCCCCGAGATGGGCAAAAACAAAGTATTTGTTTACCGCAGCGGCAAAGCCGAGCCCGTTGACGTGCTCATAGGCCTGCGCACCGATGCCGAAGTGCAAATTCTCGAAGGCCTACACAGCGGCGATACAATTCTCACATCGGGAACATTGCAGCTACGCAAAGGTTCAGCAGTGAACATTGAAAGTTTTGAGTAACGCACACAAAAAAACTGTCATATGAATATATCCGAACTGAGTATCCGTCGCCCCGTTCTTGCCACGGTGCTCACCATCATAATAATTATTTTCGGTATTATCGGCTACAAAACCCTTGGTGTGCGCGAATACCCCTCGGTAGACAACCCCATCATCTCGGTATCGTGTAGCTACGCCGGTGCAAACGCCGACGTCATTGAGAGCCAAATAACCGAGCCTTTGGAGCAGAACATCAATGGTATCCCGGGCATACGCTCAATATCCAGCGTCAGCCAGCAGGGACAATGCCGCATCACAGTGGAGTTTGAATTATCGGTAGACCTTGAGACTGCCGCCAACGACGTTCGCGACAAAGTGTCGCGTGCACAACGTTTCTTGCCACGCGACTGCGACCCCCCAACAGTGTCAAAGGCCGATGCCGACGCAACACCAATCCTGATGATTGCAATACAGAGCAGCAACCGCTCGTTGCTTGAGCTGAGCGAAATTGCCGACCTCACCGTAAAGGAGCAGTTGCAGACAATCCCCGACGTCAGCAGCGTGCAAATATGGGGAGAGAAACGCTATTCAATGAGAATATGGCTCGACCCCACAAAGCTTGCAGCCCACGGCCTCACACCGGTAGACGTAAAGAACGCCATCACACAGGAGAATGTAGAATTGCCATCGGGTAGCATCGAGGGCAACACCGTTGAGCTGACACTGCGCACAATGGGACAAATGCACACAGCCGACGAGTTCAACAATATTATTCTGAAGAAAAGCGGCGGAAACATCATCCGCATAAACGACGTGGGACACGCCGAGCTCGGCCCGGCCGACCTCAAGAGCTATATGAAGATGAACGGCGTTCCAATGGTGGGTGTAGCAGTAATTCCGCAGCCGGGAGCCAACCACATTGAGATTGCCGACGCTGTGTACACAAGAATGGAGCAGATGAAAAAAGACCTGCCCGAGGACATTGAGTACACATACGGCTTTGACAGTACAAAGTTCATTCGTGCATCAATCGACGAGGTAAAGAGCACAATCTACGAAGCCTTTATCCTTGTTATCATCATCATTTTCCTCTTCTTGCGCGACTGGCGCGTGACACTGGTTCCTTGCATTGTAATCCCAGTATCACTCATTGGAGCATTCTTTGTAATGTACATTGCAGGGTTCTCAATCAACGTGCTCACAATGCTCGCCATAGTGCTATCGGTTGGTCTTGTGGTCGACGATGCCATTGTGATGACCGAGAACATCTACATACGCATCGAGCAGGGAATGAGGCCGCTAAAAGCCGGCATCGAAGGCTCAAAGGAGATATTCTTTGCCGTTATCTCAACAACAATAACCCTAATCGCCGTGTTCCTCCCCATCGTGTTTATGGAGGGTACCAGCGGTCGCCTGTTCCGCGAGTTTAGTTTTGTGGTAGCAGGTTCGGTTGTCATCTCATCATTTGCGGCGCTAACCTTCACCCCAATGATTGCCACCAAGCTGCTAAAGCGCCGCAAAGAGCAAAAGTGGCTCTACCGCAAGACTGAGCCATTCTTTAATGGACTGAACAACATCTACTACAAATCGCTCAACGTGTTCCTTAAAGCACGCTGGATAGCAATCCCCATACTGCTCGCAATGTTTGTACTCATTGGCTACCTATGGAATAAAATCCCTGCCGAGATGGCACCAATGGAGGACCGTTCACAGATAACCATAAACACACGCGGAGCCGAGGGCGTCAGCTATGAATATATGCGCGACTACACCGAGGATATCACACAACTTGTCGACTCCATTGTCCCCGATGCAGTCTCTGTTACCTCACGCGTGTCAAACGGCGGCGGTAACATAAGAATAACACTAAAAGACATCGACCAGCGCAACTACTCGCAGATGCAGGTAGCCGAGAAGCTGACAACAGCCATCGGCAGCAAAACCAAGGCAAGAGCCTTTGTTCAGCAGCAATCATCGTTCGGTGGCCGTCGTGGCAGTATGCCCATCCAGTATGTGATACAGGCCACAAGCACCGAAAAACTACAAGAGGTGCTGCCGGTGTTCCTGCAGCGTGTACACGAAAATCCGGTGTTCAAGATGGCCGATGCCGACCTGAAGTTCAACAGCCCCGAGACGCGCGTAAATATCAACCGCGACAAAGCCGGAGTTCTTGGTGCCAGCGTTCGCGACGTTGCCGAGACACTGCAATATGGCCTCAGCGGACAGCGAATGGGATATTTCTATATGAACGGCAAGCAGTACGAGATTATCGGACAGATAAACCGTCAGCAGCGCAACACCCCATCGAGTGTAAAATCAATATACATCCGTTGCGACAACGGCCAGATGATACAGCTTGACAACTTTGTAGACTTTATAGAGTCGACGGCACCGCCCAAGCTCTACCACTACAATCGTTTCCTTTCGGCAACAATATCAGCAGGACTTGCCGAGGGCAAGACCATCGGTGACGGACTTGCCGAGATGGACAAGATTGCCGAGGAGGTGCTCGACGACACGTTCCGCACAGCACTCTCCGGTGATTCAAAAGAGTTCCGCGAGAGCTCATCAAGCCTGATGTTTGCCTTTATCCTTGCACTAGTGCTCATCTATCTTATTCTTGCAGCACAGTTCGAGAGCTTTAAAGACCCATTCATCATTATGCTCACCGTTCCCCTTGCCATTGCCGGAGCGCTCATCTTTATGAATAGCGGCAATATCACAATGAACGTATTTAGCCAAATTGGTATCATTATGCTCATTGGCCTTGTTGCAAAGAACGGTATCCTGATTGTTGAGTTTGCCAATATGAAACAACAAGCAGGCGAAAGCAAGATGGATGCCATTAAAAACGCATCATTGCAACGTCTGCGTCCTATTCTGATGACAAGCCTTTCAACAATACTCGGCCTCATACCGCTAATGTTCGCCGCCGGCGAAGGAGCGAACCAACGCATTGCAATGGGTACTGCAGTTGTCGGAGGTATGTTAGTGTCAACAATACTCACAATGTACATTGTCCCTGCCGTTTACAGCTATATCTCAACTGAACGTACAGAGAAAAAAGAGGAGGAAAGCAAATGAAAAGAACAATATTGACAATATTTGCCCTTGCGGCTGTTGCCTTTGGCAGCAATGCACAGACCTACACACTGAGCCAGTGTCTGAAAAAAGGCTTGGAGAACAACTACTCGTTGCGAATAACCCGCAACGAAGAGGCTGTTGCCCACAACAACGCCACACTCGCCAACGCCGGCTATCTGCCAACCATAGACCTTGGTGCCGGCTACAACGGCTCCCTGAACAGCAACGACACCAAGCTGCGTGCAACAGGCGAAACAGACAAGGCACGCAACAATTTCGACAACACCCTCAGTGCCGGAGTCGACGTAAACTGGACAATCTTTGACGGTTTCAAGACAAGCACCACATACAAACAGCTAAAAGAGATGGAGAAGATTGGCGAGACCGAGACACGCCTTGCCATCGAGGATTTTATCGCAGGCCTCACCGCCGAATACTATAATTTCCTGCAACAGCGTCTGCGCCTCAACAACTACTACAATGCCGTACTACTCTCAAAGGAGCGTCTGCGCATCGTCGAGGAGCGCTATAATATCGGTAGCTTCTCGCGCCTCGATTATCAACAGGCAAAAGTAGACTTCAATGCCGACAGCGCACAATACATCAAGCAGCAGGAGATTGTTATCACCTCACGCATAGCACTCAACGAGATGATGGCAATAGACGAGGTGTACACCCCAATTACAACCGTTGAGACAACAATCGAGGTCGATAGCACCCTCGACTTCACCAACCTTTGGTACAAGACACTCGAGAACAACGCCGGCCTTTTGATAGCCGACCACAACAGCACTATTGCAAAACTCGACTACAAGAAAATTCTATCGCGCAACTACCCCTATCTAAAGCTCAATGCAGGATACGACTACTCCTTCAACAGCTACAACAAAGGTGCATACATTCACCGCAACGGCTGGGGTGGAAACGCGTCACTGACCATTGGATTCAACATTTGGGACGGCAACCGCCGACGCGAGAAACGTAACGCAAAGATTGCCATTGAGAATGCCAAGCTGCAACGCGACCAGCTGGAGCTCTCACTCAAGGCCGACCTTGGCAATATGTGGCAAGCCTATCGCAACAACCTACAACTTCTTAATCTTGAGAAACACAACGTAATCACCGCGCGAGAGAACCACGAGATTGCCAAAGAGCGTTATATGCTTGGCGACCTTTCGGGTATTGAGATGCGCGAAGCTCAGTTAAGCCTCTTACAGGCCGAGGAGCGCCTGCTATCGGTGGAGTATGACACAAAAATTTGTGAAATTTCGTTGTTGCTCATCAGTGGCGAGATTGACAACTACCTTGAATAACACCAAATTACAACACAAAGACGTGGGCCGAAAGAAGTTTTTTTGTACCTTTGCAGCCCAAATAAATAATGATATAAAATCACAGATAACATAGAATGAAGAAGATACTGCTGACACTGCTGTTAATGCTCCCTCTGAACCTGTTCGCACAAGTAAGCGGAACAATACGAGGCATAATAATAGAAGATGAGACCGACGAAGCCCTGCCTTTTGTAACCATCGCCCTCACACCCGAGGGAGGCAGCGCTCCCACCGCCGGTTGCAGCACCGACGAGAATGGAGCGTTCAGCCTCAACAATATCAAGGCCGGAAAATACACCGTCACCGCATCGTTCGTGGGCTACCTCGACGACAGTCGCAAAATAAGCATCACAGCCGGCAAAAGCAATATCAATTTAGGCACAATCCGCCTCAAGAGCGACCGCAAGCTACTGAAAGAGGTTGTCATCACCGAGCAACGCTCACAGATGAGCTTTGAGATTGACAAGCGTGTCTTTACCGTTGACCAAAGCATTGCAACAACCGGAGGCTCGGCAAGCGACGTGCTGGCCGATATTCCATCGGTAGAGGTCGACAACGAAGGCACCGTATCATTGCGTGGCAGCGAGAGTGTCACCGTTTGGATTAACGGCAAGGCCAGTGGACTCACAAGCGACAATCAAGGCAACATTCTGCAGCAGATGCCCGCCGGCTCAATTGAGAAGATTGAGGTAATCACCAACCCATCGGCCAAGCACTCCCCCGAGGGCACAGCCGGCATCATCAACATTATCCTCAAGCGCGACCGCAAGGCCGGATATTATGGCAGCGTGCAGGGAGGCTTGGACTCACACCTCGGCTATAATGCCGGTGGCAATATCAATTACAGCAGCGGCAAATTCGACGCATACGCAGGACTCAACTACCGCAATATGAGATTTGAGAACGAAGGTGTGACCGACACAAAATATTTCAGCTCGAATCAGTATCAAAAGCAGACAACCATCGGCAGCCACAACCCGAGCAACATCTTTGGCCGTGCCGGATTTACTTGGCGTTTCACCGAGAAGGATGAACTCTATGCAAATGTTATGGGAATGTTCGGCGGCGGCAGACACAATAACGAAATTTCGGCATTGAGCGGCCCGATAGAGAATGACACATACGCCAGTCCCACACAGCGTCTCACCCGCACCACCACACAAAAAGGCAACCCCACGATGTATAATGTAGAACTTGGCTACACCCACCGCTGGAGCGACAGCCACTTCCTCGATTTCTCCGTGGGACACCACCAATGGCAACAGCAGCGCAATGCCGAGTACCGCCAGAGAAAAGATTTTTTTGGCGCCGACACAACCTCGGTGAGCTCTTACCAGTTTCAGGATGGCAAGAATATAAGCCGCAACCTTGAAATAAAACTCGACTACGAATACAAAATCAACGAGAACCACCGCATCGAGGCCGGTTACAAAGGCGATATTTCCAACGATAAAAGCCCCACAAAAACCTATACCGATGAGGCACACAAACAACTCGACACATTGCTTTATAACGAGTTCAACTACAAGCAGAACACACAGGCACTATACGCCACCTACTCGGGCCGCATCGGCAAGTTCGGCTACCAGCTTGGCCTGCGTGGCGAATATTGGAACGTAAAGACACGCTCATACGGTTGGGAGCAGGAGCAGAAAGGAGAAATCCCCGGATACACCTCAAACAGTTTCTTCAAGCTCTTTCCCAGCGCATTCATCAGCTACGAAATTGGCGACGGACAGGAGATTCAGATGAACTACACTCGCCGTTTGCGCCGTCCGTGGGGTGGACAGCTCAACAATTTTCAGAATATCAGCGACTCGACAAATATCTCGTTTGGTAACCCCGACCTCACACCCGAGTATTCAAATGCCTATGAGCTCAACTATTTGAAAAATTGGGAAAATCACACATTGTCGCTATCGGGATACTACCGCACCACCGACGATGTTATTGAGCGCATCAGCTACGGCAGTGGCACAGGCAGAGTCATCTACACCACGTTCGAGAATGTGACACAGACACAATCGGCCGGTTTAGAGATTGTAAGCAAGAACAGACTCTTTAAGGCTATTGACCTAACCACAACCGTCAATCTTTTCTACTACAAGCTCAATGCATTCGAATATGTCATCAATGGGCAACCAATCACAGGCAAAGCCGATGAAAACTTCTCGTGGAACGCCCGTATGACAGCAAACATAATGCTCCCTTGGGGCATCACAATGCAAGCGACAGGCCGTTACGACGCCAAACGCATCGTGGCACAAGGTTACCGCGAGCCAAGCTATTCGCTCGACCTTGGATTGCGCAAGATGTTCAACCAGCATTGGAGCCTCAGCATCAACGCCCGCGATATTTTGGATTCACGCGGAAGAAAGACAATCACAAGCAACGACAGTTTCTATCGTTACTCCGAGAATTCACACGGTGGTCGCCGTTTCGGCTTCACGCTCACATACAGCTTTGGCAATATGAAAGCAAAAATGCCAAAGCGCAAGCAACAGGAGATGCCATCAAGCGGTTACAGCGAAATGGATGGAATGGGAGAGATGTGATAAAAGAGAGACAAGAACCATAGAACAAATGGCAGAGACAAATAGTTTCTGCCATTTGTTGTTTTTATTCAAAAAAAATTTCTTCGTTTCACAAATGTTTACGAAATTTGGCAGCAAAGAAAGAACTTATTTAAAAGGACCATAATATGGCAAACAATGAAAAAACACAAAAAGTCGACCAGATTGTAGTGCGTTTCTCGGGTGACTCGGGCGACGGTATGCAATTGGCCGGCAACATCTTCTCAACAATTTCAGCCACTGTCGGCAACGACATCTGTACATTTCCCGACTACCCTGCCGATATTCGCGCCCCGCAAGGAGTGCTCACCGGTGTTTCGGGTTTTCAGGTGCACATTGGAGCCGACAAAGTATTGACTCCCGGCGATGAGTGCGATATTTTGGTAGCAATGAACCCTGCTGCTCTAAAGACACAGCACAAGCATTGCAAGCCCACAGGTGCTATAATCATAGACGTTGACTCTTTTACAGAGAAAGACCTTGCAAAAGCCGAGTTCAAGACCAATGACCCCATTGCAGAATTGGGCATCACTTGCGAGGTTGTCCCCTGCCCAATAACATCACTCTGCCAAGCGACACTTGCCGACAGCGGGATGGATAACAAAAGTATTCTGCGCTGCAAGAATATGCTTGCTCTGGGATTGGTGTGCTGGATATACGACCGCGACCTTACGCTTGCCGAAAATATGCTGCGCGCAAAATTTGCAAAAAAGCCCGAGATTGCCGAGGCAAATATCAAGGTGCTGCGTGCAGGATATGATATGGGACACAACACCCACACATCAATTTCACACACATACAGCGTGGAGAGTGACCGCGACAAGAAACGCGGTAAATATATGGACATCAATGGCAACAAAGCCACAGCCTATGGCCTTATAGCCGCAGCCGAGAAGGCCGGTATGAGGCTGTTCCTTGGCTCTTACCCCATCACTCCCGCGACAGATATCCTGCACGAGCTTGCCAAGCACAAGTCAATGGGCGTCATCACAATGCAAGCCGAGGACGAGATTGCCGGTTGTGCATCGGCAGTGGGTGCAGCCTACGCCGGAGCACTCGCCTGCACATCAACATCTGGCCCCGGAATATGCCTCAAGAGCGAGGCCATCAACCTTGCAGTCATAACAGAGTTGCCACTGGTGATTATCGACGTTCAACGCGGTGGACCATCGACAGGACTCCCCACAAAGAGCGAGCAGACCGACCTTTTACAGGCACTCTATGGACGCAACGGCGAGAGCCCGATTCCCGTCATTGCCGCCACCTCACCAACAGACTGTTTCGATGCAGCATACAACGCTTGCAAAATAGCTGTGGAACGAATGACACCGGTCATTCTGCTCACCGACGCATTTATTGCCAACGGTTCGGCAGCTTGGAAATTGCCCGACATAAGCCAATATCCAGCAATCAGCCCACCCTATGTAAACGAGGATATAAAGGAGGGCTGGAGCCCTTATAAACGCAATCCCGAGAATGACGTGCGCTATTGGGCAGTCCCCGGCACACCGGGCTTCACACACCGCATAGGTGGCCTTGAGAAGAGCGCTGCAACAGGAGCTATCAGCAACGACCCCGCCAACCACCACAATATGGTTGAGACACGCGCACGCAAGATTGCAAAGATTGCCGACAGCCTGCCACCGCTACAGGTCGAGGGCGACGAGAATGCCGACCTGCTGATTGTGGGCTTTGGAGGCACATACGGCCATTTGTGCGAGGCAATGCAACAGATGAATGCCAATGGCAAACGAGTTGCCTTGGCACATTTCCGCTACATCAACCCACTGCCGGCAAACAGCGCCGACGTTCTGCGCCGTTACAAGAAAATTGTCGTTGCCGAGCAGAATATGGGACAATTTGCAGGCTATCTGCGCACAAAAATCAATGGGATAGAGCTTCAACAATACAACGAGGTCAAAGGACAGCCGTTCGTGGTAGCCGACCTTGTAAAAGAATTCACAAAAATAATGGAGGGATAAAGATATGAGCGACTACACAGCACAAGACTATAAATTTGGACAGCCACGTTGGTGTCCGGGTTGTGGCGACCACTCCTTCTTGGGTGCACTTCACAAAGCAATGAGCGAACTTGGTGTTGCCCCACACGACATTGCAGTAATTTCGGGCATCGGCTGTTCATCGCGCCTGCCCTACTATATGAACACATACGGTTTTCACACCATTCACGGCCGTTCGGCAGCCATTGCCACAGGAGCAAAGGTTGCCAACCCCAATCTAACGGTGTGGCAAATATCGGGCGACGGCGACGGCCTTGCCATTGGTGGCAACCATTTCATCCACGCAGTACGACGCAATATCGACCTGAATATGATTTTGCTCAACAACCGAATATACGGCTTGACAAAAGGTCAATATTCGCCCACCTCTGTCCGCGGTTTTGTCAGCAAATCATCGCCCTACGGCACGGTAGAGGAACCCTTTCGCCCGGCAGAGCTTTGCTTTGGAGCACGCGGTAATTTCTTTGCCCGCTGCGTTGCCACAGATATGCCGGCGGCAGTCGGTTGCCTGAAAGCCGCAGCACAGCACAAAGGCGCATCGGTTGTCGAGGTTCTGCAAAATTGTGTCATCTTCAACAACGGCACTCACGAGAGTGTCTACACCAAAGAGGGGCGCGCAAAGAATGCCATCTATCTTGAGCACGGCAAACCAATGATTTTTGGCGAGAACAGAGAGTTTGGCCTGATGCAGGAGGGCTTTGGACTAAAAGTTGTGAAGCTTGGCGAGAATGGCATAACCGAGAATGACATACTTGTTCACGATGCCCACTGCAAAGACACCACCCTACACCTGAAATTAGCTCTAATGGAGGGCCCCGACTACCCCATTGCACTGGGAGTGATACGCGACGTGGAAGCAATGACCTACAACGATGCCGTTCACGAGCAAATAAAAGAGGTGAAGGCAGCAAAACAGTATCACACATTCAATGAGTTGCTTGCCACAAACGAGACGTGGGAGATTAAATAAGCAACAACAAGAAACAGATAAAGAAAGCCCGACCCGGGCTTTCTTTATCTGTTTTAAGGGAGTTAAAGTTTTTTTACTTTTGTGCGTATATTTTTTTCAATAAATGTTTTACAGCACAAAATATTTATATACTTTTGATGTTGCAAGAGAGGTATATCATAGCCTTTTTTTGTGACAAAATGTAACTATTTTTTACAAAAACGACAAATTTTATAACACAGGAGGGGTAAAAGCATTCCACGTGATGCACAAATCCTCCAAAAAACAAATAATATGAAACTACTAAAAGCTATTGGAAAGTCGCTTTTCGCGGCAACATTCCTTGGAATGACACTGACTTTTGCCCCAATTGAAGGTTGGGCAAACACAACAGTGATGCAGCAAAAAGACGGCACAGTAAAAGGTACTGTAGTCGATGAATTCGGCGAACCTATGTTCGGCGCAGTTGCATTCGTTGTTGGAACAACAAACTCATCACCTGTTGACTTTGATGGCAATTTCGAGCTACGCAATGTTGAAAAAGGTGCAACAATTCGCGTCACCCTTATGGGTTATAAGTGCGACGACCAAGTTTGGAAAGGCAGCTCACTCAAATTCGTTATGAAGGAGGAGTCTACCGCTCTCGACGAGGTGGTTGTAACAGCGATGGGTATTATGCGTAAAGAAAAATCGCTTACCTATGCAACACAGCTCATCAAGGCCGACGAGCTTTTGAAGGCTCCCGATGCAAACATTGCCAACTCACTCGAAGGTAAAATTTCGGGTATCACCATCACCCCTAGTGCCGGTGGTGCCGGTGGTGCATCAAAGATTCTTCTCCGTGGTAACAAATCAATTATGGGTGAGAACGCTCCGCTCATCGTTGTCGATGGTGTTCCAATGACAAACAGCATCCGCGGACAGGCCGGAGCAACAGCAATGACCACCGGTTCAACATCAGAGGGAAGCGACCCACTTTCAATGATTAACCCCGACGATATTGAGTCAATGAACGTGCTCAAGGGTGCAAATGCGGCAGCTCTTTACGGTTCGCGCGCAGCAAACGGTGTAGTGATGATTACCACAAAGAAGGGTAAAGAGGGCAAGATGGAGGTTACATTTACATCTAACACCTCGTTCGATACCCCACTGATGACACACAAGCTACAGAACTATTATGGTGGTTACAACTCAGCGAACGGTGGTATTGAAGGCAATAGCTGGGGCGACAAATTGAGCGGCAACGGCACTTGGATTCATACCTACGCTCCAAACAAGCAGTTCTTCAACCAGACAAACGAGGACGGCTCGCAAAGAATGTTGAATGCCTATATGCGCAACTATGCAGCCAATGACATTGCCGACTTTTATGAAACAGCAATAAACACCAGCAACTCGGTATCAGTATCAGGTGGTACAGAGAAGATACAGACCTACGTATCTTACTCAAATACATACTCAAAAGGTATGATACCAAGCAACGGCTACGAGCGTAACACATTCGCGTTCCGCCAGACATACAAGCTCTGGGACCGCCTCACTGTTAATGTAAGCGCAAACTACAACCAAGCAAAGACAAAGAACCGCGTGGGTGGTGGTACTCTTGGCAACCCAATATATCACCTCTACAACACTCCGCGCGACGTTGATATGCAGTATTATAAGGAGAACTACAGCGCTCCGGGCCAATGGTTGTCATCTGGCGACAAAGAAGGTAACGGAGAACAGCCAATTTGGACCGACATCTCGGGTAATGGTTCTCTTTTGATGGTTGGTAAAGGCAACGTTGTATTGAATGGCCCAATGCAACAATATGCATTGCAAATTCCAATGTACAACAACCCCTATTGGTTGGCAAACCAAAATCAGGACGAAAGCATCGAGGACCGTTTCTCGGCAACATTCTCGGGAACACTCAAAATCATCGAAGGCTTGAACCTGCAAGGACGTGTGTCAATCGACCACTCTAAATATCAGAACGAGGGTAACACATACGCATCAACTTGGTACGACACCGGAATGTACCGCTATGGTAGATACTGGCTCAACAAGAACCGTACAGATGAAATTTATGTAGACTATATGCTCTCTTATAATAAGGAGTTTGCAAAGGATTGGTCAGTATCGGCAACCGCCGGTTATGTAGGCCACACACTCAAAGGCAATGGCAGCAACACTTATATTTCCGAAGCTACCGATTACAACATTGACACAGACAATGGATACGCCAACGTTATTCCAACAGCAATAAACCAATTCGACCCCAGCAAAGGTGGAGCCGGCGTAACAGGCAAGAGCACATCAAGCGATTGGGACCAAGCAGCATTGGCAACAGCACAGATTGGTTGGAAAGATGTTATATTCGTCGATGGTTCTTATCGTCACGACTGGTATCGCCCGTTCCGTCAGTTTGCTTACCTTGGAACAAAGGAGAGCTACGGTTACTTTGGCGTTGGTGCCAATGCCATCTTGAGCGACATCATCAAAATGCCCGAGTGGTTCACATACGCAAAATATCGTTTAAGCTACTCCGAGGTGGGTAACTCTATCCCTAACAGTATTTACAACAAAAAGACTGTAAACAACACACAAGGAACAGCGTCAATCGACTACACTAACCGTTTCTATCCAATACCCGAGAAGACCAAGTCATTTGAGACAGGTCTTGAGATGCAGTTCTTCAACGATTGTTTGAACGTTGACCTCACATACTACAACTCGGCAATGCACAACTCATATCTTGAGATTACCGGTACAAACGGCGGTAAACAATTAGTCAATAGCGGTATTATCCGCAACCAAGGTGTCGAGGTGTCAGTGGGATACGATTGGAGTATAACCAACCATCTGCGTTGGAAGACAAATGTCAACTTCTCTTACAATCACAACAGAATTGAAGAGACATACAAAGACAAGTATGGCAACGACCGCGATATATCAACAGACTTTGGCAGCCGCTACCGTTTGTTATACAAGAAGGGCGGCTCATACGGCGACCTTTACATCACCGACTTTACACGCTACAGAGACGATGTTTACAAATACACCATCATTGAGAGTGGAAAAGAGAATGACATCTCTTATACAAGAGAAGTCACCAAGTACACAACCGACCCAACTGTCGAGGGCGCCACATTGGTCAACAAGGCTGGCGACATATATATTGACAATGGCACTCCCAAGCACGGTGGTTATGTAACAGCTGCAAGCAATGGCAAGTTGCGCCACTACGACAAAGAAAATACATACAGCAAATTCATTGGCAACGCCAACAGCCCCTACCAACTCTCTTGGTCAAATACATTCACCTACAAAGACTTTACACTCTATTTCCTCATCAACGGACGTATCGGTGGAAAGGTTATCTCTTTGACAGAGTCTTATCTTGACCAATGGGGTGCATCGGAGCGCACCGGCGAGGCTCGCCGTTACGCCGAGGCTAACAACCTCACCGTTACCAATGAACTTGGCGAGACTCAGCCCGGTATGTACATAAACGAAGGCCGCAACCTTGTTGGTATCAAAGACTACTACTACTACGTTGGTAGCTTTGACGCAGGAAGCTACATCTACAATGCAACAAACTTCCGTTTGCGCGAGTTGTCATTGGGTTACACATTCCGCAACCTCTTTGGCAACTACAAGGACCTCAACCTCTCATTCGTTTGCCGCAACCTCTTCTTTATCTACAAAGATGCTCCGGTTGACCCAGACGTTTCATTGTCAACAGGCAATGGCCTTGGCGGTATCGACGTGTTCAACCACCCATCGGGTCGTTCATTCGGTTTAAACATAAAGTTGAACCTGTAATATATTGTTCAACCGGCATTTAAAACATTTTAAAATCAGAATTATGAAAAAGAGACATATTTTACTTGCAGGCTCATTGTTTATCGCTGCATTAACAATGAATTCGTGCCTCGACTTTGACGACCCCGGAACAGAGTTGGGAATAAACGACGTTCAAACAGATGACACAAAGCACTCCGGTAACGTCGACTCAATACCATACCTTAACGAAATAACACCAGAGGGAGCAAGCGAGGCATACGAGACACTTGTCGATGGAAATTATTTCGGTTCGGCCCTCACCGCAATTTACAGTATGCGCGGCAGTAAAGACGGCCTTCCATCCCAAGCTCACGCATATCAGATGCAATACAGCCTTGGAACAGATTTATACGTACAATACTTCACTGTTCCACACAACGATTTTCCATACTCCGAAACTGTAATGACATCAACCTACCACATCAATGAAAAATTCATTGGCGGTGCTTATGGTTGTTACAACGATGCAAAGTTTGGTATAATTCCACTACTTCAGCACCCTGCAATAGACTCTATCCCCGAGATAAAGGCGATATTCTTGCTCTACTATTGCATTGCAGCTCAAGAGATGGCCGACCTTTCAGGCCCATTCACATACCTCGAGGATAAACAGGGTATCGAGGATGTAACAGAGTACAACGATGTAAAAACCATCTACTACGGCATCGAGGAGAACCTCAACACCATCGTAGAGTGTCTGAAGCATTTTGACAACCGCCCAACGGGATACAAGAAACTTATTAAATCGGCATTGAAGCAATATTGCAAGACCAATCACGCCGAAAATTACACCAATGACAATTGTATGGATTCATACATTCGATTGGCAAATTCATTGAAGTTGCGTATGGCTATGCACATTTCAAAAGTGGAGCCGGCAACAGCAAAAAGATGGGCCGAGGAGGCAGTTGCTGGTGGTGTAATTGAAGAAGTTGGACAGCAGCACGGTTTATTCCCAAAGAACTCCGGAATGCAGAACTTTGAAAGTCCATTTGTAACAATCTCTACAGGTTGGCACGACGTTGTTATATCTGCATCATTTGAGAGCCTTTTGATGAGCCTCAACCACCCATATTCAAAGTATCTGTTCGCTAAAAACGGCGGTGAAATAAAGAACAAAAGAACCGGCGAAGTTCTACCCGCGAAGACACGTCTTTGCGGTGTTCGTTCGGGCACACTCGTTGGCAAGGGCCAATACGACCCGGTTACAAACCCATACCTTAACTATTCAGAGTTTGATCCAAACATAATTAAGGATATTAAAACACCTAAATACTTTATTAAATGGGCCGAGGTTGATTTCCTGCGTGCCGAGGGTAAAATCCGCGGTTGGAACACCGGCGAAAAGAGTGCCGAGTTCTACTACAATCGTGGTATCGACAACGCATATTTTGAAGAGCCTACCGGCGGTTCGCAGTACACATCTTATGTTGGCGAGTACAAGGATTTGGCCGAGGCTATAGATTATGTAAATGTCGACCCATTGGGCGAAGGCCCCGACTGGCCAAGCGTTACAAAGATTGGTGTAAAATGGAACGAGGGTGACAGCAAAGAGGTTAAACTCGAGAAGATTATTACACAAAAGTATTTGGCACTGTTCCCATTGTCTAGTGAGGCGTGGACAGAGTTGCGCCGCACAGGCTATCCAAAATTGTTCCCCGTATTGAACCCCGACGAGGGCGACGGCAGCATTGAGGATGGCGAAATGATACGCCGTATTCCTTGGTGGCCCCAAGACCTAATGGCCAAAGCTATGATTAAGACGAGCGGTATTCCCGCGCTTGGCAATTTGCCAAACGAACAAGCAACACGCTTGTGGTGGGACGTAAATGCTCCTAATTTCTAAAAAAAAGATTCAACAACAAAAAAGTCGTCAGGCATTTGCAAGTGCCTGACGACTTTTTTGTTACAGCAACAATATTTTGTAAGATTTTTCGCTGCGCTCAAAATAACAATTCACGCTCTCTGTCATTCTGAACGAAAGTGAAGAATCTCACATCTTCGCGTCCCTGCCATTCTGAACGAACGTGAAGAATCTCACATCTTCGCAATATTCTGAGATTTTTCGCTGCGCTCAAAATGAACTGTGTTAAAATCCAAATAAATCAAGCATAAAATTCGCTATACGCGCAATTATTCTTCACAATGGCGAAAATCTGCTTCAAAAGTTTATTTGCAACAGCAATTAAAGCAACCT
>JAZRMQ010000004.1:0-33847 GCA_045647745.1 Bacteroidaceae bacterium | reverse complement strand
AGCGAACCATCTTTGTTGACGAACTTTTTCTCGGCGGCGTGATAGAGGTAGTATGTTTCACCACCATCGTTGCTCAAGATTGCGAAATGCTGACGACTGTCTGTCTCTGCGGCTTCAATGCCTAGGTCGTTGTTCGATTTGGGCGCTGCGCCGCCCTGCTCTACTGCCCACGATGTTGTGCCACCCGAGTGGTGAGGTTGTGAGATGTGATAGAGCTGGTCGTTGCTCAATTGAGATACGGCGGTTATTACTACTTTCTTTTTCTCTACTGTTACTTCACAACTTGCACTATAATCGCCGGCACGCGCGGTGATTGTGGCAGTGCCGGGAGCTACGGCGGTTATTACACCATTTTCAACGGTTGCCACGGCGCTGTTTGAAGTAGTCCAAACAACAGTGTTGTCTGTGGCGTTGCTTGGAGTGATAGTGGCGGTCAGTGTAAATGACTCGCCCTCGGTGAGCGTTGAGCTTGTGTGGCTCAATGAGATGCCGGTAATTTCTACATTTCCATTAAAATTCTTTAATGCTTCCGTGGGGTCAAAGGCTCCTACAGGAACGATTGAGCAAGAGTTGCCACCATCGGGACGTTTCCAATTATTAATCTCGAGATGTTTGCTACCGCCGACGTTGATGTAGTGGTCGCTGTCGAAATAGAGGACGATAGTGTTTTCATAAGCTCCGGACAGAATACTTACTGCATCTACCGGTGCTGTGCCAAGCGAACCATCTTTGTTGACGAACTTTTTCTCGGCGGCGTGATAGAGGTAGTATGTTTCACCGCCATCGTTGCTCAAGATTGCGAAATGCTGACGACTGTCTGTCTCTGAAACCTCAATGCCTAGGTCGTTGTTCGATTTGAGCGCTATGCCGCCCTGCTCTACCGCCAACGATGTTGCGCCACCCGAGTGGTGAGGTTGTGAGATGTGATAGAGTTCATACTTGCTAAATTTATAAATAGCATCTGCATAATATGCAACATAACCATTGTCGGTTGAACCTTTACTAATATTCAGATTAGAGAAATTATAAATAGTCTTTAACCCGGTGCAACCATAGAACGCAGAAATTCCAATGCTTGTGACGCTGTTACCTATTTCAACACTTGTTAGCTCGGAGCAATTTTGGAACGCATAATCTCCAATGCTTGTGACGCTGTTACCTATTTCAACGCTTGTTAGCCCGGTGCAATAATAGAACGCTTTATCTCCAATGCTTGTTACGCTATTTGGGATTACAACACTGGTAAGGTTGTTGCAATTATAGAATGTATAATTCTTTATCTCTACAATTCCATCAGGGATAGTAAGTTCTGTTAGTTTCTCCCCATTCAAATACAAATTCTTTGCATAGTATAATGGATTAGCATTGGCAAAATGAAAATCAATACCACACCAAGCGGCAAGGTCACTAATATGTACGGCTGTGAGGCCGGCGCAACCATAGAACGCATCATCACCAATGCTTGTTACGCTGTTACCTATTTCAACGCTTGTAAGCCCGGAGCAACCCCAGAACGCATAATCACCAATGCTTGTTACGCTGTTAGGAATTTCAACGCTTGTAAGCCCGGTGCAATCTTCGAACGCAGAAATTCCAATGCTTGTTACACTACTGCTGATAGTTACTGAAGTCAATGTTTCTTTGCTAAAAGGAGAATCACTATAACCATAAGATAAATCACGACCTAAATACAACGTCTCCAATGAGCAATTAGAGAATAAGCCTTCACCTAAAGACAATGTACCCTCTCCATCCTCAATGCGCAATTCCTTTAATGATGTACAACCATTGAACGCAGCATTTCCAATGCTTGTAACGCTGTTAGGGATTACAATGCTGGTTAGCCCGGAGCAACCATAGAACGCATAACCACCAATGCTTGTAACGCTGTTAGGGATTACAATGTTTGTTAGCCCGGTGCAATTTTGGAACGCATAATCTCCAATGCTTGTGACGCTGTTGCCAATTGCCACAGACGTTAATGTGTTTTTATTATAGAAAGGAGAATAGCTATAATCACAAGATAAATCACGACCTAAATACAAAGTCTCTAATGGACAATCAGAGAAGAAACCTTCATAAAAGCCACCACCTCCACCTAAAGATAATGTACCCTCTCCATCCTCTATGCGCAAATCCTTTAATGATGTACAACCACCGAATGCAGAACTTCCAATGCTTGTTATGCTATTAGGGATTACAATGTTGGTAAACCCGGTGCAACCATAGAACGCAGTATAACCAATGCTTGTTACGCTATTAGGAATTTCTATGCTTGCAAGCCCGGAGCAACCAAAGAACGCAGAACTTCCAATGCTTGTTACGCTATTAGGAATTTCAACGCTTGTTAGCCCGGTGCAATCACGGAACGCATAATCACCAATGCTTGTAACGCTGTTGCCAATTGTCACAGACGTTAAGGTGTTTTTATTATAGAAAGGAGAATGGCCATAATTATCACTTGTATCATAAGACAAGTTACGACCTAAATACAAAGTCTCCAACGGACAATCATAAAACAAACCTTTACCTATATCATAATTATTACTATTACTATTGTCTGTATGACATCCTAAAGACAATGTTCCCTCTCCATCCTCAATGCGCAATTCCTTTAATGATGTACAACCGTTGAACGCAGCATTTCCAATGCTTGTTACGCTGTTAGGGATTACAACACTGGTAATTGTCGTATTACCTTTGAACACATCTGCACCAATAACATAATTTTCACCTTTATAATCAGCCGGCAAGATTACTTCTGTAGCATTGCCCAAATAGGTAAGCAGTGTGTTTGCACCATCTACTTTTCCTAATATAAAATCATTTTCAATAAATCCTTCGGGTAAATTATACACATTGTCGGCATAATATGCAACGTAACCATTGTCGCTTGAACCTTTACTGAATGTCAAATTAGATAAATTATAAATAGTCTTTAGCCCGGTGCAATAACGGAACGCATAATCACCAATGCTTGTTACGCTGTTGGGGATTACAACACTGGTGAGGCCTGAGCAACGATAGAACGCATTATCTCCAATGCTTGTGACGCTATTTGGGATTGTAATGCTTGCAAGCCCGGAGCAACCATTGAACGCAGAATTTCCAATGCTTGTTACGTTGTTAGGAATTTCAATGCCGGTAAGCCCGGAGCAACCATAGAACGCATAATCTCCAATGCTTGTTACGCTGTTAGGGATTATAATGCTTGTTAGCCCGGTGCAACCATAGAACGCATAACCACCAATGCTTGTTACGCTGTTAGGGATTACAACGCTTGTAAGGCCGGAGCATTCATAGAACGCAAAAGAACCAATGCTTGTTACGCTGTTTGGAATTTCAATGCTTGTAAGCCCTGTGCAACCACGGAACGCATCTTCTCCAATGCTTGTTACGCTGTTAGGAATTTCAACATTGGTAAGGTTGTTGCAATTATAGAATGTATAATCCTTTATCTCTACAATTCCATCAGGGATAACAAGTTCTGTTAGTTTTTCCCCATTCAAATATAAATTATTTGCATAGTACAATGGATTGGCACTGGCACTGCCAAAATCAATACCACACCAAGCGGCAAGGTCACTAATATGTACAGCTTTTAGCCCGGAGCAACCATCGAACGCATAACCACCAATGCTTGTTACGCTGTTAGGGAATACAACACTGGTAATTGTTGTGTTACCTTTAAATACATCTGCATCAATAATATAACTTTCACCTTTATAATCAGCCGGCAGGGTCAGTTCTGTTGCATTGCCTAAATAAGCTATCAAAGTATTTACACCATCTACTTTTCCTAATACAAGATTGTTTTCAATAGATCCTTCGGGTAAATTATACACGTTATTGGCATAATATGCAACGTAACCATTGTCGCTTGAACCTTTACTGAGTGTTAAATTAGATAAATTATAAATAGTCTTGAGGCCGGAGCAACCATAGAATGCAGAACGTCCAATGCTTGTAACGCTGCTCGGGATTACAACACTAGTAAGCTTGGAGCAACCATAGAACGCAGAATTTCCAATGCTTGTAACGCTGTTAGGAATTACAATGCTGGTAAGCCCAGAGCAACCAGAGAACACCTCATCACCAATGTTTGTTACACTATTGCCAATAGTTACTGAAGTCAATGTTTTTTTGTTACGAAAAGGAGAAAAATCATACTCTGTATTATAAGAGATGTCACGACCTAAATATAAAGTCTCCAATGGGCAATCATAGAACAAGCCTTCAATTGTACCACTACTAGCACTATACCCTACAGACAATGCACCCTCGCCATCTTCAATGCGCAAATCTTTTAATGATGTACAAAGATCGAATGCATAAGTCCCTATCCTAGTGACACTGTTAGGGATTACAACACTGGTAAGCCCGGAGCAACCATAGAACGCCTCACCTCCAATACTTGTGACGCTGTTAGGGATTACAACACTGGTAAGCTTGGAGCAATTACGGAACGTAGAACCACCTATGCTTGTGACGCTGTTAGGGATTGTAATGCTGGTAAGCCCGCAAGCATAAAACGCAGAACTGCCAATGCTTGTTACGCTGTTAGGAATTTCAATATTTGTAAGCCCGTAGCAACCATAGAACGCCCACTCTTCAATCTCTATTACGCTGCTGGGAATTTCTATGCTTGTAAGCCCGGAACAAAATTCGAACGCATAAGAACTAATGATTCCTACGCTGTTTGGGATTTCAATGCTTGTTAGTCTAGTGCAACTAGAGAATGCATGATTTCCTATTCTTCTGATGCTGTTTGGAATTACAATGCTTGTTAGCCCGGCGCAACCTTCGAACGCATAATCACCAATGCTTGTAACGCTGTTAGGGATTGTAATACTTGTAAGCCCGGTGCAATCACGGAACGCAGCATAACCAATGCTTGTAACACGGTAAGTTACTCCACTATTAGTAACACTCTCGGGGATTACAACTCTGCCGGCGTACTCGTTGGAATAACTACCATAATTTGCTCCTTTGTAAGTAACCTCAACTGTTTTGTTTGCAGTATTGGTGATGTTGTAACAAATACCATTAACCTCAAAATCGTGGGCTGCCACTGCTGTTGTACACAGCAACAGCAACGCTGTGAATAGATGTTTAATTGTTTTCATAGAATTTATATCAATTGTTATATAATCTTTTTTAAATAGCATATTCAATCGAGCAGGCATTGTGTTTCATCAATAAATTGCCAACAGCAGATTGCTATTATTTGAATAATTCGCAATTATTGTATATCATTCGTTGCAAAGTTAAAGTTTTTTCCACACACCATTTTGGTTCATTTTGGTTCTTTTAAATATCATTTTAATTAATACATTCGCCAATAACTTTTATAATTATTTTTTTGCTTAAATTCGCACAAGAATAGAAAAACACAATGGAAGAAGAAAAATACCGAGAGCTACAACATAAAGTGGAAAAGATTGCCGGGCGAAAAATGGGAGCACCACGCGATTTTGACTATTTATCGCTACATATTCTCGACAGGACAAGGCTCTACATTGCTCCAATAACATTAAAACGTTTTTGGGGATACCTTGGCGAAAACAATCGCAAAAAGCCATTCCGTAACACTTTGAATACGCTTGCAATATATGCCGGGTATACAAGTTTCGATGCTTTTGAAAAGAGTTTAACAGGGGATGAGATTATTTGCAGCAACTACTTGCAAAATCAAGATGTGCTGACGGCAGCACTGCGTATAGGTACAAGAATAGAACTAAAATGGGCACCTGACCGATGCGTGACGATAGAATATGAGGGATATGATATGTTTCGCGTTATAGAATCCTTGAATAGCAAGCTTATGGCGGGCGACACGTTCCATTGTTACCACTTTATAAACAACCAACCTCTGTACCTACGTTGTCTTATACAAGGTGACAATTTGCCTTGTGGCTATGTATGCGGCAAAATCGGGGGAATACAGTTTCGTATACTTAATTAAAGTGAGGAGTGGAAAAGTGATATTTTGATTATGCTTTTCTAGCACACCGCGAGGCGCAAATTACATCTGCGCTGCTCGCGATTGATTGCCGGCTGTGTCGGCGAAAGGGGTACTTCTTTTTAACGAAAAAGATATTGGAATTTTGCCGGCACCGCCTTTTCGCACACCGCGAGGCGCAAATTACATCTGCGCTGCTCGCGACTGATTGCCGGCTGTGTCGGCGAAAGGGGTACTTCTTTTAACGAAAAAGAAGTACCCCTTTTCACAAAGAGATACTCCCATCATTTACTAAACAACTAAGAAAAAACTATACTATCATTACTCTCTTTTGAGAGCCGTGCAAATGTAAATTACTTTTTAGTGTTTGCAAAATTATTTCACAAATAAATTCAGCAAAACGAAAACGTTTCAGCGTGCGCGGGTTTTTATACCACGAACGGGGACGGCAAAAAAGCGATTTTAATTAGAATAGAGAAAATACCACCAATATGTTCGGCCGAAATTTCGGCGAACATAATTGCCACGAATAAACGCATCGCTGTGCTTTGCCTCCTCGGCGCGCAGTTTATCGAGCTTTGCACGCATTGTGGCATCATCAATCTCAAATTCGGGTGCTTCCACAATATCGGTGTAAAGCATCAATGCCTCGCGATAGTGTTTGGGGAGTGTATCCAATGCTTCAGTGCCATAGCGCAAAAGCACCTCGTCTTTAAACTCAATGAGTCGCTTTTCCAACAACAACGATGCGAGATAATACTCCCGGGCCGCAGTTGTCACCGAATCGGCGTGCGCAACGCGAGAGAGAAAGGCTGAGGCAGGCTCATCACCCTCGGGCATCGCTCCCAGTAACGAGTAGACTGTATCGGGGACGAGTGGCGAGGTGCGCTGCAATGGAGGCAGCAGACCTTCAGATGAATAATACTGCGGATATTCGAAAAGATGTTCGCCTAGCTCACCACTGGCAAAAAGGATATAAGCACGCATAGCTGTGAGCTCACGCGAGGCATCGAGTGAGGTTTTTCCCACACGCAGAGCCTTGGTGGTGTTGCCGTTATTATAGTGAGACATAACAAGTGTCTCGCGTTTGAAATCACCGCTACCATTTGAGAGCGTTCCAACAAGGCAGAACATAAGTACCATAAGCATCATATTGCGCCATAGCACCCTATTGGTTGCCATTGTGACATCTTTGATTTTTTCTAAAAGGACACGGCTGAGGATAAAGGCTATAAAGCTGTAGATTGCAAGGCCTGTTATAAAGATAAAAATCCACGAATAGGAGAAAGAGCCACCGGTGTAAAGCCGACGGTCAATATCTGTGATAAAGGCGAGCAAAAGTGCCGACGGCAGATAGGCAAGCGCAGTCCACTCACGACGCAGCTTGGCAAAGCTGTTGAGCCACAAGGCCAAAAGGGTTAGCATTAGCGATACTACCCCGCCAACAAGCCAAGCATTATAATCGAGTTTTCCGGTTGCCACCTCGTTATAAAAAGCCTCGAGCAATGGTGCTTGATACACTGCCACGAACAAAAAAGCAAAAACAGCAAAGAGCGTGGCACACACTGTTGCCACGACTCTTTGCAAGCGTTTTTCTTCACTGTTATTTCTCATTTATTCCTTATTCTTTTTCAGCACCAATGCTGTGCGAGCCGGCAGATAGAGCATCAGCCACCCCTTCTTGCGTCGTGCGTGGAGTTTGTCATATTGTGTAAAGTGAGTTTGTGTTTCATCAACAAGAGCATTGCCACCAAAGCGCTCGGCATCGGTGTTCAGCACTATTGAGTATGACCCCTCGGGAACGAGCAAACCATAATCGGTGAACGAACGGTTGGGGCTGAAATTGAACACAAAAATCAAATCCTTGCGTGAGAAGGCCAGTATCTGGTCGCCATCGTTGTGCCAAATCTCTTGCACCGGGCGATTTTGGAAATTACGAACACTGCCAATTAAATCGACCATTGCTTTATCGAACTCACCGAGCAGAGTGTAATTGTAGGCGGGATTATCGACAAGACTCCACTGACGGCGAGCATATTTGTGGCTCCATCCGTTACCCTCGCGTGGAAAGTCTATCCACTCGGGGTGACCAAACTCGTTGCCCATAAAGTTGAGGTAGCCTCCATTGATGGTTGAGAGGGTCATAAGGCGAATCATCTTGTGCAACGCAATACCGCGTGACACCATATACGTTTCATCGCCACGATTGAAATGCCAATACATATCAGAGTCGACAAGGCGGAAGATTATTGTCTTGTCGCCTACAAGTGCTTGGTCGTGACTCTCGGCATAGGAGATTGTCTTTTCGTCTTTGCGACGATTGGTAAGTTCCCAAAAAATCTCCGATGGCTTCCAATCTTCATCTTTGCGTTCCTTGATTATCTTTATCCAAAAATCGGGAATATTCATTGCCATACGATAGTTGAAGCCGTAGCCACCATCTTCAATGGGTGCTGCAAGACCGGGCATTCCCGATACCTCTTCGGCAATGGTTATTGCCTTTGGATTGAGTTCGTGAATGAGTTTATTGGCAAGGGTGAGGTAACATATTGCATCGCCATTCTGACCGGCGTTGTAGTAGTCGGCATAACTGCAGAAAGACTCGCCGAGGCCGTGGCTGTAATATATCATCGAGGTGACACCGTCAAAGCGGAAGCCATCGAATTTAAACTCCTCGAGCCAATATTTGCAGTTTGAAAGGAGGAAATGAACAACCTCGTTCTTGCCATAATCGAAACAGAGAGAATCCCACGCGCTGTGGATACGTTTGTCATCGCCATAGAAATATTGAGCGGGGTCGCCGTCGAGCAGGCCAAGACCTTCGTTCTCGTTCTTCACTGCGTGCGAGTGTACAAGGTCCATAATTACTGCAATACCCATTCCGTGAGCTGCATCGATGAGTTCTTTTAGCTCCTCGGGAGTACCAAAACGCGACGATGCTGCAAAGAAATTTGATACGTGATAGCCAAAGCTTCCATAATAGGGGTGCTCCTGAATAGCCATTATCTGAATACAATTATAGCCATCGGCTGCAACGCGCGGCAACACCTTTTCGCGGAATTCGCGGTATGTACCAACCTTCTCCTCCTCTTGCGCCATACCAATGTGGCACTCATAAATGAGCAGAGGTGTGTTTTTGGGCTGGAATTTCTTGTTTTTAAACTCATACTCTTGCTCGGGAGCCCACACCTGTGCACTGAAGATTTTTGTTGCATCATCCTGCACCACTCTACGAACCCAAGCAGGGATGCGTTCACCACAGCCACCGTCCCAATAGACTTTCATCTTGTAGTGCTGTCCGTGAGCGAGAGCTTTCTTTGGCATTTTTCTCTCCCACACACCACCGGCGAGCGGTTTAAGTTCATACTCGGGCAGCTCTTCCCAATTAGAAAAGTCGCCTATGAGAACTATTTTCTTAGCATTTGGTGCCCACTCACGGAACACCCACCCTGTCGAGGTGCGGTGCAAGCCAAAATAGAGATAACCCGAAGCAAAGTCGGACAATGTCTGACGACCGTTCTTTGTAAATTGCTTTACTCTGTTTACAAAATACTGGTAACGTCCCTCGATACTCAAGCTATAAGGTTCCAAATAGCTGTCGCGTTCTACAAGTTTCAGCATAGTATGTGATATTATGGTTATTATTAGTTTTTATTCTACGGCGACTTTTATCACCACTTTTTTCAATGGCGCCGATGTGATTGCCGGCGCGTGCCCGTCCTGTGGAAAGAAGATTACAAATTCTCCTTTGCGAACATTTAAATAGTCCCTTGCCGGCATACCTACCGGATAGATAGCAACATCATCGGTGGCGCTGTAATTTGCATCGGGCAGTTCGTTTACAGGAGTGTAGCCCATTATTTCATCAAACGATATTGGTATTTGAATATCAATGTATTTGCGATGAATTTCTACAAACGCTTCGGTTTTGCTTTTTGGTTTTACCTCCATTACATTTGCAAAAACGGAGTCACCACAAATCTCGTTCCTGCCCAACGGCAAGCTGGCAAAATCGACCTTCTCGACAAAATCAATGACTTTTGAGAAATGAGGATTCAACGCCTCGTAACATCTCAGATTTTCCAACGAATCAAGTACCATAGTCGTATATCTTATTCTATTATTCCCAAGCTATATTCACACTCGCGGAGAATGTTATCATCGGCATCCTTTACAATGAATTTGCCATTGCGTTGCCCCTCGAGAAAAACGCCCTCGTAGCGCAGGCCATCGACGTCGGTTGCAACACCGGCTCCGTGTTCAAGACCATCGACAAAGCCACCATTGTATCGGCGGCCATCGCTCAAGCGAAGCACGCCCGCTCCGTTCATTGTATCATCATCCCACTCTCCCTCATATACGTCGCCATTTATCCAAGTGTAAACACCTTTTCCACAGCGTTCATCATCTTTCCACTCACCATCATAGACATCGCCATTAGAGAAATACATCACGCCCGAGCCGCTACGTTTGCCTTCTTTGAAGCTACCTTCGTAGATGGTGCTATCGGCGGCAATATATCTACCGATGCCGTGCCATAGATTGTTTTTAAATTCACCCTCATACACCGCGCCATCGGCATAGGTGTAACATCCTTTGCCCTCGCAGGTATTATACACCCAAGCTCCATCGTAAGTATCACCCGAGGGAGATATAAAGACTCCGTTGCCATTGCGACGGCCATTTTTCCATTGGCCAATGTATTTGCTGTTATCGTCCCAGATATAGGTGCCTACCCCGTTGTATTTGTCATCTTTCCACTCACCGGCATACGATGCTCCTGAGGCATACATATATGTTCCACTGCCGGCACGTTTGCCAACAACCCAAGCGCCAACGTAATAATCGCCATTGGGATAATCCAAGCGTCCATAGCCTTGCATCTGGTCATCGACCCAACTGCCATCGTACTTGCGGCCATCGGCAAATTCATATACACCGTTGCCGTTTTTCTTACCCTCTTTGTAGCCACCGCTATACTTATCACCGTTCTTAGCCTCGTAAGTACCGGTACCGTGGCGGAGACCATTTAAAAATGTGCCATTGTATTTATCGCCGTTGCTATACATCACACGACCGGCGCCGTGAGGGCGTTTTCTTTTAACCTCACCAATATATACCGAGCCGTCGCGCAACGTTGTGGTGACGACACTCTTTTTTTTCTCTTTAGAGATTTCTGCGGCAGCACCCGAGCTGCCATTCGCCTCTGTTTGAGCCTGCAAAAGGCCGGGTGCGAATAAAAAGAAAGAGAGGAATATTATAGCTAGAATATGTTTCATCTGTTATTACCTTAATTTATAAACTGCGCAGAAACACCCAAGCAGTTACATTGTTCTGCAATGAGCAAAAATACTGCGCTACCCACAAAGATAATAACAAAGTTGAGAAAAAAGAACGATGAGCTATTTATTTTGAAAAAATGTAAGATTTTCTGCAACAAGCACCTTTTGCGGCTCTGCTGCAACAACCTATTTACCCTTGCTGAGAAAAGAGTTTTTTCAATGCTTGCCAGCGATAATCTCTATTATATTTTCTCTGCAAAAGTATTCACGTGCCAGACGCTGCAAATCACCCGGAGCAACAGTTTTTATCTCATCGATATAATTGTTCACCGATTGAAAATCAACGCCTGACAGCCAAGCATTTATAAAGACTTCTGATTTTGCCGACGGCCCTTCGTACTCGCGACACAATTCGCCCATAATATAGTTGCGAACAAGTTCAATCTCATCATTGCCTACTGGCTCAACTACAAGGCGTTCAAGCTCGCGATAAACCTCTTTTATTAAAGGCTTTACATACTCGGTCGCAGTCTCGGAACTTATCATAAAGGCGTTTCGGTTGCCATAAGCATCAAGTTCGGCTGCAATGTGATAGGTGTAGCCATTATCCTCGCGTATATTGCTCATTAGGCGGCTGCCAAAATAGCCACCGAGCAACACACAGAGGAAACGGAATTTATAAAAATCGGGGTGCGCAACGTCCATTGCCATAAAACCGAGTTTTACAGCGCTTTGCATTGTGTCGGCAACCGGGATAAAGCGACGCCCCGGCTGTTGGCTGGGCTTTGCCACATTGGCAGGAGCAACCTCTTTTTCGCAGCCCCACACACTATTGCCAAAGCTTGCTGTCAGCGCGGCAAGCATTGCATCATCGAATGTTCCCGACACGAACATTGTGCAGTTGCGGCTGCCATAATAGCTGTTGTAATAGGCTAATATATCATCGCGTGTTATAGCATCGTAGTCACTGGCCTCGACAATGTGCCCCAACGGATGTTCGCTACCCCACAAAGAGTTCTCAAAATAGCGCTGAGATACAATATCTACCTTTTGTGAATTGATTGAAAAATGAGATTTATTGTTGCGCCTCACCGTGTCGAGATTTTCCTGTGGAAACAGTGGGTACTTAATCATCTCCTCAAGCACTTGCAACAGTGGTACAAAATGCTTGGACATTGTGTAAAGGGTTATGTGATTACAGTTCTGCGAGGAGTACATATCAATCCACGCGCCATAATAATCGAGTTTTTGCGATATCTCGGCTGCAGTGAGAGAGCTGGCCCCCTCGCGCAACATTCTGTTGGTAAACATTGCCTGCAATGGCTTGTCCTGAACGGCGTAACCACATTTAAAAAGAATATCGAACCTAACGACACCCTTATCTGCCCCATCGAGTTTATACAATGGAACACCATTCGGCATTGTCACCAAGCGTGGCAATGTCAAATGTTCAAGCAACATTGGTTTTATGATTGGTGGCTGTGGCATTTTCAGTCGTTCCAAGCAAAACCTATGGAGTTTGCAAAAGCCTTGGCGCGCTCAAGGTCCTCGGGTGTATCAATGCCGATGGTCTCGATATTAGTGACACCGACCTTTATCTTGTAGCCATTCTCAAGCCAACGTAATTGCTCAAGCGACTCGGCTTTTTCCATTGGCGATTGAGGAAGTGTTGTCAGTGTCTCTAAAAGATTTGCACGATAGGCGTATATGCCAAGATGTTTGTAGAAGGTGTGCTTTGCAAGCCACTCACTCTTGTCGACGCCACGCAGATAAGGAACTACAGAACGGCTAAAATAGAGGGCATAGCCTTTTTCGTTAAGTACTACCTTGGGAGAGTTCGGACACTCTAGGCGCTCCAAGCCATCGGTGACCTCAAAAGGCTTAACGAGTGTGGCAATATCTGTCTCGTCTGAATCAAAACAAGAAATAAGTGCCTCGACCTGCTTGCGCTGTATAAATGGTTCATCGCCCTGAATATTTACAATAACATCGCAATCCAGCGCCAAGCGCTTATAGGCATCCAAGCAACGCTCCGTACCATTGTTGCACTCTGATGAGGTCATCACTACTTTTCCACCAAAAGCAAGCACCGCATCTTTTATGCGGTCGTCGTCGGTTGCAACATATAAATCGTCAAAGCAATCCTTTACCTGCTCATACACACGCTGAATTACAGGCTTTCCTCCCAACATTGCCAAGGGTTTTCCCGGGAAACGGGTTGAGGCGTATCGCGCCGGTATAATTCCTACAAACTTCATCATTGTATAAAGAATTCGTTATCTCTTTTTCTGTTTATTCAAAAATATCATCGAAGCCCTCTTGCTGAGTCTCTTCCTGTATATCCAATGAAGGCAGAGCCTCATCGCTCACAGACAATGTGTCGCTGGGAGCAATTTCAACTGTCTGGAATTTACTGCGGCAGGGGTCAAAATCCTCGGGGATATCAAAGACTTCATCTTCGCTATAAGGCAACGAGCTATCGGCATACACTTTTTGCATATAAAGACCATAGATTGGCAATGACATTGAAGCGCCTTGTCCCTCACTCATTCTATCGAAGTGAATGTTGCGTTCCTCGCCACCAACCCAACAGCCGGTAACAAGCGATGGAGTGTAGCCCACGAACCAACCATCGGACATATTTTGGGTTGTACCCGTTTTACCACACATATCAGCATTAATCTTATATATGCCTCTGAGACGATAGCCGGTACCTTCATTAATAACGCCACGCATCATATCAATCATCTTATATGAGCTTTCCCTGCTGATAACCTCGTTTCTGTGAGCCGAGAATGTAGCTATGACATTGCCGGCATTATCCTCGATACGGGTTACCATCAAAGGGGCAACACGCATTCCCTTGCCCACAAAAGCGGTGTATGCACTCACCATCTCGGACACCGAAGCATCGCAAGAGCCCAAGCAAAGTGATTGGGTTGCTTCGATACTCTGATTTGTCAAGCCAAATTCGTGTATCAGTTTTTTCAAAGAATAGGGACTGAGTTGGTTCATCAAATAGGCCGAAATCCAGTTGTTGGACTTTGACAAGCCCCAGCGCAGGGTTACCATCTCGCCGTATCGGTCACGCGATGAATTTCTTGGTTTCCACACACGACCAAGGTCGTCGAACAGTGTCTGTTCAACGTTGCGTGCCTCGTCACAGGGCAAAAAGCCTCGTTCCATTGCCAATGAATAGAGGAAAGGTTTTATTGTAGAACCAACCTGACGACGACCGTTGCTTACCATATCATATTTAAAATAGTGGTAGTTGGTGCCACCCACATAAGCCTTTATCTCGCCCGACAAGGGGTCCATTGACATCGCTCCTGTGCGGAGGAAATACTTGTAGTACTTTATTGAGTCCATTGGAGTCATCACCGTATCTTTCATTCCTTGATAGGTAAAGACTCTCATCTTTTGCTTGGTATTAAAGGCCTCTTCTATCTCTTTTTGAGAGTATCCGCTTTTGTTCATCAAACGATAGCGCTCGCTCTGTTTCATATTGCGCGCCATTATAGCGTCTATCTCTTTTGCATTCAGGTCGCTACTGAAAGGACCTGTTTTTTTGCCTTTCTTTGCCTTGAAAAAATCGGTCTGCAGTTTGCCGGCAACGTGAGTGCGAACGGCATATTCAAGATAGGACTGCATACGAGAATCGATGGTTGTATAGATTTTCAGTCCATCGGTGTAAATGTTGTATTTCTCGCCATTGGGTTTAACATTCCTGTTGCACCAACCAAAGAGTGAGTCGGTTGCCCAGCGCAGCGAGTCGTCGTAGTATTGCTGCATCTGCCAGCCACGATAGTTCTTGCGTTCGGGCTTCTTTGCTGTCATATAAAGGCGCAGATATTCGCGGAAATAGGGGGCAATTCCCTCGTTGTGGTCTGTTGTGTGATAATCTATTCCTAATGGCAATTTTGACAAAGAGTCACACTCCTCGGCTGTCAGATAGCCGGCTTTTACCATTTGTGAAAAAACAACGTTGCGACGCTCCTGTGTCATCTCGGGGCGACGGATAGGGTTGAAAAGCGAGGAGTTTTTACACATTCCGACAAGCATTGCCGACTCCTCGATTGTGAGTTCGCTTGCGCGCTTTCCAAAATAAACGGTTGCCGCACTTGCAAGACCCACAGCATTGTAACCAAAATCGTACTTATTAAGGTACATTGCAAGAATTTCGTTCTTGGTATATTGCTGTTCAAGATTTACCGCAATCACCCACTCGTTCGGTTTTTGATAGATGCGGTCGAGCATACTGCCCGATGTTCCCGAATAGAGCAGTTTGGCGAGCTGCTGAGTAATGGTGCTACCTCCGCCGGAGTTCTCTTGTTGCAAAAGGATGCTCTTTACGATAACACGCAGCAACGATGTTCCATCAATTCCTGAATGTTCGTAGAACCTAACATCCTCGGTTGCTATCAGCGCTTTGATAAGATGGTCGGGAATTGAATCAAAATCCACGCGCACACGGTTTTCTTTGCTATATGACCACGTTCCCATCTCTTTGCCATCGGCAGAGATTACTTGAGAAGCATATTTATATTGCGGGTTCTCGAGTTCACTCGTATCGGGAACGTAACCTATCCATCCACGAGATGTTGCAAAAAACAGGAACACTACCGCAAAAACAGCTATTGCGAGAATGCTCCACAGCACTATCAATACCCTTTTCGTTTTTTTCATATCTATTGCGTTATAAAAATGGTTCTACGGCACACTCTTGAAAGGAACCATAGGTTTGCAAATTTAATACAAAAATTTAAATTAAGCTACATAAAAAATCAAAGAACACATTTTTAAACAAATTCCGCTTTTTTAGGCATAAAATAGTGTTCAGTTGTTGTTTTAAAGATATTATTAAATTATCTTTACGGGAAATTTATTTTGTAATCTGCACTTAAAATGAAAAGCAAAAGCTTTGTCTCAATTAACGACCTCTCGCGAGAGAAGATTCTTTCACTGCTCGATACTGCCGAGAAGTTTGAAGAGAACCCCAATAGGGATGTTTTAAAGGGTAAAATCGTTGGTTCATTATTTTTTGAGCCATCGACAAGAACACGCCTGAGTTTTGAAACGGCTGCCAACAGGTTAGGCGCCAGCGTAATTGGTTTCAGCGATGCGGCAACAAGCTCGGCAACAAAAGGTGAGACGCTAAAAGATACTATTATGATGGTTTCGAGCTACGCCGACGTAATTGCAATGCGACACAAGCTCGAAGGAGCTGCACGTTATGCCAGCGAGGTTTCACAAGTGCCCATAATAAATGCCGGCGACGGAGCGAACCAGCACCCATCGCAGACAATGCTCGACCTCTACTCCATCAAAAAGACACAGGGTACTCTCGAGGGGCTAAAAATCCACCTTGTAGGTGATTTAAAATATGGCCGCACCGTACACTCGCTGCTGCACGCTATGCGCCATTTTAACCCAACATTCTGCTTTATCTCACCCGACGAGCTTCGTATGCCCGAGGAGTACAGACTTTTCTGCGAAAAGAACAATATCCCCTACACCGAGACGACCGAATTTAACGAGGAGGTTATTGCCGATGCCGACATTATTTATATGACACGAGTGCAACGTGAGCGTTTCAGTGACATTATGGAGTATGAGAAGGTAAAAAACTGCTACCGCTTGACAAATGCAATGCTTGCAAACACAAAGGACAATCTGCGTATCCTTCACCCGCTGCCACGCGTGAACGAGATTGCGCAGGACGTCGACGACAATCCAAAGGCATACTATTTCCAGCAGGCGCAGAATGGTCTTTACGTGCGTGAGGCGATAATTTGCGATGTTTTAGGTATTAACATTTAATGTAAAGAGTATGAACGACAATAATAAACCGGCATTGCAGGTATCAGCGCTCTGCAACGGCACAGTGATAGACCACATCCCTGCTGATAAATTGTTTGCAGTGGTGAACCTTCTCGAGATTCCCGCAATGAGCAACAATGTAACAATCGGCTACAATCTCGAGAGTAAAAAATTAGGAAAGAAGGGACTTATAAAAATCTCGGACAGATTTTTTACCGACGACGAGATAAACAAAATATCAGTTATTGCACCAAATGTTGTACTGAACACCATACGAGATTATAATGTTGTAGAAAAACGCGAGGTAAAGATGCCCGATGAGATACGCAACATCATCAAGTGCAACAATCTCAACTGCATCACCAATAACGAGCCTATGGCAACACATTTTTACGTTGCAAACCGCGACACTCACACATTAAAGTGCCGTTATTGCGAGAAAGAGGTGAGCCTGAACGATATAAAACTTCTTTAAGAATGAAAATAAGCTGGAAGCCCGGCACTATGATATATCCGTTGCCGGCGGTGCTGATAACTTGTGGTGACAAGCCCGAGAATTACAATATGCTCACTGTGTCGTGGGTTGGAACAACGTGCACCAACCCGGCTATGTGCTACATCTCGGTGCGCCCCGAAAGACACTCCTACCCCATCATCAAGGAGACAGGCGAATTTGTGATAAATCTCACAACGGCATCAATGGCTCGCGCAACAGATTGGTGCGGCGTGCGCTCGGGCAAGGACTACGACAAAGCAAAAGAGACCGGACTGACATACGCGCCCTCAATAAATGTAAAGGCACCTATAATTGCAGAGTCTCCGCTCAGCATCGAGTGCAAGGTAAAGCAGATTATTCCTCTTGGCTCGCACGATATGTTCCTTGCCGAGGTGGTGAACGTGCAGGCTGACGACCGTTATCTTGACCCTGTCACCGGCGAATGGAACCTTGCCGCTGCCGACCCTTTGGTGTACACTCACGGAAAATATTTTCATCTAGGCGATTTTATTGGTAAATTCGGCTGGAGTGTAAAGAAAAAATAAGAGTATTGGTATGCGCTGCCTGATAATTGTTTTGATTGCAGCCTTTCCTCTTTTAGCAGTAGCGCAGAAGGATGGCAAAGTGCATTTTAATGCCGGAATAAAGGCCGGTTTTCAGGCTGTGACATACAACGACCCCGAATTTGAGATAGAGGGTTATAAATTCGACACCAATAATATACAAAGCAACAAGATTGGTTATGCTTTTTCACTCTTTGGCAGAATAACAAAAAACAAATTCTATCTGCAAACAGAGGGTACATTTGGCATAACCAACCATAGCTTTGATTTTAATGATGAACAGGAGTATGTTGATGGGATTTTTATCCCCAACAACACTGTTTATGACTTGAGGACATATTGCATACAAGTGCCTATTCTTTTTGGTTATAATATTGTGGAACGCGGACGATACGGCTTGAGTATATTCACCGGACCACGAACAAAATTCGTCTTTACCTCGCTGAGCCAACAAAATTTCAAACATTTTAAATACAATAACCTAGAGGAGGTTCTTAACGACAAAACCTACTATTGGGAAATTGGCTTGGGAATAAAAATCAGCAGAGTTTTCCTTGATATTACGTTCGACGCCGGCTTAAACAAGGTTGCAAGCCATATAATATCACACGACGACGGAAAGCTTTTCGCCTCCAGCCGTCGTGATAATATTTTAAGTTTTTCAGTAGGATTTATTTTCTAAAGACCTTACTTTCTTTTGTTCACCATTGCATCGATTGCTGCAACTGCTGTTACATTCAGAATTTCCTGCACCGAGCTCTCAAAATCGATAAAGTGAATTGGCTTGTTCAAGCCCATTTGGATGGGGCCGATAATCTCAGTGTCAGAGCCAAGCGCTTGCAACATTTTATACGATGATGAAGCAGAGTTAAGATTAGGGAATACCAGTGTATTTACCTCTCGACCTTTGAGCTTTGTGAAAGGATATTTCTTGTCACGCAGTTCGCTGTTCATCGCAACGTTTACCTGAATTTCACCATCGAGTATCCAATCGGGATAGTGCTCGTGAATGTGAGCAACAGCCTTACGAACGCGCTCGGCGCTACCACCCTGATCGGTACCGAAATTTGAATATGATGCCATCGCTATAACAGGCTCGTGATTGAAGAAACGAACCGACTGCTCGGCAAGACGAGCAATATCAATAATTGTCTCTAAATCGGGAGCACGGTTTATAAGAGTATCGGCAACAAAATATGTTCCTTTCTTTGAGTTTATTATATGCATTGTGGCAAATGTGCTAAATCCCTCTTGCATTCCAATAACCTCTTTTGCAACCTTAATGGTGTTTGAGTATTTTGTATAAAGACCGGTAACAAAAGCATCGGCATCACCTGTCTCAACCATCATCATACCAAAATAGTTGCGTTCGAACATCTTGTCATTTGCCTCTTCAATGGTATAGCCCTCGCGTTGACGTTTGTTAGCAAGAATTTCGGCGTAACGCTCGCGACGTTCGCTCTCATCAGGATGGCGCAAATTCACAACCTCAATGCCCTCGAGGCTGAGACCAAGCTCCACTGCCAACTTTGCAATTATCTCATCGTTTCCAAGAAGGACAGGCTGACAAATGCCCTCTTCTTTGGCTTTAACAGCAGCTTTCATCATTGACGGGTGAGCACCCTCGGCAAACACTACACGTTGAACATCGGTGCGTGCCATATCATACAACTGCTGTGTGAGCTTTGACTCACGACCCATAAACTCGAGCAGATGCTCTTTATATTTCTCCCAATCGGTTATCTCTTTACGTGCTACTCCACTTGCTATTGCAGCCTTCGCCACAGCTGTAGAGACCTCGACCAAAAGGCGTGGGTCTACGGGCTTTGGAATAAAGTAGTCGCGGCCAAAAGAGAGCTTGCCCACCTTATATACCTTGTTCACAATCTCGGGGACTGGTTGCTTGGCAAGGCTGGCAATAGCCTTCACTGCGGCCAACTTCATCTCCTCGTTTATGGCAGTTGCGGCAACGTCGAGCGCGCCACGGAATATATAAGGGAAGCCAATTACGTTATTTATCTGGTTAGGATAGTCGCTGCGACCGGTGCTCATAAGTACATCGGGGCGACACTCCATTGCATCCTCGTAGGTAATCTCGGGCTCAGGATTTGCCAAAGCAAAGACTATCGGGTCTTTAGCCATTGATTTTACCATATCCTTTGAAAGGACATTACCCTTTGAAAGGCCAAGGAACACATCGGCACCAACAATTGCATCGGCAAGAGTTGAAATATCGGTGCGAGTTGTTGCAAACCCCTCTTTTTCGGGGGTTAGATTGGTGCGCGAGGTGCTGATGACACCACGACTATCGAGCATAACAATATTCTCGCGTTTAACACCAAGAGCGACGTATAATTTTGTACAAGAGATTGCCGCTGCGCCTGCACCATTGACAACAACCTTTACTTCGTCGATTTTTTTACCATTGACCTCGAGAGCGTTAAGCAGGCCTGCAGCCGAGATTATAGCTGTTCCGTGCTGGTCGTCGTGCATCACCGGGATATCAAGTTCCTCTTTCAAGCGACGCTCTATCTCAAAACATTCGGGAGCCTTGATATCTTCGAGATTTATACCTCCAAAAGTGGGAGCAATAGCCTTTACTGCCTGAATAAATTTCTCGGGGTCTTGCTCATCTACCTCTATATCAAAAACGTCAATGCCTGCATATATTTTAAAAAGCAATCCCTTACCCTCCATCACAGGCTTACCTGCAAGAGGACCAATATTGCCAAGGCCAAGAACGGCTGTTCCGTTAGAAATTACCGCCACTAGGTTGCCCTTATCGGTGTATTTATAGGCATCGTTGGGGTTGTCCTTAATCTCAAGACAGGGCTCTGCAACACCCGGAGAGTAAGCCAACGAAAGGTCGGTCTGTGTAAAATATGGTTTTGTAGGCACTACCTCAATCTTTCCGGGACGTCTGCCGGCGTGGTAGTTCAATGCATCTTCTTTGGTTATCTTTGCCATTGTTTAAAAGTTTCCCCTATCGGGCTTTATTTTGTATTATTTGTTATTTCATTTATAAAATTGTCACCGGCCTCGCCCACGCCAAAAAGCGCAAAGTCGTATTTTACAGGGTCGTCGGGCGAGAGTTTGCGCAACTGCGCTGTTAACTCCTCAACGGTTCTGCGGTCGTTCTGCTTGCGAGTTATTATTCCCAAAAGACGTGCAGTACGTGCTACGTGAACATCGAGTGGAATCATAAGCCCGGAAGGAGAGACGCTGTCCCAAATTCCCAAATCAACCACTCCGTCTTTTCGACAAAGCCAACGGAGCATCATATGTATTCTTTTGCAAGCTGATGCAGGCTTACCTTTTTGCGGTGTCGGGTTGCTTAAATGTTTTGTTGTTGCGCCATCGTTGGCCATTGCCATCTCGCCGCGCAAATTCTCAATACCTTCCCAAACTGTGCAACCACAGAAGAGAGCCTCCATTGTTCCGTGCTTGGCATATATATTTTTGAGTCCACGACATATATATTTAAAATCTCCGGCAAAAAAGGTGCGGTGAATATTTAAAGCATCATCAAGAGACTCCCACTCGCCACTCATAATATATTCGTATGGCGCCGAGTGCATAATATCGTAGAACATTTTCCTTCCCGAGGCCAATATCATCTTTCTGTTCCCCCAAGCGATAACAGAAGCCAAAAGAGCAGATATTTCAATATCTTCGCGACGGGTAAAGGAGTGAGGAAAAGAGATTGGATCGTTTTTGATAAAGTCCTTGCAGTTGTAACGCGCAAACTTCTCATCAAGTACCGCTCTCAAATGTTCCATATTACTTATCCAAGGGTTGTTATTGCCTGTTGAAGGTCGCTGTATGTATCGTCACACGCTGGCACAAGTGGCAAGCGCAACACATTTTCCACACGGCCGTGTATATTCAGCAATGCCTTGATACCCGAGGGGTTGCCATCGACAAAAATAAGCTGGAAGAGCTCGTTGAGCCTGTCGTGCTGGTTGCGGGCATCGCTCACACGCCCCTCTTGCATTGCGCGGACAAGCGCTATCATCTCTTTGGGATAAGCGTTACCAAAAACAGAGATAACACCAACACCACCGGCCTCCATTATATCCACGGTGAGAGCATCATCGCCCGAGAAGAGGTCAAAGTGTGGGGGTTTAAGAGCCACCAACTCTTTTATCTGTGCCAAATTACCCGATGCAGCCTTGTAACCAACAATATTCGGGCAATCGTTTGCAAGGCGAACCACTGTCGAGGGAAGAATATTTATTCCTGTACGCCCCGGGACATTGTACATATATATTGGAAGGTCTGTTGAATCGGCAATTGCTTTATAGTGACGATAGACACCCTCTTGTGTTGGTTTATTGTAATAAGGAGCGACAGAAAGAATTGCATCAACGCCTGTCAAATCCTCGTTCTTTATCTCCTCGATAACATTGCGGGTGCAGTTACCGCCAATACCCAACATTATAGGCATACGGCCGGCAACCTGTTTTATGATGCGCTTTCGTATTTCACGTTTTTCGTCAATAGTCAATGTGGGAGTTTCGCCTGTAGTACCAAGCACGCAGAGAAAATCGGTACCGCAATCAATATGCATCTGCACCAGATTTTCCAAAGCGGCATAATCAACCTCGCCGTCTTTTGTAAATGGTGTCACTATTGCAACACCCATACCTTTCAGTGTTTTTCGCATCATAGGTCTATAAAAAATCTCAAAATTATTTCGGAGTGCAAAATTACATCAAATTTTGCTATTTTTATAATTTATAATGTATAAATTATTGTTTGAAATTTTATTAGAATAATCAAAGCCCCAACATTTGCAAGAACTCATCTTCTGTAACAAGACGCACACCTAATTTACGAGCCTTTTCAAGTTTTGAAGGGCCCATATTTTCGCCCATAAGAATAAAAGATGTAGCACCGCTCACACTGCCAACATTCTTGCCACCATTGCGCTCTATAATATCCTTATACTCATCGCGTGAATGATGCGAAAAGACTCCGCTGATAACAATGCTCTGTCCTTTGAGAATATCACTCTTATCAACGTCGGCAGCCTCATCGGCTTCAAAATTCACTCCCGCAACTTTTAATTGCTCAATGAGTTGCATATTTTCGTCCTTTGCAAAATAAGCCCTCACAGCTCCGGCTATACGTTCACCAATCTCATCAACAGCCTTTAGCTCATCAAAAGAGGCCTGCATAAGCGCATCGATATTACCGAATGCGCGAGCCAGACGTTTAGCAACAGTCGCCCCCACAAAGCGTATGCCAAGAGCAAACAGCACCCTTTCAAACGGCATTTGAAGCGACGCTTTTACTGCGTTCACAATGTTCAGCGCCGATTTTTCGCCCATTCGCGGCAGGAACATCAAATCCTCGGGCTGAATGGTAAATATATCTGCAATATTCTTTATCAAGCCATAGTTGTATAGCTGTTCTATTGTCTCAGGGCCTATTGAATCGATGTTCATAGCCTCACGCGACACAAAGTGTTCTATCTTGCCTTTTATCTGCGGAGGACAAGAGAGGTCGTTCGGACAGTAGTGAGCAGCTTCGCCGTCGTAACGCACCAAAGGCGTGCCACACTCCGGGCATTTTGTTATGAAACAGACCTTTTCGCCCAGCATAAAACGCGCAGCTGTGTCCACGCCGGTTATCTTTGGAATAATCTCACCACCCTTCTCAACATAGACCATATCACCAATATGAAGGTCAAGTTTTTCTATAATATCGGCATTATGCAGCGATGCACGTTTCACAATGGTACCAGACAATTGCACCGGGTCTAGATTTGCCACCGGAGTGACAACTCCCGTACGACCCACCTGATAGGTAACCTCGTTCAAACGCGTCACAGCACTTTCGGCCTGAAATTTATAAGCAATAGCCCAGCGCGGAGATTTTGCCGTGTAACCAAGATTTTTTTGCTGACGGAGCGAATTTACCTTCAGAACAATACCATCGGTTGCAAAAGGCAAGTTCTTGCGTTCGGCATCCATCTTGTCTATAAAAGCAAAGACCTCGTCGATTGTGCGACATTTACAGGTTGTGTCCGATATTTTAAAGCCCCACTGCTTTGCGGCCTCAAGATTTTCAAAATGCCCTTCAGCAGGCAATCCCTCGCCAAGAAGAAAATAGAGATAGGCATCGAGTGAACGCTTTGCCACAACCGAGGAATCCTGCAATTTAAGCGTGCCCGATGCAGCGTTACGCGGATTGGCAAAAAGCTGTTCGCCGGCATTGGCTCGCTCTTCGTTCAAGCGTTCAAAAACCACCCACGGCATCAACACCTCGCCACGAATTTCAAACTCGGCAGGATAACCGCTGCCCGACAGCACCAAAGGCACTGTGCGTATTGTTTTGACATTGGCTGTTACATCGTCACCCTTTTCGCCATCGCCACGAGTAACGGCACGTTCCAACTTTCCATCAACGTAGGTCAACGAAATTGACGTACCATCGAATTTAAGCTCGCAACAGATTTCAAAATCCTCGTTAAGAGCACGCTTCACCCTGTCAAAGAATTCGGCAACCTCTTCTTTGGAATAGGTGTTACCCAACGAAAGCATAGGATATTTATGCTGCACCTGCTTGAATTCCTTTGTAATATCCGAGCCCACACGCAATGTAGGCGAGTTAGGGTCGAACATATCAGGGTTAGCAGCCTCTAAATCCTGCAACTCACGCATCAGCATATCAAAATCAATATCACTTATTGTTGGTGAATTAAGGACATAGTAGTTGTGGTTATGCTTATGCAGTTGCTGCCTCAATTCCAGTATACGTGCTTTTGAATCCATTGATAAGAAACTTATATTATATTCCTTTTGCGAAGATAGTGAAAATAGAACAAAAAAAGGGTGCGATTTTTGCAAAATCGCACCCTTTTTACATATTATTCGATAATTTTAGAACTCGGCACACGCAAATGTTACCAAACGATAATTTCTTTTGTAAATTGTAGCAACATTTGTACTAACATTGTATGTAACGCCTAAAGACTTGTCAGCTTTTACATAGCCATTGGCCACGTTTGAAAAACCATCCTTACGCAGTGTCTGTGCATAGATATTCCAAGCTGTTTCGTCCTGCTCATACACAAAAGTAATTGAGTTGGCGGTAACGGTGTAACCCAATGCTGTCTGACCATACATTGGGAAAGAGGCCATCAGAGGTGAAAGAGCCACCTGCTGAGCGGGTTGCAACTCAGTCATTTCATAACCAGTCTTTTTAAAGGTTTTCAATGCCGATTTCTCTGAGCTGCAAGATGTTGTCAACACAGCAACAAACATCAGCAACATTGTAGATAGTGTCAAAATCTTTTTCATAACTATTTTAATTAATTTAATACTCTTCACAAATTCACCACTCGCAAAAGCACGTGTTGTAAAATCTATGCAAAAATACATTTTTTTAAGATAATAACAACAATTGGCAACAATAAATCGACTCATTTACACAATCTAAGCATCAACCGGAGCCGCAGAAGGCATTGTTGATTGCTCGGCTGCAGATTGCTCTGCTTCAGCAACAGCTGTGGTTGCCTGTTGCTCGGGTGCGCTTGCCTGCAACTGCGCCATAAGCTCGGGGGGAATGCCTTGGAGCGATTTTCCTTGCGCCGCAGCCTCTTCGTTGCGTTTGATAGCTTCGAGAATTTTCGTAGCAAAAGGATAGGATGAATTCTCGAGCATCGTCTTTACATCCAACGCATTCGCACGGAAAAGTTCCATAAGAAAATCGTTTGCAATCATTTGGTATGCAGGCGTATTGTAGCCCTCGGATATTGTTATATCAAGCTCGCTATCCTGAACCTTTTGCGGGTCGTACCATTTTGCCTCTTCACTATACTGCGCCCCGGCAAGGTCAATGTAACGCGCCTCATTATAATATTGTTGCAACGTCTTCATCACCTTTGCATCGCGACGGCGGCGGAAGGTTCTGAACCCGTCGAAGAGCCCTTTTAAATTCAGCGACGAGTTTTGCACCTGTTGAGCATAGAGCGAGGCCGGAGTTCCCGAGCGAGGGCTTTGCCCCTGCATTGCAGAATTGACACCGGATATTTCATTAATGAGCTTCAACTGCAAATTCAGCAACTCAAAATCACCGGCTACCGCAGCCCCGCTGTTATACTGACGCACCACACCATCAATACTTTGTCCGGGCTTCAGCTTGACAAAAAGCACACCATTATAGCGCACATATTCATCTATCACCTCTTCGCGCGACATACTCTCAAACGCATCATCATCGACAACCAGCACACCTTTTGACGATGTTCCGCGAATAAAATCTATCAGTGTTGCAGTGCGATTTATGGCGCGTTGCTGGTCGATAAACTGCTCCACAAAATTCCCCAACTTTCCCTGTATCAAAGGATAAAGATGCAGCACATAGTTGTGTTCGCCGTGCCAATAAGGGCTACGCCCCTCCTGTAGTATATCGCCATAGGGCGACATATAACGATAGTACCAAAAACGCTCAGTTGCAAACTCATACTCTATCAACAGCATATCATCATCAGAAAGCCCCTTTTTGCTACCCTCTTCACGACGACGCACATTCTCTGTATCGAGTTTCTTGCGGCTCTCACTATCATAGGGCAGATAGCCCCACGTTCCACGCTTGGTATCGTTCCAGAGATAAGCATCACGTGTTTCGAGTTTCCACCCAAGAATAACACGACACAAATTGTTGTGTGACGGCGTGTAAAAAGAGAGAGAATGAGCCTCATCGCCCTGCATTGCGCGAGTGCCATATATTTGCGTGTCTACCGTATGATAGATATTGCGTATACGCTCCTTCTCTTTCGGAGTATTGCCAAAATGGGCAAGCACCTCATCAAGCGGAAGGTCAAAAAGTTCACCTATGCAGGTCAAATCCCACATACGCACATCCTCAAGATTGGTATTAAAGAAGAGACGCGAGGGGTTTACCGAGTAGACCCAAACATCACGTTTATCTTTAGCGCCATTCAAGCCATACTCCACCCTTTGCGCTGTCATTCCACCATTCAATAGCATACGCATAGAATCGGCGTCAATCTCTTCCATCTCATTTATATCGTGTACATATTCAATGGCAATAGACATCATCTCGCCCACACGCCCTTCACTTTGGTCGCGCGCTACGCAAACCGGGCGCATAAGATTTTGCCGCAACTGTCCCTCAATATTGCTCAATATCGGGGCTATCATATTATTCTTCAACGGTACTTTACCATTTTTCTTTATAAGCTCACCCTCGGTTATCTGTGCAAGAGTATCAGGGTCGGTAACAAGATCGCCCCATTGGTCGCCATAGCTATACATAAGGCTTCGCCGCAATTTGCGGCGAGCCTCGTCAAGAGCGTTCCAACAAGCAGCACACTCATTCAAAAAGTCATAGGCTTTGCCCGGCTCTTTATTGAGTTCCTGCACCTTATTGGAAGATGCTTTTACACGTTTGTCAAGAAATTTATTCATCACTCAATCAATTTAGTTTAGTTCCTCAAGGCCATCTTCATAGTGTTCGTAAAGGCCACGCCACTTTTGCAATTCTACAGCATCATTCAAAAGACGTTTTTTCTTCTCTTCTCTCTTTTTGAACTTACCATAGCCATAGTCATTTTTCCATTTGCCCATATTTTGCAACCTTTCGAGAACTTCTTTGGCATACTCTTCCATCTCCCATTCGAAACGTCCGCGTTCAAGAGGAGAGAGGTCGGCACGTCTCACACGCTTCTTTACATTTTCAAGAATCAGCGGCTCATCGGAATGTAATTGCTGAATCTTTTGAAAAATAATATCAAGCGGACCATTGAAATATTTTTTCAAATCGCTCAGTTCCTTTATTGCCACCTGCTTTGAACGTGGAATATCCTCGGTAACCTCGGGCGAAATGACACGTCCGTCAAACTCTCCGGCATCAAAGCGGTTCATAACATTGCGCACCTCGACGTCGCCGCTAAAAGCTATATCTTTGCCCGTCAATTTATATATCATATACTCTTCGAGCGAGGGGAAACGCTTTTTAAAATCCTCGGGAGTGAATTTATACTCCTTTTCAAAAGCCTTATCAATGTCCCTGTTCTTGTCAAAATCGGGAACAACACTCCTTGCGTTATTTATTGCCTCTATAATCTTTTGCGCCTCGCGATACTTGCGGCCAAGTTTGGAGTTTATACCAAAGACATTCATTGAGACAGCCTTACTAAAGCCCTCATAATCCTGTATTACATTCTGCAGGACACCCGACATATATACAGAGTTCTCGGGGTAGAGAAAAAAACTCTTGTCGATAAGAATTTTCTTGTTTCTGCTGTCGTAACGAAGCGGCACGTTGGTGTTATTCACAATCTCAACCGGCAGGTTGGCAAGCTCGGGATACGTTGCATAGAACGAAGGATCGTGAAGCACATCCCCTAAATTGCCATTCTTCAACAAGTCACCACTCTCTCTTTGCACACGCTCCCAAATTATTTTTTCATCGTGTCCCCAAGCATCGAGTGGAATCTTTTTTAAATCAAGGTAATCAAGAGCAAGTTCCTTGTTCTTGCCAACGAGCGTCTTATAGAGTTGGTCGTGCACCATCATTTTCCCATCGGGCATCTCCTTGCGCCACTGCTTATCAACGCCACGTTGCCATCCTGTAGCAAACCTTATATCATTGCTGTTTACACCTTTTTTCTCAAACTCAATAGCCTGAGCCAGCTCGGGGTCGCCATCTTCGTAACCCTCATAAAAAGCCTTGTTGTCCGCACCTTTTTTACCGACGAAACGAAATTTATCCTGCGATTTCAGTTGCATAACCTGCTCATCGGTCATTCCCCATTGCTTCAGCACCTGCTGTTTTTTATTCTCAGGCAAAAATTCATAATTTTGCAAGAGTTTGGTATTATACAACGCAACAGGAGTATTGGTAAAATATTTTCCTTCGGCAATCTTTGCTCTTACATCATTTTCATACGCTTGACGATCGTAGTAGCTGTTTTCGTTCTGTTTAGCTGCATCGAAATTTCCAAACACCCAGCGACGATATTTTGATGGCGGAGTGCGTTTTTCGATATATTTTGCGTGTTGACGAAGGAGGCTGTTAAGCTCGGACTCGGTTATTCTTCGGTTGCGCCCGGTGTAGACATTAAGCCTTATCAACGAATTTTTGACAAAATCCTTGAAATTGGTCAACATTGAGCGTTCACTGGGTGAAAGAACAGCTTTCTCCGAGAGATGCGCCAGATACTCCTCTATAACCGTAAAATTATCGGCAAAAGGATAGCGTGACTGTATATTGGCAATATCAGAACGCACACTGCTTGAAGCCTTACGATAAATCTCCTCCAAAAAATTATTCAGATGATTACCAAAAAGCTTTAAAAGTCCTAAATGTGTAACACCCTCGTGAACAACTGTCTTTTCAACATCCTCGACCGACGGGACATTAGGCAAGTTAATTGTTATTTTGCCATCTCTGTCGAGCCAGCCCATAGCACGGAGTTTGTTGTTATAGTTAGCCACATCGCGTTCATTGTTTACATCAGGGTAAGGAATTTCGCGTTCATTGTTTATAAAATCCACCTTGAAATTCAGTTTCTCGGCAAGTCTTGAAGCTACACTGCTCAAATGTTTAATATCCTCGGTGGTATTCTCAACACCATTATAGCTCCAGACAAACGCCGAAGGCTTGTTGTCATCAATCTTTATTGGTCTCATATTAATAACAGAGCCAACAGCTTGATTTTTCTCGGGATGCAGAGTATAAAAATCGGCAACCTCCTTACTCTTGACCTCATCGTTGGTCATTCCTTTGAAAGCACTATTCTTCCCTAGTTCTCTAAATTCGGCCGCACGTTTTTTGTCAGTGCCCTGCTTTAGAGAATTTACCTCATTGCGCACAAGTGCCTCATACTCATCAAGAGCATTATTTTCGGCTTTTGAGCATTTATAGAACTGTTCGTTTATCTTTGTCAAAAGACTGCCATCATCAAGACCGTGTTTCTGCTCAATATTACGTCGCATATCGGCCAGAAATTGTACCATACCATTTTGGTCATACGACGCACGTTCCACTATTTCACGAACAAGAATATCCTCCCATCCTGCAAGCGGAATATTTTGAGCTCGTTTATACAATGCCTGAGAAATTGCATCAATGCTCACATTCTTCTCCTTGCCATACAAGCCTGCCTGACGCAAAAAATTTTGCGAGTTTACGCCCTGCAATAGTTCGTGCTCATAGGCCGCAATCCTGTTTTTACGCAACTTACCCTTGTTCACAAGCAGATGACTCTTAAGGCTCTCCGGACTTTCAAAAGCACGGCTCTCCACCTTGTTACCGACAAAATCATAGGTTGTGAACAGCCATTCTCCGTTGCGGTTCTGCTCTACATTATAATCAAACGCAACCGGCGGAGTTGAGGTGAGTTTATTCTCTATCAGATACATAAGCTTTGATTTTGTTGCCGCAGACAGTTCCTTGCTCTGCATCATCTCGGTATACCTCTCGGTGATAGCCTTGCGTGTAGCACCAATGCCATAAGAAGGCAAGGCTAACGTTGTCTCAAGTTCCTTCATAAACTCAACAGGGTCGATATTTATCTCGCGCAGCTCGGCTTGCTCTGTCTTTGACAATTTCAATTCATCCTTCAGCGTGCCATCAGCCTTTAGTTTGTTTTTTACACCGGCCGGACGCCAATGAGCCATCTTCATCACACCAAGCGTTGCCGCACTCTCGGCAAAATCATTGACAAGGTCGATAGGCTCAACATCTACATCATTAAGAACTTTGTCAATCTCTGTAGAGAGTGTAAAAACTGCCGACTCGGCACTGAGCACGCCGGTTGAAGCCAACATTTTTTTGCCACCGGTCAAGCCACCCATTGCCTTTCTAAGCCTTGTACCAACAGAACCAACAGCGCCACCTGTTGCCAAGCCTTTGGCAAAAGCCCCGGCAGCCTTACCCACATCAACACCCTCGTTGTAAAGCACATCATCGGCAACGCTGTTGGCAAGGTCATAAGTTCCCAAAGTCAACCCCTGTGTTGCAGCACTCTCGGCAATCTTTGTACTCAAGCGGCTCTTTATCGCACGCTCGGCAAGCCTTGCAGCCTGCTCTTTTGTAATATCATTGGTTGCCAACAACTTTTTGCCCAACCTGTTTGTAGCCATTTTTGTCACATTGCCGGTTAAATTGCCGGCTAATGAACCAAAGGCAGCAAAAGCCGGAGCATCAATCAACAGCGAGCCAATGCCGGCTGCAAAATTTTCAAGCTTGCCAGCATCATATTTTGCAAGGCTTTCATTCTCGATAAGCGCCGAAGATTTATCACTAAACCCAATATTGGCAGCTTTACCTATGAGAGAATTGTTATATGCCGAACGCAAAATATATTCTGTACTATTCTTTGGTTTATTCTTGTCGACATAATCCTCCAGCATCATATTATGCAACGTAGGCTTCACATAATCCTCTATATATTTATCGGCATCAAAGCCACCGCGACGAGCAAGAGGTTCAACCATTTGACGCAGCTTTTCAGTATCAATCTCTTTTATTGTCTCATCGGCAATTTTAATAGGATCGTGTCTCTCCTTGGCTATACGCGATGCAGCCACCGGGTTCTGATAATATTCAGAAAAAGCCTTATTGGAGTACACTCTTGCCTCATCGAGTTTTTTGTTGTACAACTCAGAAAGCTCATTATTGAAATAATCGGTAGCCACATCATCAAGCGCTTTTGGCGACACGGAGTAGAGAAATTTGTTACGCTGAGGGGTATTCTCGGGAAAGATAGTTTTGTAGCTATCGTTCAAAAAGCGGTTTTTCTTATAACCGGCACCCAGCAATTCTCTTGCCGACGTAAAAGGGCGTGTCTCATCTTTTGCGTCAGCAGCGACATTTGCCACAGACGACATTTCAAAGTGTCCATCATCATTGGGGATTGCCCCATCAGGAGCACTAAAAACCGATGGTGCCGATGTTTCTCTCTCCCTCTCCTGCATAGACGAGGCAAATATGGTATTGTTGAAAATATCATCTTTGCCATAGCTATTGCTATTAAAAGAGGGATGTTTTACAACACCATCATCATCAGGCTCCTGCTCGAAGTAATTAGCCTCTGGCACTGCCGAAAAATCTTCATTTCCAGAGAAGAGTGAACTCTGTTTACCCATTCTCTTTTTTTCATCTTCTTGATTTAAATTTACTGAATACATAATTATTACTTTTTATTTTGTTGCTCAATCATTTACCTCGCCTTGTCGAAGGTGTAAATCTCTCACGGAACAGATTGCCGACGATAGCACCTTTATAGTCCCTGATAGGAGATTTGTCCAAATTGAACGCCCCCTTTAGCACCTTTGCTCGCGAAGAAGGTATTTTTTCTTTTTCACGTGCCAAGGTTGAGACCAAGTTCGATGCAAAATCCACAAATGCCGCAACGTTACGTTGATAATCAAGCCTTTTACGGCGTGCTATCGCACGTGCTGTTGCCTTATTATATATCTCTTCCAGTTCATCTTCAATATACACATTAGCCATTCTTGTCATTTTTTATCGTTACTCAACCCTCTTTTCCCCAGTTTACGCCCAAAAGCGCATTTTGAAACAGATTAAAGCCGTTGGCAGCCGCAGAGGTAGCCATTCTCTCCTCCATCGCCAACTCATTAAGGTCGCTATTTAAAAAAGCGTTCTTATTCTGCTGATGAATTGCATCAATCTCTCTTTTTCTGGAATCATCCTGCGCGGCCAGATTCGTCACAAGATTTTCCATCGAGCGCAAGCCCTGCTCATTGCGAGCGATAGAATACTCGGGTGTTGCACCCATAACAACAGAGTGTGCCCTATTCTGCTCATTGTTTCGGCGCAGGCTGTTCTCCACTCTTTTCATTGCAGCTCTTGCAGCAGTGCTGTCAATAAAATTCTCGTAATAGTTACGTTTGTACCACCCGGCCTCCTCGGCTTTTGCCTTGTTGCGCAGCTCTTTAGCCCTCCTTGCAGCCTCGCTCTTGTCGAGCATACCCTTTACTCCCGAATAGAGCCCCAAAGCCCCATTCAATCCTGATAAAAACATTGAAAATTTTGTCATAACTCTTTTTTGTGCAAAAGAAATACGACAAACAACGAATAAGGTTGCTGAAATGACACAATAAAACATCTGTTGAATTATTGTCAAATCAGCAACCTCAATAGCCGAGACGAGCATTATATTTGCCCGTAAAAAATATTTATGACAAAAAAGAATAAGAATGTAAGCCTTGACGATGTACACAGCGAGACGCTTTCATTGTTTCATCGCCTCATCGGCCGTTTGGAGAAACTTACGGCAAACTGCGAGGACCCGGGAACAATCAATCAAGCCCTGAAGACCACAGCCGACTTCCTTGTTAAGCTGAATAAGGAGCGCGAGAATGGCGATGACGAGATTAGCACCCTATTACAACAAACACTGCGGGGTATTTAAACAAATATTGGCGAGCTATTATGGCTCGCCAATATTTGTTTAAAGAATACAATTTTACTTTTTGAAAATCTTTTTGCCATTGATTATATATAGCCCCTTACTTAAAGAGTCAACTTTTCGACCTTGCAAATCATATATAGTTTGCACCTTTTCGCCTTCAACTTTAACCTCGTCAATGCCGGTAAAGTCCATCTCTCTGATAATAAAATTACTCCAAGGCGATGTTTTTGCATAAAAGTCCTTGCGACCGGTAGGTACATACAAACAAGCATTGTTATAAGCATCACTGCTGAATACATTTTCGCTTGC
>JAZRMQ010000003.1:0-38192 GCA_045647745.1 Bacteroidaceae bacterium | reverse complement strand
GTAAAGGGGATTAACATTTTGAACGGTATCTTCAGTGCCAATGACAGTTAATAATCTTTATCCTTTACTGCTTCTGTCCGCTTGCGAAGATAGCGAGAAATCGCTATCTTCGTTTCTTTATGCAAATATAGAATGACAATTCACACCCCTGTCATTCTGAACGAAAGTGAAGAATCTCTTTCTAACAGCTTGTAAGATTTTTCGCTGCGCTTAAAATGACAACACACCCCCTGTCATCTCGAACAAAAGTGAGAGATCTCATACGTCGCAATTTAATCCGGCTCACATCAAACTCTCGTTAAAATAATGTAACAAAAAGTTTGTTTTTTTCGATAATATAACGATATTTGCTATATTAAAGCTATTGTGTATAGATGCGTAATTAACATATTGTAAAGTCATTTTTACAAATAGCTAAATTTAGACACAGAGAATAAAAAAAATAAAATAATTTATTTACAAACTAACCAAATCAACGACTTTATGAAAAAGATTTACTTGATGCTCATCTCTCTCTTGTGCCTTGTTTTCTCGGCACAGGCAGCGGTTGTGACCGAATTGTCACAGTTGAGCAATGACAAGGTGTATACCTTGCGCACTAGACGTGCATTCTTGTTGTACAGTCCTTCTTGTCCAACACAGATTGCAGCAAGCACAGGTAAGAATGTGGGCAACCCAAAACGTAACCCACAAGATGTTAACCAACAGTTCAAAATTGAGAAGGATGCTGCTACTGGCAAGTACTATTTGTACAGCGTTGGTAAAGGCCAATACGTTATTGCAAATGGTCTGTTCAACTCAAACAAGGCATTGCAATTGGAGATTAAAAAATCACAAGATGCAACCTATCGTTGGCATTTGTGCCTTGGTCTTCAGGGATTGAACACACAAGTGGAAGGAACTGACTGGCCGGCAGGTATTGTTGTAGACAACTATACCACAGCAGACGAGGGTAACTGTTATATGATTGAAGAGGTTACTGACGGTGAGGGCGGTGGCGACACCACAAGCAAGGAAATTTATGACTTTGCAGGCTTTGGCGACGAAGCTCTTATGGACCTTTTCTACAGAGCTCTGCAGCAAGGCCGCAACTACCCCACAATGGAGGAGTTTGCAGCAGCTGGTATCCAAGCATCGGACATTGCTTTCGTTCGTTCACACGTTCGTCGCGCACAGTTTATGGACCGTGCAGACCGTTTGAGAACAGAGACTTACCAGAACCGCAACCTCTTTATGAACACCGCGATGGATTATGGCAAGCAAGCATCTGTTGGTTACCCCATAGACAAGTTCAACTCAGAGGCATTCTCAATGTGGCAATACACCAACCTTTGGGGCTCTTGGAACCATAGTATCTTCACTGCCCCCGGTGCGTGGGCCGATGCAGCTCACCGCAATGGTACAGACTTGATGAGCGGTATCAAATTCTTTGACACAACAGGCGGACGTGGCGAAGGCTCAGGAGACTATATGGACCTTATCTCAAGAAAAGATGCAAATGGCAATTTTATGTACGTTAAGCCACTCATCAACATCTTGATGTTCTTTGGTTTTGATGGTATCAATTATAACTGGGAAGCCACTGGATACGATAATAAAGATGTTGTAAACTTCCACAAGGAGCTCTATAGATATGCTGCAGAATGTGGTTTTGACAACTATCACAGTGTTATCTATTGCTCAGTATCAAGTTTTTCTTCATCAACAGACGGCAACATCGATGCATTGTATGGCAGAAAAGAGACCGGTAAAACACACGATTTGATGCTCAACTACCAAGGCGACAATAATATTGCAAGTGGCCTTAAAAAAACATATAACGCCGTGAAGGAAGCTTATGGCAGCGCCGACGGGCTCTATGCAGGTGTTTACTTTGCAAGTATGGAGAGAATTTGGACCAACCTTGAAGATAATTACACCGGTATCTGCCTTTGGGGAGACCACGACATAAACCGTTTTAACCAGTTCAACACCGGTAGTGGTGTTCACGACAAACAAGGCAACTATCAGCGCCTCCTTGAGCGCGGATTCTCGGGCGGTAACCGCAACCCGGCAAATCTCCCGGCACTAAGCAACACCGGCAACAACTGGGTATTCGAGAATGGCAAACTCCCTCTCCAGACATTTGCAGGCTTTGCACGTTGGATTCCCGAGCGCTCAACAATACAGGGCAACCTTCCTTTTGGCACACACTTTACTTTGGGTAACGGCGACCGTTACTACTACAAAGGCAAGCTATCGCACAACAGCGAGTGGTACAATATGAGTGCACAGGACATTGTACCTACATATCGTTGGTTGCGCTACAAGAGCGGCACAACAACCGTTAGCACAGACATTGACGTTAACTACACATATCTTGACGCCTACACAGGTGGTTCTTGTATTGAACTCATAGGTGCTGCAACATCAACAGGCACAGATATTATCCTTTACAAGACATCTCTCAAAGCAGGTGATGGCGCTTACGCCAAGCTTGCTATAAAGACTGTGAAAGACACCAACGCATCAAACCTTTACCTTATCTTGAAGAAGAAGGGCAGCAACACTTGGCTGGAGTACCCATACGGCAACCTCTCAGGCAAATCTTGGGAAGAGAAGAAGATTGCTCTTAACGACATTGCCAAGGGCGACGTTATTGAGCGCATTGGTCTTCGCGTAAAGGGTAACAACAACAACTATCAGCTTTATGTCGGTAAACTCGAGATTAACGACGAGAGCATTGTTGCTCCGGCAAATGTTAAAGACCTTGTAGCCGAGGTTAAGGCCGAGACAAAGACCTCTATGAGCCTCAAGCTACACTGGAACGTTGAAGCAACAGCAAAAACACGCGCTGCGTGGGGCTTGGTATTCAACGACGAGGCAAACATTGACCACTTTGAGGTTCTTTACAAGAATGGCGAAGATGGCAAGGTTGCACTTGTTGGTACAACATCGCAGTGGGCAACACTTGTCAGCAATATTGAATTTGCAAGCGTAAACGACAAGCCATACATTGGTGTACGCTCTGTTTCTACCGACCTTAAGAGCTACTCACCCACTGTTTGGGTTGATGTTGAACGCGGCACACAGGCCGATCTTCCCGAGAAGTTTGTTGAGGATAGTTATGGTGTGAGCGAAATAGACCCCAACTGTAATGGCGTTGACGCTGCACGCGAACAGCGTTATTTGAGCAAAGTGACTACAACCGGTGCAATAAGAAACTTGAACTACACTGCAAACGCACCTGTTGCCGACGGCACACAATATGCTAATGCTCTCGACCACGTTCTCGAGGTTAACCAAGGACAAACAGTAAGAATGACTATTCAAGCGCCTAACTTTGGCGATGGTTTGCAATATACTTGTGGAGCCGGTTGGATAGACCTTAACGGAAGTGGTGACTTTGACCACCCACTACCGGTTGTAAGAACTGATGCCGAGATAGCCAAGGGTGACACAGAAACAGACCCCGAAGGTGAGCGTATTTTCTATCTTGGTAAGCACGAAAAAGCATCTCCCGAATTTGTAGAAGGTTATACTTTCGAGTTTAAAGTGCCTGAAGATGCAGCTACAGGCGATAGCCGCTTGCGTATGGCTTTCAACGATGCTTGGTTCGGTGCATTACCACCTCCAACAGGTTACACAAACAAGGGCTTTACCATTGACTTCAGTGTAAAAATCACAGGTACCAACCCAAGCCGCAAGCCACTTGACACACGCGACCAAGGTGTAGCCGAGGAGCCGGAAAATGTGACAGGCAGCGTATCGGTTGAAGATGTTGTTGCAGGTGAGATTTCAACAGCCGAAGGCGTTGAAGGCGCAATTGCCATTGCAAATGCCGACAAGGCTTGGATTTACACAGCCGATGGTAAGTTGGTAGAGTTTGTTCAGAACCCAACAACAGTTGCTGTTGAGGCAGGCGTTTACCTTGTTAAGATGCAGCTCGGTAATATCATCCGCTCGGCAAAAGTGCTTGTTAAGTAAGTGAAATATTAACATCGCACAGCGATTATGAGTAGTGCGCCTTTCGGGCGCACTACTTTTTTTGTATCTTCGCGGCAGAAAACAAAACATTATGCAAAAAATAAACACACGACGCGGACTAATCGCACTTTCACCAATCATTGTGCTTCTCACAATATACCTTGCCGGTTCAATAATCGCGGGAGACTTTTATCGCATCCCAATAACCACAGCATTTATCACAGCATCAATATATGCAGTGGCAATAACACGCGGTTCAACCCTCGACCAACGTATCGAGCAGTTTTCAAGAGGAGCAGCCAACCCACGCATAATGTATATGATTTGGATATTTATCCTTGCCGGAGCATTTGCAGCACTGGGCAAGGCAATGGGTGCGGTTGATGCCACGGTGCAGCTGACACTGAACCTTATCCCAAGCAATTTTCTGCCAGCCGGCATATTCATTGCCGCCTGTTTTATATCCCTCTCCATTGGCACATCGGTGGGAACAATCGTCGCTCTGACACCCGTTGTCACAGCACTTGCAACAGAGCTAAACTGCGACACAGCGTGGCTTGTAGCCATTGTTGTGGGCGGAGCATTTTTTGGAGACAATCTATCATTCATTTCGGACACCACCATTGCCGCCACACAGACACAGGGTTGCTCAATGAAGAGCAAATTCCGCACCAATATAAGGCTTGTCACACCGGCTGCTGTCGTAACCCTGCTTTTATATGCTTTTAGCGGCAACAGCATCGAGGAGATTGAGACAACAGCCGTCACACTCAACGATGCATTAAAGTGTATACCCTACCTTGCCGTAATTGCCTGTGCTTTATTTGGAGTAAACGTGCTGCTGGTGCTGATAATAGGCATAATAATAGCAGGAACAATGGGCTTAGCCTTTGGGATTGTTGACGGCATAAGCATCTTCACCGAGATGGGCAGTGGCATTATGGGAATGACGGAACTTATCCTTGTAACTATTCTTGCCGGTGGTCTTTTGGAGATTGTACGCATTAATGGAGGTATTGATTATCTCATTCGCATCGTTACACTGCGTATGCGTTCAAGGCGAGCTGCAGAGCTTGCTATCACAGCGCTGACAGCTCTTGCAAATATCTGCACTGCGAACAACACTATTGCTATTTTGACTGTGGGCGATATTTCGCGCGATATTTCAAAGAAATTCGGTATTCAGCCACGCCGCGCCGCAAGCCTTATGGACACCACATCGTGCTTTATCCAAGGAATAATCCCCTATGGGGCACAATTGCTAATAGCATCGGGGCTAGCGAAAATATCTCCGCTGGAGATTATTCCTAACCTCTACTACCCTATGTGCATTGGCGTGATGATTGTGGTGTCGATTATTGTAAAGAGGAAAAACAAGAATCTGTTTGTTCTATAATTGACGACATAGGATTTATAATCTATTTTTGCATATAAATTAAAGACAACAAGATGAAAAAGTATTTATTTGCACTATTGCTATCGTCTTTTCTTGCCACTCCTACAGTTGCACAATATTATCCAGTAGACACCTTACGATTGAGCAAGGCATACAATGCAATCATAAATGGTCCAAACAACTTAGAAAAACAAACAGAGTTTTTCAGAGCATTCCCATCAACTTGGTTAGAATACACATTGACATACTTGTATTCCCCCGACAAGAGTTTTGACAATCGAATGAGTCAATTGACTACGCAACATTGTACTATCTTTGGAGACAGCTTATACCTTATAAATGATACTACATACTGCAATAAATACATCAATCTTGTCATTGGACTGAACGACACTGGGGAGAACTGCATAACTCTCCAAGAAAACCTACACGGTACTATGATAAAGAATGGAGATACGATGATGTACTTAATCTCAAAATTAAGAAAAGGACATCAAATGCAATTCTGGATGTTTTACTGGTCAAGCACAGACGAAACAGCCTGGCGAGAAGAGGTGGTCAATCTAAAAAACAAATACAACAAACAATATCCGCAAGAGATTAGAATAATGCAACTTGCATTTGAATTCTTTGAAAATGGCATAGATTATCCGCAGCTACTTCCACATCTTGAAAATTAGAAGTGTATTTTTTGCAAATCAGCAACTTTGTAGCACAAAAAGCAAATTAAATTTGTAGCAAAAAAGTTATGCCTATATTAAATTCAGACGGAAAAAAGCTTAGCATTTTTGAGTTAGCAAGAATGTACAACGAGCCAGAGCGATTACCTGATACAACAAGAGTTGAAATAAACACTAAAAGATTCAAATTCGGATACAATGCAACCATAAGCAGCTATATTGCAACTGCATACAATAGCAGTAGTGAAAAAATCGATTCAATACAAGGCTATTTCTTGGAGCCAAAAACAGATCCAGAACTTGCAACGACCAGAAACTCAGACACGGCCATACAACCTGGCAAATATCAAATAATACCACGTTGGAGCGATAAACAAAAGTACAAATGGTATCTAAAGGGTGTTAATGGAAGAACCGGCATTGCTATACACGGAGGAAGACACGGAAATCACACGACAGGCTGTCTAATACCTGGAACTGGTTACAATGTGCATAAAAATGAAAAAGGAGATAGCCTCACTATTAATGATGCAGCCAATAAAAGAGATGAACTATTTGAATTCTTTGAAAACTACGGCAACGGCGGCATCAAAATAGACATCGATTGTCACGAAGAATTATAGGTATCTTCACTACGTTCAGACGTATTGTTGAGGGCTTGCCCGAAAAATGACAAAACCATTGATATCGTTCTAGCTTACCTGCAAAAGTTGAGGGGAGTTCGCGTTTTTGCTCGCCATTATATGTGATTAAGTTTGCAGAGTATTTCCATTGCAAATGTAATTCCCCGCCAACGGCGGAACGGCACCATTGAAAAATCCAATGGAGGGCCGCTTGTTTTCAGGCCATTGTGCGAGGCTGTCTGAAGATTAGTGCGGGTATAAATTTTCTTATATAGCCGCACTAATCAAGTTCCGCAGCACCCTGAAAACAAGCGAAATCTCGTGCAAATGAGAGCAGAAGATAAGTTTACTTATATTATGCCGAGTGCAGCCGAGATTCTGCATCGCGAAAGCCTGTAGTGACGAGCAAGTGCCCGACTGAGGGCTCGCAGTATGAGGCGTGAACAAAGGGCGCTTGTGAAGATTTTTCCCGTGTGCCGAGTTTTTTGTTACTTTTTGACACCAAAAAGTAAAGATAGCAAGAGTACAAAAAGAATATAAGACAACAGATCAAGTACAAAAGTTATCAAGAGAATAAGGATTCAACAATAATCCACATCTTTTTTCTACTGCGTCGTTCTGAATGAAACGAAGAATTTGACAACAAAAAAGCGAGATTTCAATTGAAATCTCGCTTTTTAACTTTTCTTGGCGCAGATTATCTACGCAAGCCAAGCTTAGCAACGATAGCACGGTAACGGTTGATGTCACGCTCCTTAAGATAGTTAAGAAGTGAACGACGCTTACCTACCAACATTGTCAAAGCTCTTTGTGTGCTATAATCTTTACGGTTAGACTTAAGGTGCTCCGTCAAGTGGGCAATACGGTATGAGAACAAAGCAATCTGGCTCTCTGCTGAACCAGTATCAGTGTTAGACGTTCCGTATGTGCCAAAGATCTCTTTCTTTTTCTCTGAATCCAAATACATAATTTGAAGTTTTAAAGGGTTAAAAAAATATCTTTTGGCCGACAAATGAATGCGCTCAAGCGCACTATGTTGCCAACGCGGTTGCAAAGATACAACCTTTTTTCTTAATGGCAATCACTTTGCTGCTTTTTTTTACAATATTCGCTTTTCGGTCACGCCAAAAAGGGTTAAAATTCAAATAAATACGCACAAAGAGAGAGCAAACAACAATTTTCTCGCTGTTTTTGTGTAACTTTGCCGCGAAGCGGCAGAACGAGACAACAATGCCGAGGATTTTAATTTAATTGACTATATGCAGAATATTCGTAACATTGCTATTATAGCACACGTTGACCACGGCAAGACTACCCTTGTCGACAAGATGATGTTGGCAGGCAACCTGCTCAAAGAGCAGGATAATGACAAGCTCACACTCGACAACAACGAGTTGGAGCGCGAAAGAGGTATAACAATTCTTTCAAAGAACGTATCTATCCAGTATAAGGATACAAAGATAAACATCATAGACACTCCGGGACACAGCGACTTTGGTGGAGAGGTTGAGCGCGTACTCAATATGGCAGATGGTTGTATTCTGCTTGTAGACGCTTTTGAGGGCCCAATGCCGCAGACACGTTTCGTGCTGCAGAAAGCTTTGCAAATTGGCTTAAAGCCTATCGTTGTCGTGAACAAAGTCGACAAGCCCAACTGCCGCCCCGAAGAGGTTTATGAGATGGTGTTCGACCTTATGTTCTCGCTCGACGCCACCGAGGAGCAACTCGATTTTCCCGTGCTCTATGGCAGCGCAAAGAACAACTGGATGAGCACCGACTGGCGCAAGGAGACAACAGACCTCACAGCCCTGCTCGATGCTATCCTTGAGCACATTCCTGCGCCAAAGAAATTGGAGGGCACACCACAGATGCTCATCACATCGCTCGACTACTCGCCCTACACAGGCCGCATTGCAGTGGGTCGCGTGCATCGCGGAACACTCACCGAGGGTTCGGGCGTTACACTCGTAAACCGCAACGGCGAGCAGAGCAAGATGAAGATAAAAGAGTTGCACACCTTTGAGGGCCTTGGCCGCAGAAAGACCGAAAGTGTTTCATCGGGTGATATTTGTGCCATCGTCGGGCTCGAGAAGTTTGAGATTGGTGACACCATCTGCGACTTTGAGAATCCCGAGGCTCTGCCACCAATAGCCATCGACGAGCCAACAATGAGTATGCTCTTCACCATCAACGACTCACCATTCTTTGGAAAAGAGGGCAAGTTTGTCACATCGCGTCACATACAGGACCGCCTTGACAAAGAACTTGACAAAAACCTTGCTCTGCGCGTGAAGAAGGACCCCGAGGAGGATGCTTGGACAGTGTTCGGCCGCGGAGTATTACACCTCTCGGTGCTCATTGAGACAATGCGCCGCGAGGGCTACGAGCTGCAAGTGGGACAGCCACAGGTTATATACAAGGAGATTGACGGCGTTAAGCACGAGCCTATCGAAGAGCTGACAATCAACGTTCCCACCGACTACTCAAGCAAAATCATTGATATGGTGACACGTCGCAAGGGCGAGATGCTTTCAATGGAGGCTCAGGGCGACCGTGTAAACATTGAATTCAATATCCCCTCACGCGGCATCATCGGCTTGCGTACAAATGTGCTCACAGCATCGGCCGGCGAGGCTATTATGGCGCACCGTTTCAAAGAGTATCAGCCCTTCAAAGGCGATATTGAACGCCGCACAAATGGTTCGTTGGTTGTGATGGAGAGCGGCACAGCATTTGCCTATGCCATTGACAAGCTGCAAGAGCGTGGCAAGTTCTTCATCAGCCCACAAGAGGATGTTTACGCCGGACAGGTTGTCGGTGAGCACATTCACGAGAACGACCTTGTCATCAACGTAACAAAAAGCAAAAAGCTCACAAATATGCGTGCGAGCGGCAGCGACGACAAAGCCCGCATCGTTCCACCGATAATCTTTTCACTCGAAGAGGCGCTTGAGTATATAAAAGAGGATGAATACCTTGAGGTTACGCCAAAATCAATGCGTATGCGCAAGATTATCCTCGACGAAATTGAGCGCAAGCGTGCAAACAAGCAATAATGAGCAAAGCTGGGTTTATGAAAAGGCTGTCGATATACGTTGCGTTGCTCCTCCTTCTCTTTTCCTGTCAAAAAAACGAGGTGTCAAAGTTCACCATACAAGGAAAAGATGTCAAGGGAGGTGTGGTATATCTTTGGGGTGACGACAAGGAACAAAATGAGATTGCATCAATGAAAAGCGATGGCAATTTCACAATGTCCATTGAACTCAAAGACACCACCACTTTTACCCTTGCACTCCCCGACGGCAAATTCGTCACTCTGTTTGCCGAACCCGGCCTGACAGCAATCGTACAACCAGACTCGACACTAAAGAGTGGCTGGAGCGTGATTGGCAGCAAAACGCAGGCGCTACACGACAGCATCTCGCGCGTGCTCGATGCAACCACCGATATTGAAAAGCAAAAAAAGATTATTGATAATTTTGTAAAGGCACACCCCATCAGCGAAATCAATGTTGAGCTTTTTCGCAGATATCTCGTAGATGTCCCCACCCCCGACAATGAGTATCTGCGCAAGGCAATATCAAAGCTGGGCGGAGCATTGCAGGACCATCAATACTTTGCAACAAAGAAAAGACTGCTCGACAAAAAGACCGGCAACGTAAAGCACCGGATGTTCCCAACGTTCCATTATACGACCATCGACAACAAAAAGGTTGACCTTGGAGCATACTCGGGCAAATATCTGCTGGTAAACTTTTGGGGCACTTGGTGCAGCGACAACAAAAGCATAAAAGAGTTGCGCAATCTCAAAGAGAAGATAAAAAGCGAGAATTTTGCCATTCTCAACATTGCCTTCGACAACGACTCGGCAAGATGGAAAGAGATGATACTCAACGACAGCATCATCGGCGACAATGTAATAGACCGCAAAGGAATGAACAGCGAAATTCTTGAAACATTCAATATAAGGACACTACCCTACTCGGTTCTTGTCACGCCATATAAACGCGTATCGGAGTATAACCTGAAATTGGACAGTTCTGCTGTTGCGCTGATAGACTCTCTAACACAAAAGCACGACAACAAAAACGACAAAAAGAAGAAAAACAATAAATAACCCACAATATGCTTGTAAAAGTTCTTGCAGCTGCCATACAAGGCATAAACGCAACTCTTGTCACCATTGAGGTAAATGCACTGCGAGGTATTAAGTTCTACCTTGTGGGACTCCCCGACAATGCAGTCAAGGAGAGCCAGCAACGAATAAACTCGGCCTTTCACCACAACGGTTTGCGCTTTCCCAGCAAGCAAATCATTGTAAATATGGCACCCGCCGATATAAGAAAGGAGGGTTCGGCCTATGACTTGCCTATTGCCATAGGCATACTCGCAGCCGACGAGGCTGTGTCGACAGCCAAGCTCGACCGCTACCTGATAATGGGCGAGCTGGGACTCGACGGCAAACTATTGCCCATAAAAGGAGCGTTACCAATCACCATAAAGGCAAAAGAGCTGGGCTACGAAGGCATAATCCTGCCTGCCGGAAATGCGGCAGAAGCCGCCGTTGTAAACGGCATTGCCGTTTATGGCGCCGACAATCTTGCACAAGTGCTACAATTCCTCGACGACAAAGAGAATATTGAGCCATTTAAAGTAGACATTGAAAATGATTTCTACTCAAAGCAGAGCACCTTCCCGTTCGACTTTTGCGAGGTTCGCGGACAGGAGAGCGTGAAACGAGCATTCGAGGTTGCAGCTGCCGGCGGACACAATCTTATTATGGTAGGCCCTCCGGGCAGCGGAAAGTCAATGATGGCTAAGCGACTGCCATCAATCCTGCCGCCACTCACTCTTGACGAGAGCCTTGAGACAACAAAAATACATTCAGTGAGCGGAATGATGCCCGACGGCACATCACTCATCACACAACGCCCCTTTCGCAGCCCTCACCACACAATCTCATCGGTAGCGCTGTGCGGTGGAGGAGCAAACCCCAAGCCGGGCGAAATTTCATTAGCTCACAACGGAGTGCTGTTCCTCGACGAGCTGCCCGAGTTTAGCCGCGACGTTCTTGAGGTTATGCGACAACCACTTGAGGACCGCAAAATATGCGTGGCGCGCGCCAATTACAAGGTGGAATATCCTGCCGGAGTAATGTTCATAGCATCAATGAACCCCTGCCCTTGCGGGTACTACAACCACCCAACCAAGGCCTGCACCTGCAGCCCCGGGCAAGTTCAACGCTACCTAAACAAAATTAGCGGCCCTCTACTCGACCGCATCGACCTGCAGATTGAGATAACCCCTGTGCCCTTTGAGGAGATATCAAACACCGCCCCCGGCGAGCCCAGCGCAGCTATACGAGAACGTGTTATTGCAGCCCGCAAAATTCAAGAGGCGCGCTACAAGGAGGAGAAAGGCATCTACTGCAATGCACAGATGACACCCAAGCTCATTGCGAAATATGCAGCGCTCGACGACACCAGCCTTGCTATGCTAAAAACAGCGATGGCACGTTTCAATCTCTCGGCACGAGCATACGACCGCATACTAAAGGTAGCACGCACAATTGCCGACCTTGACCACAGCGAAAATATACAATTCCAGCACATTGCCGAGGCAATAGGCTACCGCAACCTCGACAGAGAAAGTTGGGGAACGTGAGTGACACAACTTAGACACCATTGACGGCAGGCAGGGGTGTCAAAGTCAAAAAAACGTGAGTTATGTAACTTAGACAGCCCTGACAGCAGCCGTCGGGCGGAGGGCAGGCGGCAAGAATTATAAAAAGCAATACAAAACAAACAATGAAAATAAACAACATCTGCGTATACTGCGCATCGAGCAACAAAGCCGCCGAAGTTTACGGCGACACTGCATACGAGCTTGGCGCACTCTTGGCAAAAGAGGGAATCACCGTTGTCACGGGTGCAGGGAGCATCGGGCTTATGCGTAAGGTAGAAGATGGAGCACTCGACAATGGCGGCAAAGCCATTGGCGTTATTCCACAATTTATGGTCGAACAGAACTGGCACCACACCGGGCTAACCGAGCTACACGTAACAAGCTCTATGCACGAACGCAAGCAAATGATGGCTAACCTCAGTAATGCAGTCATTGCCCTGCCCGGCGGTTGCGGCACCATCGAAGAACTTAGCGAAATTATCACTTGGAAACAGTTAGGGCTCTACCTCAACCCTATTGTAATCCTCAATATAAACGGATACTACGACCATTTTATCGCACAATTGGAAAAAGCTGTCGAGGAGCACTTTATGGGTGAAATTCACAGCAAAATATGGAGTGTGGCAACAACGCCGGCCGAAGCTCTTGAAGCGATACGCAACACACCACGTTGGAACGCCGAAGTAAGAAAATACGCAGCACTATGACCGAGGCTCTAGCACCATATAGTATGACGAATGACAACACAATCCTGTTGTTGCTCATCTTTAACCTTGTGGGCATATCATATGTTCTGCTAATGAATGGCGCCAACATTCTCGAGCGTACAAAATGTATTTTTTACTACGAGAATAAATCAACCCCTTACAACGATAGAACTCATATTACCAAAATATGCAATTCTTTAATGAATTTTCAGACCATTTTCTATGCAACGATTGTCACCGCAGGGATGGTCGACAGCCATTGCTTTGAAATTACAAAAGAAAATTCAATGCCGGTGCTGGGAATATTGGCAGCCATCTTTTCCGTTTTTTTTATAATTAAAAGAGGTTTACACAGCATTGTCAACAACATACTCTTCTCCAAAAGCATAGACGAGGAGTGGAACATTTTTTACCCTTTTGCAACAAAGCTTTGGGGATTCACTCTTGCGCCGGCAGCCCTATCAATCCTTTTCCTGCCGTCAATTTCTTTAAAATATGTAGAATTTTATTCAATTTTGACACTTGTCGTCTACCTATATACAATAATAAGAGGGGTAGCCAAAATCATTTTTGCAAAAAAATGCATTTATGTGGATATTTTTTTATACCTTTGCGCACTTGAATTTCTACCCATAGCAATGGTGTGGAAAACAATTCAACAACTAGGGAATTTTTAACCACAAAAATTTAGAGCATTGAAGGTAAATAAGATATTGGTGTCACAACCTAAACCGGCAACAGGTAAATCTCCATATTTTGATATTGCGGAGAAACACAACGTGCAGATTGACTTTTGTTCTTTTATCAAAGTAGAAGGGGTAACGGCAAAGGAGTTCAGACAGCAAAAAGTGTCGATACTCGACCATTCAGCCATCGTATTCCTCTCGCGTCACGCCATTGACCACTTCTTCACATTGTGCAAGGAGTTGAGAGTGACTATCCCCGATGATATGAAGTATTTCTGCCTGTCAGAGACAATATCTCTTTATATTCAAAAGTATGTACAGTACCGCAAGAGAAAGGTATTCTTTGGCAATGGACACATACAGGACCTTGAGCCATTGTTTGCTAAGCACAAAGGAGAAAAATATTTTGTGCCATCGTCAAACGTACACAACCACGAGTTGAATTTACTGTTCGACAAATATAGCATACAGCACTCACAGGCCGAGATGTACCACACCGTAAGCACCGAGATTGCACCCGAATATATCAAATCTTATGATATGCTCATCTTCTTCAGCCCACACGGTATCGACTCGCTAAAGAAGAATGTCCCCGACTACGTACAGGGCGAACAGCTTATCGCTTGCTTTGGCAACGTCACTGCAAAATGTATTCAGGAGCAAGGATTAAGGCTCGACCTTGAGGCGCCCTCGGCGGCGGCAACAAATATGCCGGCAGCTTTGGACGCATACTTGACTGCAAACAACAAATAAAGAAATAGTAAGATGCAGCCCCGTCCAAAGACGGGGCTGCATTGTTAAACACAATAGCAATGCAACGCAACACCTTTCCTTTAAAGGAGCACCTGAAAAGCAAGAGAGTCATTGAGCAGGTATATGCCAATGGCGCTTCGGTCACATCGTTTCCGTTGCGTGCAATATTCGTTGAACAGCCGCAAGAGGAGCAAGAACCAACAGCGGCCATCCTTATCAATGTTGCAAAAAAGAGATTTCGTCACGCCGTTGACCGCAACCTTGTAAAAAGACGCATACGCGAAGCCTACCGCACAAGCAAGCATCCGCTTATCGAGGCACTGCAAAGCAACAACAAAAAGATGGCTATCGCCATTATATATATCGACAATAAGCACAACAGCACCTCGTTTATAAAAAAGAAGATGGCAAAGCTGTTGGATAGTATCATTGCAAAAGCCTGTAAAGTATGCGAAAAATCCTAACTACAATACTTATACTGCCAATCAGATTTTACCAAAAGGTAATATCACCAATGACACCGCCAATGTGCCGTTTCACCCCCACTTGCTCACAATATGCCATTGAGGCACTGCGCAAACACGGCCCATTCAAAGGATTATACCTTGCCATCAGACGATTGCTGCGTTGCCACCCGTGGGGAGGCTCAGGATACGACCCTGTACCATAAGTTCACACACAATGAGCTTCATAGATATACACACCCACAACTGCACCCCCACAGCACACACAATATACAATTGCGGTGCCAGCTACATTGCCGAGAGAAGCATCTCCACAGGAATACACCCGTGGCATATAAGCGACAAGTGGGAGAGCGAATTTGCCGCTATCACCGAGATTGCAAAAGAGAGCAATGTTGCAGCCATTGGGGAGTGTGGGCTCGACACTCTTAAATCGCCGGCAACAATAGAACTGCAGAAAGATATCTTCAGAGCACATATTCACCTGTCCGAGCAGCTACAAAAGCCACTTATAATACATTGCGTGAAGGCATACGACACACTGATGGCTCTGCACAAAGAGAGCGCTCCGCAGCAAGCGTGGATTATACACGGATTCCGTGGCAAGCCCGAGCTTGCCACGCAGCTTGTCAAAGCCGACTTTTACATCTCATTAGGCGAAAAATTCAACCCCGACAGCGCACAAGCCATCCCAATGGAAAGGCTATTCATTGAAAGCGACGAGAGCCAACGCTCCATAGCCGACATTTATGCCGCCGTAGCAACAGCAAAAAACATCACCACCAAGCAGTTGACTCAACAAATAGCGACAAATGCTCGCATATTCAAACAATTTTAATCCTTTTGCGCCGTTTATCATAACAGCAACGAATGTTTATGCCAAATAATTGGCGATGATTAGAAATTATTTTAATTTTGTCGATAACAAGCAAACACAATGGACAAATTAAAGACTTTCACCGACAGCCGAGGCAGCCTCACCATTGTTGAGGAGGGGCACGACATACCCTTTAAAATACAGCGCGTCTACTGGATACACAGCGTGCCACAAGGCGAGGAGCGCGGCAAGCACTCGAACAAAGTGTCGTCGGAATTTGTCATAGCAGTGAACGGCAGCGTAGAGATTACCCTCGAGGACATCAACGGCCGACAGACCTATCTGCTCGACTCAAAGGATAAGGGGCTGCTCATTCCGCCCGACACTTGGGACGAGATTAGAAATTTCTCACCCGACGCCGTGTTGCTTGTGCTGGCATCGCACTCTTATGACGAATCGACCTATATACACTCGTACGAAGAGTTTTTGAAACACATTGGCAAATGAAGGAACAGCAAGCAAACGAATACAAAGTAGAGAGGTACACGCCGGAGAGACAACCCGAGTGGGACCATTTTGTCGACTGCAGCCGCAACGGCACGTTCCTGCATAAGCGCGGTTATATGGACTACCACAACGACCGCTTTGCCGACCACTCACTGATGTTCTACCGCGCAACGCAGCTTGCAGCCATCTTGCCGGCACACATAAAAGAGAACGATTTTTGCTCGCACAACGGGCTGACATACGGTGGATTGCTACTGCCCGGCAACACAACAACCGAGGCCGTGCTTGACATTTTCGATGCAATGCTTAGCTATCTGCGCAACAACACAACAGCAACACGCATAATCTATAAGCCCACACCTCACATATACCACAGTTACCCCTGCGAAGAGGATTTATATGCTCTTTTCCGCAACGGAGCAACACTCACCGAACGCAAAGCATCATCGGCTATTCCACTAAAAAAAGCACTGCCCATCAGTGGCCGGCGCAAATTGACCGAGAGTGTCAAAAGCCATCTGCGCATCATCGAAAACGACGATTTTAGCACATTTTGGCAAATATTAAAAGAGAGGTTGCAGAGCAAATATAACGTAGCACCAGTGCACAGCATTGAAGAGATAACCCTGCTGAAAAGCCGCTTCCCAGAGAACATAAAGCTATACAGCGTTGCCGACAGCGAAGGCAACACACTGGGCGGCGTGGTGTTATTTGTAACGGACAACGTCGTGCATATGCAATACTCGGCAACCACCGAGGAGGGGCGACGCATAAGTGCACTCGACTACCTTTATGAAGAGCTTATACAGACACGCTTTGCCAACAAAGAGTATTTTGATTTTGGAATATCGGTGGAAGATGGCGGGCGCATCCTCAACAGTGGATTGATTGCCTACAAAGAGCGCCTTGGTGGCCGTGCGGTAGTCTACGACACATATATCATTGACCTAAAAACAGTGGCAAATGATTAAATATTACGACCTCAAAAAAATAAACGACAGATACGAGCCAATGCTCACCGAAGCTGTGACAAGAGCTGCACAATCGGGGTGGTATATTCGCGGCAAGGAGTGTGAGCAGTTTGAGCAAGCCTTTGCCAATTACTGCGGTTGCAAGCACTGCATAGGGACAGGCAACGGGCTCGATGCGCTCGCAATAATTTTGAAGGCATATTGCGAGATGGGCGTAATGCAACCGGGCGACGAGGTCATTGTTCCTGCAAACACATACATTGCCACCATTCTTGCAATAATACAATCAGGGCTAAAACCTGTTCTTTGCGAGCCTTATGCTGCAAGCAACAATATTGACACTGCGCTTATCGAAGAGCTAATCACCGAGCGCACACGTGCAATAATGCCGGTGCACCTCTACGGCCTTGCAGCCGAGATGAGCAACATAAATGCTATAGCCAACAAGCACTCCCTCAAAGTCATTGAAGACAGTGCACAAGCACACGGAGCACTCTACAACGGCAAACGCACAGGCAACCTTGGCGACGCTGCAGCATTCAGTTTCTATCCCGGCAAGAACCTTGGAGCTTTAGGCGACGGAGGAGCCATAACAACCAACGACCCGGAGCTTGCCAAGACAGCAAGAGCCATTGCCAATTACGGCTCACACAAAAAATATGTAAATATATACAAAGGAGTAAACAGCCGCCTCGACGAGATACAGGCCGCGGCACTCTCTGTAAAGCTGCAACACCTTGATGCCGACAACGAAAAACGCAGAGAAATTGCCCGTGAGTACATTGATAATATCACCAACCCGCTTATCACCCTGCCCGTAGCCGACAAAGAAGGCAATCACGTGTATCACATATTTGCAATAACCACGCCACACAGGGAGCCTCTACAACAACACCTTGCCGACAATGGCATTGAGACGCTAATACACTACCCCATTCCACCACACAAGCAAGAGGCTCTGAGCGAATTCTGTAACCTTAAACTGCCAATTACAGAGCGCATACACCGCGAGGAGCTGAGCCTGCCCTGCCACCCGGCAATGAGCAACGACGAGGTAAAAAAAGTGATAGATGCAATCAATAAATTCAATATATAAAAAGCATTTTATCCATCGGCAACAATTTTAGCAGCACTGTGCCACGCTTTTTATCTTTCTAAAAGCCTTTTCAAACAAAAACAGCCGAAATTATTTGGCATTTACACCAAAAAGAACTACCTTTGCATCGCTCTTCAAAAGAGAGCACAGAGGATTGTCCTATGGTGTAATGGTAGCACAACAGGTTTTGGTTCTGTTTGTCTTGGTTCGAATCCAGGTAGGACAACAAAAAAAAGTCAGCTTTAAGAGCTGACTTTTTTTGTTGTATACATTTAAAGAATCACATATCAAGTTCTTCAAAGATTTCAGATATTTGCAACTCCTGCTCAGGAGTAAATTCAATCTCTGCTGTTATTGTAAAGAGAGACATTGCCCAAGCAGTAGTAGCTTCGCTCAAAGCTTCAATCTCGGCCGGATACATCTCGGCAAGCTTCTCCTCGTCCAAGCCCTCCATCAAATCATCATAATTCTCGTCCAATCTATCAATATCAACTTGCATTGCCTGCAATGCAGCAATAACATCGTCGGCACTCTTTGCATTGTTAATTTTCTCGGCTGTAACACTCATAATCTCTGTTGTCATACCCAGAACATCAGCCGGAGTCTTTTTCTCGGCACAGCTTGCCAATACCAAAACAGCCATCAAGGCTACAAAGAACTTTTTCATAACACTATTTTTAAAAATTAATATATCAAACAGCCCAAAGATACAAATTACTCCGGATAAACCAAGTTCTCACTCGTAATATTATCAAGAACCTCAGCAATAAATTTGCGAGCCTCCCAACGAGCCTCGGGCAAATTCATCAACAGATAGTTACCGCAATCACGAGCTGTTGCACCGGGGACATCACCCTCGAACGATGCCACAAAAGCAAAAGTCTCCTTTATCAACGGCAGAATTTCGGCCGATGAAAGATTGCCCTTGACGATGAGATAGTTGCCGGTGAGGCAGCCCATAGGCCCCCAATAGATGATTTTATCGGCCCACACCGGGTGATTGCGCAGAAAGGTGGCAGCAAGATGCTCTATTGTGTGTACAGCGCTTGGGCTGAGCGCCGGCTCGCGGTTGGGCTCTTTCATACGCACATCAAAAGTTGTCACAACCTCGCCACCGACGACATCTTGTCGAGAGACGTATATGCCACGCTTGAGGCGTATATGGTCTATTGTAAAACTTGGTATCTTTTCCATATTATCATATTATAGCTTCATCAGGAAGCGTCGTGTTACATCAAACGAGCGGTTTGCCATCTCGCCCCAAAAGTTCTCATACTGCTCAATGTGCTTATCTACACCCGGAGTGTCGCTTATTATGCGGAAACTAACAAAAGGCACACCATAGATGTGGCAAGTCTGCGCAATGGCAGCCGACTCCATATCAACAGCCAACCCCTGCGGGAAGTTTGCCTTTATCTTATCGAGCTCGTCGCGGTTAGTGATAAACTGGTCACCGGTACATATCAAGCCGGCAAAAATGCGTGTTACATTGCCCGGTTCATCGCACAGCGACTGTGCCGCACGCCACATAGCCTCATTGGCTGCAAACACTGCCGGCATACCCTGCACCTGACCATACTCGCAGCCCATACCGCACCAAACATCGTGATAGACAATAGAGGTACTGACCACAACGTCCATAACACCAAGGCAACAGTCTATGCCGCCGGCAACACCGGTACTCACCATAGCATCGGGCGAGAATGTGCGTATAAGTTCTGCTGTTCCAAGAGCAGCATTAACCTTGCCTATACCACATTGGCGCAAGATAATCTCGTTGTCACCAACGTGTCCGGTGAGATAATCAATTCCATTATGCGAACACTTAGCCGCCCCCTCGAGCAACACAGCAAGCTGCTCAAACTCCGAGGTCATAGCTGTCAAAACACCAATTTTCATCTGTATATATTTGTTTTATTTTTTACCAATATTACGCCATCAGCATCGACACAAGCACATAAGTCCAATGGGCAACAACACCCGCCACAAGGCCGCCTATAGTGTGAGCAAGAATAGCCTTAGAGGTGAGATTGCGATAGCCAAGAGTATCAAGCATTGCCGTGTGAGTGCTCAAATAGCCGCTCCAGCACATACCAATAGCGGTGAACACTGCTATTGCGTTGCCATCAATCCACCCCTCGGCTGCGAAATTGGGCACAAGGCCCAAGGCTGCACCAACAGCACCAAGAGCAGTGATGGGGAAAGCAATGAGGTGAGGGTCGGAAAAGCCGAACAGCCACTCAAATAAGAAGCTCAATTTAGAACCAATCCAAGGCAACAATTCAACACCCTGATAGGCTGCACCGGTAAAATCTTCACCTTCCACCGGACCGAAAGTAAAGAGCATAACAAGGGTAGAGATTATGAGCACGCCGGGGATAATAGCCAAGCCCACGTCGACACCGGTACGGCCGCCATCGAGCAACGAATCAAGAATACGCTGGAACATTGGTTTTTTATAATCGCCATCAGCAATACACTCCTCTGCCGCCTCTTCGTTGGCCATCTCATTTTTAAAGTCAGGATAGGCCTTTAGAACAAAGTGCTGCATAAAACGTGTAGAAACAATACAGCCCATAATTGCGCCAAAGAGCCCCACAAAAGGTTCAACAAAATAACCCTGTCCAACCATAAAAACAATCACCAGCAAGCCCATTCCAAAGGCTGTGCCAAAATTGGTAAGCGAGATAAACTGGTACTTTTTAAAATACCCCGAGAAACGCTTGTCCTGCGCCAACGAAATAATCGCAGGATTATCCGACAAGAATGTGAGCACAGCACCAAGCGAAGCAACTCCGGGAAGATTAAAAAGAGGTTTCATCAACGGACGAAGAATCTTTTCGAGTAACTTCACAACACCAAACTCCACAAATATTTTACCGATAGCTCCGGTGATAACACATATTGCCATCAGATAAAACACCGTGTTAAGCAACAAATCGTGCGCTGTGTTCATAATGGTGTTCAGCATATTCGCCGTTCCCATCTCCGATGCCAAATAGCCGAACAGCGCAAAAAACACAACAAGAGTAAAAACTCCGCTGGGTATCCAAGAAAAAAGTTTTTTAAATATTTTCATAGTAGTAAAGCGTGCTTGTGACTACACATATAAATTTTAGTGCAAAATTAAATAAAAAAAGGTGTAGAATTGCATATAACCACAAAAAAACAAACTATTTGAGTGTTTATTTGCGTATTGATTATATTTGCCGTATCTTGCAAAAGTGTAAATAGTAAAAAATATTCACACACAACAATAAAGACGTAACAAACAACAAATTAGTGATAAAATGATACCATCTGAATTTGACGAAATTCGTCCATACAACCCCGAGGAACTTCCACAAATTTTTGAAGAGCTCATTGCCGACCCTGAATTTCAGGCCGTGATGGGTTATGTGTTCAAAGACGCTCCTTTTGAATATGTTGCAGCCAAAATGCGCGCTTGCAAGACCAACCTTGAATTTCAAATAGCATTAATCTATCCGTTCTTGCAGAATGTGCTGGAGAAGCTATCGAGCGGCCTCACAATGAGCATAGAGAACAAGGAAAATCTTGCAAAATCGCTCTGTATATCGAACCACCGCGACATTATTATGGACTCGGCTTTCCTTTGCCTTGTTTTCCTGAAAAACACCGAGAACACTGTGGAGATAGCCATTGGAGACAACCTGCTCATTCGTCCTTGGATTAAAAAGCTGGTACGCGTGAACCGCAGTTTCATAGTTCAGCGCTCGGCCTCTATCCGCGAAATGTTGGCATCATCAAAGCGTCTGTCATCTTATATGCACCAAGCAATCACCGAGCGCCAGCAGCCCATCTGGCTGGCGCAACGCGAGGGACGTGCCAAGGACAGCAACGACCGCACACAGGAGGGATTGATAAAGATGCTCTCAATGTACAGCAGCGACGACATTATCGACGCATTGAAGGTGCTAAACATTGCACCTACAACAATATCATACGAATATGACCCTTGCGACTATCTCAAAGCAAAGGAGTTTCAGCAGAAGCGCGACAACCCCGAGTGGAAGAAGGCGCCACAGGACGACCTCATCAATATGAAGGCCGGAATGTTTGGCTACAAGGGCGGTATTCACTATCACGTTGCCGACTGCATCAACGACGAGATTGACGCCATCGACCGCTCACTTGGCAAGAACGAAAAGACTGCGGCTGTAGCACGCATCATCGACCGTCACATACACAAGAACTACAAGTTCTGGCCAATAAACTACTATTTCTATGAGTTGTTGACCGGCGATGCACGCTTTGCCGACAGACACACCGCCGAGGAGAGAGCAAAGCTCGACGCTTATCTGCAAGGACAGATAGAGAAGGTCGACCTCTCCAACCGCGACGACGCTTTCTGCCGCACAAAGATTTTAGAAATATATGCCAACCCGGTAATCAACTACTTGAAGGCTACAGAGGAGTAAAATTACTATAATAACGAAAAAGTATCAGCAATTGCTGATACTTTTTCGTTATTATGAGGGGAGTATAAATACAACACCTCTTACAAAATTACAACTGACGATGAATGTATTTGTAGATTTTACTATTGTGTAATCTTTTCTCATTTATCCATAAATAATGAGCATTGACTGTTGTAAGATATTTAACAAATCCTATACTCTTTAAAAAGCGTAAAGCATTATTGTTACCTAAAACGCAAGATGTTCTTACCTTTTTCCCTTGCAAAATTAAATATTCAATAATCAGTATCAAGCCTCTATAATAGTACATAGTATGGCTCAAAGATTTTCCCCAGCCACCACCGTGAACTGACACTGTTTCAAAGTTCCCCTTTTCGTTATACAAATAAACAAAACCTAGAACTTTACCATCCAAACAGGTGCGCAAAACATAGCACTTTACCCAATTTCTATAGGTATTTAAAAAATCACTCCATTCTTCGCTAGTTTCAACACCTGCTACTATCAAATTCCAATCGTCAAAAGAGAAATTTTTAAAAAGTTCCTCATTATTATATTCCTCCCATTTAATGACGGAGTCTTTGATAGGTAAAAACATTTACTTTAGTCTTTTTTTCAGAGCCTGAAGTTCTGCAAGTTCTGCTTGATACTTTGCAACCCATCCCTGATGTGTCTTGGCTGCTTGAGTAAAACCTTGAGATTTGTAACTAGCCACTGTTGCTTTTGCATTTGCAATCTGTACTTTCTTGTCTGCTATAGCCTTGTCACATTCGGCCTTTGTCTTAGGCATTCCCATAATAATATAATTTTAAGTTTTCCACCTACTCTTTTAAGGATTTTCGGTTTATTCCTTTATTATCAAAATTCTTTTGTAACAGTGCGATATTACTAAAATAAATTCACAAAACACACGGTGCTGTTGCTTTTTTTAATTGTATGCAAATATATAGGATTAAAATTTTATTTTATCTGTCATTTTTTGTCAGTTTGTAAAAATCTTTTTCGCACGACAAAAAATATGGCTCACGAGCAGCTCACACTATTGTGCATAGCCGACCGCGCCTTTTATTTATTATAAGGTATAAAGGGCAAGCGCCGGGTTATCAGGCTATCATAGAAAATAATTGCCTCGGGAGAGAGATTGCTTTTATAGAACGATGGCAAGGAATTTGCGCCTTGCCATAAGGTATCTTGACAAGCGTTTATCTTTTGCATATATGCCGATAGCATCTGCGCATTTAGCTCGGGGTCGGTTATTGAGGCGATATTCTCCTTTTGATACTCACCGACTGCATCGTAAAAAGCGACAATGTGATTAACTGCAAACTCAAAATAGGGGGCACGCAAGAGCGAATCGGCCGTAGATTGGTAGATTGACACAAGCTCACGCTCCACCTTAGCCATCATTGCTTCGCGCTCGGCAATCCTGCGCTCTTCGGCATACTTTGACAAGCCAAAATGCAGTAACGGGAAGAGCAGCAGCAAGGCAACAAGGAGCGTGCCAATGATTTTTGCAGGGCGATGGCGATGCTTGAAAGCCCTCAGCAGTTCGTCGGCATTGGCGTAGCGTTTTTCCCTGTCGGCGCACAAGCAACGCTTGGCTATGCGAGAATAAACGCCGGCAAAAATCTCTTGCATCACAACGCCAAGCGAATATATATCGCTGCGGGCATCTATGCTCTTTTCGCGGGCAAGCAGCTCGGGCGAGGCATAGGCCGGAGTACAGCCCAACGTGCGCGCAAGATAGTGCGCATCATCATCGGCAAGCCCAAAATCAATGAGCCGCACATCATTGTCGGCACGAGTGATGAGTATATTCCCGGGCTTTATATCATTATGCACAATCCCACTGCGGTGTATATAAGCAACAGCTGCAAGCAGTTGTTCAAACACTCGATGGCGCATTGCCATTGTGGGATTCTCGGCAAGAAAATCGGCGAGGGTGCGTCCTTCGACATACTCCATAATAATTCCGGGACCAACGATAGTAGATGGTTCAAATGTAAAAACACCAATCACGTTTGGATGCTGCCTGCCAACAGAAAGCTCATACTCGCGTTGCAGCATTGCAAGCGACTGCCCTGAATTGTCTTTTGGGGTCTTTATGATAAAGAATTTTCCTGCCTTGCGAACACGATAAAGCATAGCCGATGAGGTGACAACAAGCAACTCGGGCATTGTGTATCCGGCAGTGTAACCACTATTTACATTCACAGGCTTTAAAATTTCGCTTTCGTGCATAAATGACAAATAAAGACAAAAATTTAGAATTCTTTTTTCAAATATAAGCACTAATTTTGTAAATGTAACTATCAAATATGCCTAAATATGAGAATAGAGATTGCTACACCACAAATTAAAGCCTTGAGAGACGAGGTTGAAAAGCGAGTGGGCAAAATCAACGGACACGATAAATTCATTAAACTCGAAGCACTGATAGAGAAAAAATGCCGAGAGCACGTCTCTATCACCACTCTTCAGCGCCTTTGGGGCTACTCTACCCGCAACGCAAGCAATGTATCCATCAGGACATTGGATGTAATCTCAAGAGTGGCCGATGCCAATAGTTGGGACGACTTTTGCAAAAAGCTACACGAGGGCGAAAGCAAGGAGTCGGAACTATTTTCAAGCGCCGAGGCTATAAACTGCTGCAACCTTGCCGTTGGAACACGAATAAGGCTTGCGTGGCAGCCCGACAGAATATGCGAAGTGGAGTATTTGGGCAACAACAACTTTGTGGCAACAAAATGTGAAAACTCGGGCATAAAACCGGGCGACAGCTTTAGTTGTCTGCAAATTCAAAAAGGGCGCGAACTTTATATGGACAATTTTAGACGTTGCGGCGAAGAGCCTTCGACCACCGGAGCCCGTTATCTGGTGGGACAAATCAGCGGCCTCACGACAGCCGAGATTATCGAGGATTAACCATATATCTCAACAATTCTATCGAGGATAGCCATCAGCTCGTTCATCTTCTCGGCGCGCAGCATCTCAATACGCAGAGGACGAAAATCGGTAAGCCCCTTTAACAGCGGCGTTGCAGCAAGATGACGGCGCACGTGCAGAATTCCCGGACGCTCACCAAGCCACTCAACACTATCCTTCACCTGCTCGCGCAGAATATCCATACACTCTTTGAAAGTGAAAGGAACAGCCGCCTCGCCGTGCTCGAGATAATGTTTTACATCGCGAAAAATCCACGGCTGACCAAAGCTGGCACGACCAATCATCACCGCATCCACGCCATATTTATCAAAACACTCTTTGGCACGCTCGGGGGTCTTTACATCGCCATTGCCAATGATTGGTATATACATTCGAGGGTTCTCCTTTATCTTGCCAATAAGTGTCCAGTCGGCATCACCGGTGTACATTTGCGCACGCGTGCGACCGTGCACCGTGAGCGCAGCAATACCACAATCCTGCAAGCGCTCGGCAAGGTCGACAATGCATTTGCTATTCTCGTCCCAACCAAGGCGTGTCTTAACCGTTACGGGAATATTCACCGCGTCGACAACAGCTTTTGTAATCTCAAGCAATTTTGGGATATTCTGCAACATTCCTGCTCCACAGCCTTTACGTGCCACCTTTTTTACCGGACAGCCAAAATTTATATCTAGAATATCGGGCTTTGCAAGCTCCACGCGCTTGGCAGCCTCAACCATAGGCTCAACCTCGTTGCCGTATATTTGTATTGCCACCGGACGCTCCTTCTCATAGACCTGCAGTTTGCGCACAGTGCTGTTGATGTCACGTATTAAAGCATCGCTTGAGACAAACTCGGTATATACCATATCAACCCCGAACCGCTTGCATAATAAACGGAACGCTGCATCGGTCACATCCTCCATCGGCGCAAGAAACACCGGGTATTTACCAAATTCAATATCGGCAATCTTCATTGTCTAATAATCTGCTTTGAGTTTGTTATTTCCTTGCAAAGATATATCTTTGTAGACAAATTACAAACAATATATGAACTACAAGAGAAGTGATTTTGAGATAATGGCACCTGTGGGCTCACGCGAGAGCCTTGCTGCTGCCATACAGGCCGGAGCAAACTCAATATATTTTGGAATTGAGCACCTTAATATGCGTGCTCACTCGGCAAGTGCATTTTCAATCAACGACCTGCGCGAGATTGCCCAAATATGCGACCAGCACGGCATAAAAAGCTACCTCACTGTGAACACTATCATCTACGAGGATGATATTCCAATGATGTATAAAATCATTGATGCGGCCAAGGAGAGCGGCATCTCGGCTGTCATTGCCGCCGACGTTGCTGTTATGCAGTATTGCAACCGCATTGGAGTGGAGGTTCACCTCTCTACACAGCTAAATATCAGCAATAGCGAGGCTGTGAAGTTCTATGCACAATTTGCCGACGTCGTGGTGCTTGCACGCGAGCTGAAGATGGAGCAGGTGGCCGCAATACACAAGGTAATTGTCGACGAGAATATCTGCGGCCCAAAAGGCGAGCAGCTACGCATCGAAATGTTCTGCCACGGAGCTTTGTGTATGGCAATCTCGGGCAAATGCTATATGTCGCTTCATCAGCTTGGCCGCAGTGCCAACCGTGGCGAGTGTATGCAGGTGTGTCGCAGAGGATATATTGTAAAGGACCGCGAGAGCGATATTGAGCTGGAGGTTGACAATAAATATATAATGTCGCCCAAGGACCTAAAGACCATACGTTTCATTGACCGTATGATTGAGAGCGGCGTGCGAGTGTTCAAGATTGAAGGCCGTGCACGCGGCCCCGAGTATGTGCAGACCGTTGCCGGCTGCTACAACGAGGCACTTGAGGCCTACCTTGCCGGTGAACTAACCGAGGAGAAGAAAGATGCTTGGGACAAGAGGCTTGCCACCGTATTCAACCGCGGCTTTTGGGACGGCTACTACCAAGGACAGAAGCTTGGCGAGTGGAGCAACATCTATGGTTCACAGGCCACCGAGCGCAAAGTATATATTGGCAAGGCTATAAAATATTTCTCAAATCTTGGAGTGGGTGAGTTTCACATTGAGGCCGGCGAGGTAAATGCCGGTGAAAAGATACTAATCACAGGCCCCACCACAGGAGCCGTATATCTGGAACTTGAGGAGCCACGCGTGAACCTTGAGAGCGTTGCCACTGTACACAAGGGCGACAGAGTATCGTTCAAAGTCCCCTGCAAAGTGCGCCCCAGCGACAAGCTCTACAAGATAGTTAAAACCGAACACGGCTGCTGCGATTAGACAACAGCAACTACTGATATGATTTTTAAGACATTGACGGTGCCGCAATGCGGCACCGTCAATGTCTTAAATTCTTGATGCACTGCAGTCGCTTAACACATCGCGCACGACCTCGTTAAGCATTGCCTTGAGCTCCTCGATAAAGGTTTTTGCCTCGTACTGACGTTTTTCAATATCGCGTAGTTTCTTCTCCCATTGACCGGTGAGCTCGGCACTCTTCAAAAGTTCGTTCTTTATTATTCCAATGAGTTCGATGCCTGTGGGTGTTGCAACAATATTTTTCTTCTCGCGCCTGATATAGTTGCGTTTGAAAAGCGTTTCAATGATTGCTGCACGTGTTGACGGGCGACCAATGCCGTTCTCTTTCATTGCATCGCGCAGTTCTTCATTATCCACTAACTTGCCGGCAGTCTCCATAGCACGCAACAGTGTAGCCTCGGTGTAGTATTTTGGTGGCTGTGTCCACTTTTCGGTGAGGCCGGGGGTGTGAGGACCACTCTCGCCAACGGTAAACGATGGCAACAGATTTTCTTTCTCGTCCTTCTCATCGGGCTGCTGCTCGCCGGCAAAGACCACGCGCCACCCCGGCTCGGTAATCTCTTTTCCTGTTGTCTTGAATTCAACACCGGCACTCTCGCCAAGCACTGTTGTTGTGCGGAATTTACAATCGGGATAAAAGACTGCTATAAAATGTGTCGCCACAAGATTATAGACCTTTTTTTCAAGGTCGGTGAGCCCCTGAGGATAGACACCGGTGGGGATTATCGCGTGGTGGTCGGTCACTTTTTTGTTATCGAACACCTTTTTGGGCTTTGGCAACTGCTTGTCCAAAAGCGGAAGAGTGAGTGGCTGATAATCGCGCAAGCCTTTGAGTATATTCGCACATTTAGGGTAGATATCATCGCTCAGATAGGTGGTATCGACACGCGGATAGGTTGTCAACTTCTTCTCATAGAGCGATTGTATAATCTGCAGTGTCTGCTCGGCCGAAAGAGCGAACTTTTTATTACAATCGACCTGCAAGGATGTGAGGTCGTAAAGACGCGGTGGCAGTTCGGTACCACCCTTTGCTGTTACGTCGGTTACATTAAACGGTTGCCCGGTTATCTTTTCAAGAGCCTCTTTGCCCTTTTCCTCGCTATCAAAGCGCCCCTCGACAACACTGAAAGTAGCCTCGCGATAGACTGTTTTTAGTTCCCAATAGGGTTGTGGAACAAAGTTTGTTATCTCGAGATGACGCTTCACCACCAATGCAAGGGTTGGTGTCTGCACACGCCCGATGGAGAGAACCTGCTTGTTCCCTGCATATTTTAGTGTATAGAGCCTTGTAGCATTCATTCCCAAGAGCCAATCGCCGATAGCACGACTGAGACCGGCCTCGTAGAGTGGCTGATACTCGCTTTGGTCCTTGAGATTGGCAAAGCCCTCGCGTATAGCCTCCTCGGTGAGCGACGACACCCACAGACGCTTGACGGGGCACTTTGCCTGTGCCTTTTGCATCACCCAACGCTGAATGAGCTCACCCTCTTGCCCGGCATCACCGCAGTTAACAATCATCTCGGCGCTCTGCATAAGTTTCTCAATGACGGCAAACTGTTTCTCAATTCCTTTATCATTGATAAGTTTTATACCAAAGCGTGGAGGTATCATCGGCAAGCTGCTTAGATTCCAACGTTGCCACATTGGGGTGTAGTCATTGGGCTCTTTCAGCGTACACAGGTGACCGAATGTCCAAGTAACCTGATAGCCATTCCCCTCAATAAACCCATCGCGGCGTGTTTTTGCCCCCAATATATCGGCAATCTCCTTGGCTACACTCGGTTTCTCTGCTATACAGACTATCATTGTTCTATTAATATCTATTGCGCGACAGAGTTCTTAAAGGCGTTTGAACCTTTAAGGACTCTGTCAATTCTTTTACTATTATTTCTCTAACAAAATCTTCATCAACTCACACGCAGCCTTGGCAACACTTGTTCCGGGACCAAAGATGCCGACAACACCTGCGCGATAGAGAAAATCATAATCCTGCGCAGGGATTACACCACCGGCAAAGACCATAATATCGCCACGACCAAGCTTGTCAAGCTCCTCTATAAGCTGTGGCACAAGAGTTTTATGGCCGGCTGCAAGCGACGACACGCCAACGGCGTGAACATCATTCTCAACAGCCTGACGAGCCACCTCGGCCGGTGTCTGGAACAACATTCCCATATCAACGTCAAAGCCACAATCGGCATAGCCTGTTGCCACCACTTTTGCACCACGGTCGTGACCATCTTGCCCCATCTTGGCAACCATAACTCGGGGGCGGCGCCCCTCTCTCTTTGCAAATTCGTCTGTCAGGCGACAAGCCATCTTAAAGCACTCATCGTCTTTACTTTCTGCTGAATACACTCCTGATATTGTTCTGATTACAGCTTTATACCTGCCGGCAACATCCTCACAGGCATCTGAAATTTCTCCTAATGTAGCACGCAAATGAGCTGCCTCAACGGCAGCTTCTAGCAGATTACCCTCGCCGCTGCGTGCATACTCTGTTATCTTTGCGAGTGCAGCCTTTACAGCCGCCTCGTCACGGGTAGCGTTGTTGCGTTCAAGCGCCTCAAGCTGCTCTTTGCGCACTGCGGTATTGTCTATCTCAAGAATATCGATAGGCTCCTCCTCTTCGAGCATATAGGCATTTGTTCCCACAATCACCTGTTTGCCGCTGTCGATGCGTGCCTGTGTGCGCGCTGCAGCCTCCTCAATGCGCATCTTGGGAATTCCCGTTTCAATAGCCTTTGCCATTCCACCAAGTTCTTCAATCTCTTCAATGAGCCTCCACGCCTTCTCGGCAATCTCTTGGGTTAGGCTCTCGATATAATATGAGCCGCCCCACGGATCGACCACGCGGCAGATATTTGTCTCCTCTTGAAGATATATCTGAGTGTTGCGTGCGATGCGTGCCGAAAAGTCGGTGGGCAGCGCTATTGCCTCATCGAGTGCATTGGTGTGCAACGACTGAGTGTGTCCCATCGCAGCCGACATTGCCTCAATGACTGTGCGGCCAACATTGTTGAAAGGATCCTGCTCGGTGAGCGACCAGCCCGATGTTTGGCAGTGCGTGCGCAGAGCCATTGATTTTGGATTCTTGGGGTTAAAACTCTTAATAATCTTAGCCCACAGCATACGCGCGGCACGCATCTTTGCAATCTCCATAAAGGGGTTCATACCAACACCCCAGAAGAATGACAAGCGCGGAGCAAAAGCATCAATATCAATGCCTGCGTTCACGCCGGTGCGAACATATTCCAAGCCATCGGCAAGGGTGTAGGCAAGCTCAATATCGGCCGAGGCGCCAGCCTCCTGCATATGATAGCCCGAGATTGATATTGAGTTGAATTTTGGCATTTTCTGCGATGTATAGGCAAAAATATCGCCAATTATGCGCATTGAGAATGCCGGTGGGTAGATGTAGGTGTTGCGCACCATAAACTCTTTGAGAATATCATTCTGTATTGTTCCGGCCATCTCCTCGAGCTTTGCACCCTGTTCAAGAGCAGCGTTAATGTAGAATGCCAACACAGGAAGCACAGCTCCGTTCATTGTCATTGAAACAGACATTTTGTTGAGCGGAATTCCGTCGAACAGCTGTTCCATATTCTCCATACAGCATATTGATACACCAGCCTTGCCGACGTCACCTACTACGCGCTCGTTATCGGGATTATAACCACGGTGTGTGGGAAGGTCGAATGCTACCGACAAGCCCTTTTGCCCCGATGCAAGATTGCGACGATAGAAGGCATTGCTCTCCTCAGCTGTTGAAAAACCCGCATATTGACGAATTGTCCAAGGACGGAAAACATACATCATTGAATAAGGGCCACGCAAAAACGGTGGTATACCGGCTGCATAATCAAGATGCTCCATCTCTTTGAGGTCATCGGCTGTGTATAATGGCTTAACCTTTATCTGCTCGGCAGTTTCCCAATATTCGCCACAATTATCTGCCACACAGCATCCTGTTGCTGCAGTGCAGCCAAACAGGTCTATATTGTTGAAATTCTTTCTCATAATGCCAAAGATTATATGCCCAACTTTGCGTTCAGAGCCTTAAGAGTCTCAAGAACGTTGGATTTCACATTGATAAAGTTCACGATGCCAGCCTTTTGCAGCTCCTCGGTACAGGCCGGAGCTCCGGCAACAATAAATATTGCCTTATCGCCAATGGCTTGATAGGCCGGGACAGCATACTCGGCATACTCATCGTCACTCGAGCATAGAACAACAATATCGGCTTTTGCTGCCAAGGCTGCTTTTACGCCCTCTTCAACAGTGGCAAAGCCGAGATTATCGACAACCTCATAGCCTGCTGTGGCTAAGAAATTACAAGAGAATTGCGCTCTTGCTTGACGCATTGCCAAATTACCGATAGTGAGCATAAAAGCCTTGGGGCGGCGACCACTCTCCTCGGTGCTCAAACGCAGTTGCTCAAACTCCTCGGCCAGACGCTTTATAGCCAGCACCCTGCCACCGCTCTCCTTTGCACCATCACAATGACAACCGCAATTGCAGCCCTTTGAAGCCGGACGACGGCCATCGGACGGCTCGTTAAAATTGGGATATTGATTAGTGCCGATAAGCACCTCTTTACGTTTGGCAAAAGCGGCACGTCGGTCGTTGCCCGAAGCCTCAACAGCCTCTTGTATGCGCCCCTCTTTCACTGCCTTGTGGAAGCCTCCGGACTCTTCAATAGCAAGAAATTGCTTAAAAGCCTCGGCTGCGATAGAGGCGGTAAGGCTCTCAATATAATACGAACCGCCGGCAGGGTCGACAACCTTATCAAGGTGGCTCTCGTGCTTCAAGATAAGCTGCTGATTCTTTGCTATGCGCACTGCAAAATCTGTGGGAGTTTCGTAAACCGCATCGTAGGGTGTCACCGTTATTGACTCAACGCCTGCAATAGCAGCACTCATCGCCTCGGTCTGCGTGCGGAGCATATTTACATAAGAATCGAAGAGTGTGAGGTTAAACTCCGACGTCTCGGCGTGAATTATCATCTTACAAGAGCATTTGCACTCTGGTTCATATTGCTCAACAATCTTTGCCCACAGCATACGAGCTGCGCGGAATTTTGCAATCTCCATAAAGAAATTGCTGGATATTCCCATATTGAATTTTATCTTTTTTGCCACTGCATCTACCGGAACGCCGGCCTCAGTGGCTGCGTGCAGATACTCGTTACCCCAAGCAAGCGCATAGGCGAGTTCTTGAGTGATATAGGCTCCGGCATTGCTCAATTTGCAGCTATCAACAGCAATACAACGAATTTTTGGCATACAGGCCGTTGCCAAAAGCAGAGCCTTGATTATCTCGGGGTAGGAGTCGTTGACCTTACCCGAAAGCATCTCCTTGCCAATTGGGTCGTAACCAATGCTGCCTCTTATCTTTTCAAGGTCAAAGCCACGCTGCTTGTAATACTCGGCAAGCAACTGTGTAAACTCCACAACCTTACCCACACAAACGTTAAAGTTCAGCTCTACCTGCCCGGCATCGATGCCGTCGAGCAGAGCCGGTATAAACTCGGGAGTCACCAACTTGCCTTTTATTCCAAAAGCAATAGAGTCGACACCATTGGCAATGAGTTTCTTTGCTTTTTCATTAGCCTCGGCGGCATCTGCCACTTTTATATCCTGACGCACCAGCCAACTGTTACAAGCTCTGTTACCCCTTGTAAACGGGAATACACCGGGCTGTGCATTTTCGCACCCCGCAGGTAAATCCTCTTTACGATAGAAGGGGTTTACATTAAAGCCCTCGGGTGTTCGCCAAATCATTTTTTTGTCATAGGGAACACCTTTAAGATCCTCCACGATTTTATTTTTCCAATCCTCGGACGATACAGGCGAGAAATCGCTAAAAAGCTTCTCCTTTTCCTTGTTCATAGTATTGAGTTTTGTAATAATATTCATCAAAATATTGCCATCAATGAGCAAACCAATAGCAAACTTACACAATAAATTTCTATTTATCCAAGAAAAGACAATCTTTTTATCCACAAGTGCAGAACCAGTGTAAACAAATATTCACACAGCAATGCTCATTATTAAAAATAATGCGTACCTTTGTCGACGATTACTATCGAAAAACCGAAAAAACAGATATGAAAAGAATTTTATCATCAATACTCTTGGTTCTTTTTGCTGTTTGCGCAACAGCACAAAAAGAGTATTACGCCTCTATCGAGGGCAAGAATGGTGGCAAAGAGCTAAAGACCGCACTTTACAACCTTATCAAAAACCACAAGCAAATAAGCTACGGCAGTGGCGAAAGTAGCACTTGGGGCGCATTCTACACAACCGATGCTGTTATTGAGAACGACAGACGCCGCGTTCTTGATATGTACTCCGGCGAAAAACGTTACTTTGGCAGCAAGGGTTCAGCAATAAGCGGAATGAACATTGAGCACAGTGTTGCAAAAAGTTGGTGGGGAGGCAATAAGAACAATGCATACCACGACCTTCATCACCTGAATCCATCGGACCAAAATGCAAACAGCAGAAAGAGCAATTACCCTCTTGGTGAGCTCACAAGCGTATCGTGGGACAATGGTGTTGCCTTTGTGGGAAATGCAAATATCGACGGCAGCAGCCAGAATGCTTTTGAACCTTGCGATGAGTATAAAGGCGACTTTGCACGCACCTATATGTATATGTTCACCTGCTACCAAGATTTAACTTGGGAAAAAACTTGGATGAACTACGCAAATAGCGAATACCCCACTCTAAAGCCTTGGGCTGTAAAGCTTTTGCTCAAATGGCACAAGCAGGACCCTGTGAGCGAAAAGGAGGTAAACCGCAACAATGCCGTGCATGCAGTGCAGGGCAACCGCAACCCTTACGTCGACTACCCACAGCTTGCCGACTATGTTTGGGGCGACTCAATCAACTTTGTTTTTCATCTCAACGGAGATGTTGAAAGTGGTTCCGGCAGTGGATACGGCGACGGAAACGATGGCGATGACAATGATGGCGATGATAGTGGCAACACAGGAGGCGGAAACGACGGAGACAATGATGGCAACGATGATGGCAACGATGATGGCAACAGCAATTTCACCGAGGGTGAGTTTACTCTTGTGACCAACGCTGCACAGCTCACCGTTGGCGATTATCTGATAATTGCATACAATAACTTTGCAATGGGAAAATCGGCAGGGAATTATAGATACAAGACAGATATTACCGTAAAAGATAACCGCATAACACAGGTTGCAGACGATGTTCAGATTATTGTGCTGGAGAACGGTGTGAAAAATGGAACATACGCGTTCAATGTTGATGGCAGCTATCTTGCCGCATCATCAAGCAGCGATAATTATCTTGCAACAGTGTCAACACTCGATGCAAACGGCAGCTGGACAATAACCATCAACAACAATGCTGCTACAATAAAAGCACAGGGCAATAAAACACGTAATATTTTGCAATACAACAAAAGCGCGCCACGCTTCTCTTGCTACACAGGCACACAACAGCCCGTAAATATCTATGCAAAAGCGCCTGTTGCCGCAGGAGTTGAAGAGGTTGTTACCGACGATGCAGTGGTTAATGCTATTTTTGACCTTGCCGGCCGCAGACTCAATGAAATTACCGAGCCGGGTATTTACATCATCAATGGCAAAAAAGTGCTGGTAAAATAAGCATACGGGAATAAGACTTAATTTTGTAAAACGTCGGCAACTTTGATTGCCGACGTTTTTTCATAAACAAAAACAGTATCCCAACAAAATAAAATCCTATTTTTTCAGTTATTATATAATGGCTATAATAACCTAATTGTGCAAAAAGCAATCTCATATATAATAACCCTTGCCGTGTGCGTGCTGCTGACAGCAGCCTGCAGCAGCGAAAAGGCCATCAAAAAAGGTGACCAATATGCTGCTATTATGGAGTATTACGAGGCTGCAAAAGAGTACAAGAAAGCCTATCGCAAAATATCGCCGAAAGAGCGCGAAAAACGTGCTGAGATTGCGTGGAAATTGGGCGAGTGCTACCGCAAGAGCAACAATGCTGTGCCGGCAGTGGGAGCATACCAGAATGCAGTGCGCTACGGCTACCCCGACTCAACCGCCCTGCGACACCTTGCCGGCGCACAGCTTGTAAAAGGAGATTACAAAGCCGCACAAAAGAGTTACGAGGAGTATCTTGGAAAGGCCCCTCACGACCGCATTGCAATGATGGGGCTGGAGTCGGCAAAGCAATCGGCCGAATGGAAGAAGAACCCCACCCGTTACATTGTAAAAAAATCAAAAGAGCTGAACGGACAGCGTAGTGACTACTGCCCGGCCTACATTGGCGAGGACACAACAATGATTGTCACCACCAGCACACGCAAAGAGGCTACAGGCGATGAACTGAGCAGTATAACAGGACAAAAAAGCGCTGACATTTTCCTTACCAAACGCGACGAAAAGGGTAAATGGCAAAAGACCGAAAAGATTGAGAGCGACGTTAATGGCGAGTTTGAAGATGGTGCTTGCGCCTTCACCCCCGATGGCAAGGTTATGTATTTCACACGTTGCGCCATTGATGAGCAGTATCCACGCTTTGCTGCCATATTCAAGAGCAACCGCAGCGATGCTTCGTGGACAAAGCCCGAGCAAGTGGTAATCTCGCGCGACACCCTCTCGTCGTATGCCCACCCGGCAGTATCACCCGACAGCGAGTGGCTCTATTTTACCTCGAATATGCCCGGCGGACTCGGTGGGCTCGACCTTTGGAGGCTCTACATTGGACAAAGCAGAGCATTAGAGGGCACATTGGAAAATTTAGGAGCAAGCATAAACACCGAGGGTGATGAGCAGTTTCCAACGTTCGGGCCTCAGGGCGAGCTCTATTTCTCATCAAATGGCTACCCCGGTATGGGAGGCCTCGACATTTATAGCGCTACACTAACAAACGACACCATCTGGACAATAAAGAATATTGGCGCACCAATCAATTCCAATGGCGACGATTTTGGTATGACATTTGCCCCGGGATTGTACCGCGGATATTTCAGCTCAAACAGAGGCGACGCACGTGGTTGGGACCACATATATTCATTTATGCTACCCGAGACGGTACACACCCTGCGAGGATGGATATATGAAAAAGATGGCTATGAACTGCCCGAGGGGGTTATATATATGATTGGTAACGACGGCACCAACACAAACTTTGGAGTGATGAAAGATGGCTCTTACAGCATTCGTGTTACGCCGGGGGTGGAATATGTGCTTCTGGGCACTTGCAAGGGCTATCTGAATGCGATGCAAGAGCTAAAGACCACACACGATGAGGGCGAGCATAGCTATAATCTCGATTTTGTGTTGGCATCGGCTGCACGTCCGGTGCTGATAGACAATATCTTCTACGAATATAACAAGGCAACCCTCACAGCCTCATCGACAGCCGCGCTCGACGAATTGGTAGCTATGCTTGAACTAAACTCCAATGTCACTATTGAACTTGCTGCGCATTGCGACTGCAGAGGCGGTGACAATTATAATAAAAAACTTTCTCAGGCACGCGCCGAGTCGGTGATGAAATACTTGATAGAGAAAGGCATTGAAAAGGAGCGATTGACGGCTGTCGGCTATGGCGAAGGCACGCCAAAGAGTGTAACAAAGAAGATGGCAGAGCAATATGCGTTCCTGAAAGAGGGAGATGTGCTCACCGAATCATTTATAAAGACTCTCGACAAGAAGGAGCAGGAGCAGTGTCACCAACTGAACCGCCGTACAGAGTTCCAAGTGCTGCGCACGACATACAAGCTGTATGAGTAAAAGTTGTATTCCCTTATTATTTTTGCCGCAGAGATATAAAAGATAATGTATATAAACAAATATGACGGCCTTTGAGGCCGTCATATTTGTTTATTGCAGAATCATTAAATTACTTCTTGAAGTAGCGGTTGAACAAGCCCTCGAAGCCTTTGCCGTGACGAGCCTCGTCCTTTGCCATCTCGTGAACAGTATCGTGGATAGCATCAAGATTCAACTCCTTTGCACGCTTGGCAATGCGATACTTGTCGCTGTTAGCCTCGGCCTCGGCGTTCATACGACGCTCAAGGTTTGTCTTTGTATCCCAAACGCAGTCACCCAAGAGCTCGGCAAACTTTGCTGCGTGCTCAGCC
>JAZRMQ010000002.1:0-37566 GCA_045647745.1 Bacteroidaceae bacterium | reverse complement strand
TGTCTCAGAGTTCAAACCGAGCTCCTTGTAGTTCTCAACTGCTGCCTTAGAAGCGTTGTAAACTACGAAGTCTGGCTCACCGAATGCTGCGAGCTCCTCAGCTGTAGGACGGATGAACATATTTGTTACGAAGTGAGCCTGCCAAGCAACCTCCATGATGAAACGTACCTTAAGACGTGTAGCAGGGTTAGCACCGCAGAAAGCGTCAACAACGAACAATCTCTTGTTAGAAAGTTCCTTTGTAGCAATTTCCTTCAAAACGTTCCAAGCCTCAGTCGTAACAGGCTTGTTGTCGTTCTTATACTCCTCAGATGTCCACCATACAGTGTTCTCTGATGTTGCATCCTTAACGATGAACTTGTCCTTAGGAGAACGACCGGTGTAAACACCTGTCATTACGTTTACTGCGCCAAGCTCTGTAACCTGACCTACTTCAAAACCCTCAAGACCGGGCTTTGTCTCCTCTGCGAAAAGCTGCTCGTAAGAGGGGTTGTGAAGAATCTCCACAGCACCGGTAATACCATACTTGGTAAGATCTAATGTTGCCATAATTCTTAAAATAAATTATTAGTTAAAATTTCTTGTCTTTTCTCTTTTTCTGAGCTCTTTTGACACGTTTTTATATAAAGTGCCAAAGTTCTCCAAGTGCAAATATATATCTTTTTGTTTAATACCCAAAGGTAATTAAGGAAAAATTTCCGTAATTGTTGCAAAAAAGACAAAAAATAACTGTTTTTAGAGCTTTTTTTGCAGATTGCGTCTTTCTTATTGCTTGGTTTTTTGTTGATTTTGTGCCTTTTGCGTCAATGAAAAATTGCTAAAACTCGCGTTTGTGTTGCCAATGTTGGATAATTCTGACATTTTGTATTTTTTATGTTTAATGAGCTATTTGTGTAGTTTTTTTCTTGTTTATACATTTTTAATATAAAATTATTATCTTCGCAGTGGTAACAGAAAAACAACAGAACAAAAATATAGAACTTATGAGCAAGAAAATTACAATGCCTTGGGAAGAGCGTCCCGAGGGGTGCACCGATGTTATGTGGCGTTATTCGCAAAATCCTGTCATTGACCGCTATGCAATACCCACATCGAATAGCGTGTTCAATAGTGCAGTAGTGCCTTTTGGCGATGGTTATGCAGGCGTGTTCCGTTGCGATAACAAGGCGGTGCAGATGAATATCTTTGCCGGTTTCAGCAAGGATGGCATAAATTGGGAGATTGAGCACGAGCCTATTGTGTTCAAGGCCGGTAATACCGATATGATTGAGTCGGAGTATAAATATGACCCTCGTGTTACTTGGATTGAGGACCGCTACTGGATTACTTGGTGCAACGGTTACCACGGTCCGACGATTGGCATTGCCTACACTTTTGATTTTAAGGAGTTCTTTCAGTGCGAGAATGCGTTTTTGCCATTCAACCGCAATGGTGTGTTGTTCCCACAGAAAATCAACGGCAAATATGCAATGCTGAGCCGTCCTAGCGATAATGGTCATACTCCTTTCGGTGATATATATATCAGCTATAGCCCTGATATGAAATATTGGGGTGAGCATCGTTGTGTGATGAAGGTTACTCCGTTCCCCGAGAGTGCTTGGCAGTGTACAAAGATTGGTGCCGGCTCTGTGCCCATCCTCACCGATGAGGGTTGGTTGCTCTTCTACCACGGTGTAATTACCACTTGCAACGGCTTCCGCTACTCGATGGGTGCTGCTTTGCTCGACAAGAACGACCCTTCAAAGGTGCTCTACCGCACAAAGCCCTATCTGCTTGCTCCGGCTGCGCCTTATGAGCTCGCCGGTGATGTGCCCAACGTTGTGTTCCCCTGCGCTGCGCTCCACGATGGCGACAAGGTTGCTGTTTACTATGGTGCAGCCGACACTGTTGTTGGAATGGCGTTTGGCTACATCAGTGAGATTATTGATTTTATGAAGAAGAACAGCTGCAAACTGTAATTGAAGGCAGATAGTAGATTGAGGAGTTCCTAAAATATTAGCTTATAGCAACCGGGTGGCAAATTTGCCACCCGGTTGCTTTTGCTATCCGCTTTGACTTTTTTCACTTTGACTTTTTTCGCTTTGACTACATCGGCTTTTACGCAACCCGCAGGGCACGACTTTAACCCGTGCTGCCTGCGACCCGTTGCTGCCGATGTAGTCGAACCCTCGGTAATCACACTGTGTGTCATTACCTTCGGCTCTCTTCAAGCCGTTGCATCCACTCATACCAGTTGGGTATATAAAGTGTGGCAATCACGGTGTTTAGCAGCATACCAAAGACAACGGCTGCTCCAAGCGAAAGGCGTGCTCCGGCTCCTGCACCGTTGGCAAAAAGCAGTGGCATAACACCCAAGACAAAGGCCAGTGAGGTCATTAAGATGGGGCGCAAGCGCACGTGTCCGGCCTCGGCTGCGCTTTGTCGAATATCGTTGCCTCCCTTCCTGAAATCGCGTGCGAACTCAACGATGAGAATTCCATTTTTGGCACTCAACGCAATGAGCAGCACAATGCCAATCTCGGTGTATATGCTCACCGGTATTCCGGCTATTATGCAGCCGAGGATTGCGCCTAGCAGGGCAATGGGCACTCCCATTATTGCTGCAATGGGGCTTGTCCAGCTCTCATATTGTGCGGCAAGCACAAGAAAGGCTACAAGCAGGGCGAGTGCCAAGATGAGCAGTGTATTCTGTCCGGCAGCCTCCTCTTGATAGGCAACGCCGGTCCACTCGTATCCGAACTCATCGCCCAGTTGCGCCCTGAACAGTTGGGCAACCTCTTCCATCACTTGGCTCGAACTGTAGCCCGGCGCGCTGTTTGCGGTGACGGTGGCGCTGTTATACATATTATAACGTACAAGCTGGTCACTGCCAAGAACTTCGTCGGTTGTGACAAAGCTGCTGAATGGTACCATCTCGCCTTTGTTGTTGGCAAGGCTCAGCTGCATTATACTCTCGATGAGTTTTTGGTTACGCTCGCTTGCCGACATTTTTACCTGCCATATTCGGCCAAGCAGCACAAAATCGTTGACATAGAGCGAGCCCATATAGTAGCTGAGGGTGTAGAGCACATTGCCAATATCGAGCCCCATCGAGATTGCTTTGTCGCGGTCGATGTTTATGCGATATTGTGGCACGTCGGCCTCGAAAGAGCTGTTTATTGAGGCTATAGCACTTTTGTCGTTGCCTTGTGTGAGGGCATCGACGGCCTTTTGCAGCTCGGTCATTCCAAGCGCCTTGCGGTCCTCGACCTGCATCTGCAAGCCACCCACATTGCCAATGCCGGGAATTGCCGGGGGAACAAAAGCAAAGCATTGAGCCTCTTCAATCTCGGCATACGCCTGTTTGTTGAAACGGTCGACAATGGTTGCTGCCGATTGGCTCTTCTTTTTGCGCAGACTCCAGTTCTCGAGTACCACAAAAACACTCGCAGCGTTGCTCTGTCGGCCACTGTTCATAATGCTGAAGCCGCTGATGCTGATATTGGTCTTAACCTCGGGATAGGCCGATATAATCTTCTCTACCTTGTCGGCGACTGCCTCGGTGCGCGCGAGGGAGCTTGCGGGTGGCAGTTGCACGCTAACGATGAAATAGCCATCGTCCTCGTCGGGGATAAAGGTGGTGGGTTGTTCTCTGAAAAGATAGATGGCAAGCGCGACCATTGCTGCAAAGCTTATGGCTGCTACCCAGACGTGGCGCAACAGGAGTGCAACGCAACGGTCGTAGCCTCTTTGCAAAAGCTCGTAGCCTTTGTTGAACCAAGTGAAAAACAATCCTTTCTTGCTGTTTTTTGTGGGGCGCAAGAGCAGGGCGCTGAGTGCGGGGCTAAGCGTTAATGAGTTAAAACCGCTGAGCAGTGTGGCTGTTGCAATGGTGAGCGCAAACTGTTTGTATAGCTCGCCCGAAATTCCACCAATCATCGTAGTGGGGATAAACACCGCCATCATCACAAGGACAACGCCAATAATGGGGCCGCTAATCTCTTCCATCGCTTTTTTAGTTGCCTCGCGTGGCGGCAGCCCCTCTTCGTCGATGATGCGCGTGGCATTTTCAACCACCACAATAGCATCGTCGACCACAATGGCTATGGCAAGTATAAGCCCGAACAGAGTGAGGGTGTTGATGGTAAATCCAAGCAACAGCATAACGGCGAATGTTCCAATGAGCGACACAGGGATTGTGAGGCAGGGAATGAGCGTTGCTCGCCAATTTTGCAAAAAGAGAAAAATGACAAATATCACAAGCAAGGTGGTCTCTATGATGGTGAACAGCACCTCTTCAATTGAGCTGCGTACAACGTCGGTGGTGTCGAGTGCTATCTGATAGTGTACCTCGGGAGGGAATGCTGTTGCCAGCATTTCCATCCTCTCCTTTACTGCCTTGGAGACGGCGAGAGAGCTCGACCCCGGCGATTGGTAAACGGCAAGGGCTGCTGTGGGCTTGCCGCGTAGCTTTGACGATACCGAGTAACTCTCGCTGCCAATCTCAATTTTTGCAATATCGCCAAGGCGCAGCATATTGATGCCATCGTTGCGGATGACAATATTGGCAAACTCCTCTGCATCGCTCAGGCGGCCCTCGACGTTGAGGGTGTATTGAAAAGCGTTGTCGGCTGTGTTGTCGAGTGTCTGCCCCACGTAACCGGCCGACACTGCAAGGTTCTGCTTGCTGATAGCCTCATACACCTCGGCTGCTGAAATTCCACGTATGCGCATTGCCTCGGGGTCGAGCCACACGCGCATAGAGTATTTGCCGGCGCCCATAATCTCAACGCCACCCACCCCGGGGGTGCGTGCCAACTGGTCGACAAGCTGTAACTGTGCATAATTGGAGAGGTAGAGCTGGTCGTAATTCTCATCGCCGGTAAGGGTGATGAAAAGTACAATGTTGGTCGATTGTTTCTGCACTGTTACGCCTTGCTGTGTAACCTCGCTTGGCAGCGAGCTGAGTGCGATATTCACTCTGTTCTGCACCAGCACGGTTGCCATATCAATATCGGTGCCAACCTCAAAGGTCACGGTGAGGCTGTATGTGCCCGATGATGATGATGTGGAGCTCATATACAACATTCCGTCGACACCGTTCACCTGCTGCTCAATGGGAATACCCACTGTCTGGGCGATTGTCTCGGCATTAGCGCCGGGGTAGACGGCCGTCACCTGAACGGTGGGCGGTGTGATAGAGGGGTATTGGTCTATGGGCAGCACAAAGAGTGATACCCCACCGGCAACGAGCAACAGCAGCGAGAGCACTGTTGCAAAAATGGGGCGTTCGATGAAAAAATTGGCAAATTTCATAATTGTAGTTGTTTGGTCGTTACTCCATTATTGGGCTGATTGTCATTCCGTTACGCACCTTTAGCAGTGCTTTTGTCACATATCTTTCATTGGGCTCCAGCCCGTCGGTGACAAGGCGCAGTGTGTCGTCGATGATATTGCCGGTCTTGATGCGACGATATTCTACCTCGTTTTGTGCATTGACAACGTAGATGAATTTTCCTGTCTGGTCGGTGCCGATGGAGGCATCTTTTATGAGCAGGGCATTCTTTACTTTGTCGTATGGCATTATAATGCTTATATAGCTGCCGCTCTTCAGCAACCCGTCGGCGTTGGGTAGCTCGGCTCTAATCTGCAACGTTCCTGTGCCGGTGTTGACATTTGGTGCAAGGTAGTCGATGGTTGCGTTGCGCTTGATAATGTTCCCCTCGCCAAGAGTAAAGGTGATATTGCTCTGGTCGATGCCACCGTCGGTGGACAATGCCTTCCTGAACCATTGAATATCGGGGATATCAAAAAAGGCATACATAAGGTCGTCCTTGTATAGATGGCATAGCTCCACGGGTGACATCTCTCCGGCAATATATGCGCCCACCGGTTGTTTGGCAAGGCTGACACTGCCATCGGCAGGAGCGTCGATATAGCAATATCCCAGCTTGGTCTGCGCTGTCTTTAGCGCTGCTTTAGCGTTGGCAACGGCGGCGTTGCTGCTCTCGACACGGCTCTTGGCCTGTAAAAGCTCAATCTGGCTCACGGCGTTGCTGTTTATGGCAGCCTCCATACGCTCGTAATTGCTGCGGGCATACTCCTGTTCGGCAACGGCTGTCTGCAGGCTCGCCTGTGCCTGTGCAACGGCATTCTCGTATAGCGTTGGCTCAATGATAAAGAGTCTGTCGCCCTTTTTTACGCGGCTGCCCTCGGTGAAATTGCGCTTGATGATGCTGCCGTTTACGCGTCCCATAATGGGTATTGTGGCGTCGGCCTTCAGGTAACCGGGGTATTCGCGTGTGAGGGTTATCTCTTTTACAATAGGGGTGCTCACCTCAATGGGCAGAGCTGTGTCGCTTGCTGTGGGGGTGGCTTTCTTGTGGCACGCTGTAAGGGCAAGCAGTGCCACGGCAAATATAACTTTTTTCATATTGTTGGTTTTTTAAAATGATTTTACCATCCGCCACCAAGGGCTTCATAAAGTTGTACAAGGTAAATGAGTGAGCCTCCTTGTGCCTGTACAAGGTAATTCTCGTATGAGAGTAGGGTGCGCTGTGCATCGAGCACATTCTGGAATGTTGCCAAGCCCTGCTTGTAGAGCTCGAGCGACAAGGTCAGTGTCTCTTCGCTCTGGTTGACTGCCTCGCGTAGTGCAACAATTTGTGTGATGGAATTTTCATATTGCGACATTGCGCTTTCAACCTCCTGCAGGGCGGTGAGCATCTTTTCATTGAAGCTTAAAATGCTGCTGTCGAGTGTGGCGCGAGCCTCGCGCGTGGCGTTGACTCTGTCGTTGCCGCCAAAGATGTTCCACTTTATTGTGGGGGCAATCTCCCAGTTTAGGCTTCTGGAACGGAAAAGGCTTTTCATTTCGCCCGAGGCAAAGCCTATTGAGCCGCTTATTAGCAGCTGTGGGAACCAATCGCGTTTGGTTGCTCCAAGCAGTGCAGCATTGGCTTCGACCTCTCTTTCGGCTGCGCGTATATCGGGGCGACGACGAAGCAACTCGGCTGGAATGCCCACTCCAATGGGAGCAACGTATGTAGGCAGGGATTCTCCCTCCTGCAACCATCCGTCAAGGTTCTCGGGAAACGTGCCAAGCAACAGAGCCATTGCATTGCGATAGCTGTCAATATGGGCCTGCATTGCCGGTATTTGGGCAAGGGTGTTCTGGTAGACGCTGCGAGCCTGTGCCACATCAAGCTTCGAGGCAAGGCCGCTATTGTAGCGGGCTATGGTGATATTTAAAATCTCTTGCTGTGATGCCACATTCTCGCGCAACACCCACATCTCGGCAAGTGATTGTCTTAAAGAAAAATAGGTTGTTGCTACATTGGCTATGAGTGACACCATCACTGCATTATACTCCTCCTCGGTGGCCATAAACAGCCTCTTTTGGGCTTTTGAACGCAGATAGATGCTGCCGAACACATCGGCTTGCCACTGCATTGATACTGCGGTGCTGAACTCACTGCTCCACGCTTCGTTGTACATTGTGGATGCAATGTTGCCGCTGCTCTTTGCGCGCTGCCACCCGATGCCGAGGTCAAACGCCGGCATCAGCTTGTTTTGTGCAACGCGCCACGCAGCACGAGCCTTTTTGATGTTCTCCATTGCTGCAAGCGCCGAGTAGTTGTTGCTGCTGGCAACAGCAATGAGCGAATCGAGCACGGGGTCGTTGAAATTGCGCCACCACTCATCGTCGACAGGCAGTGTCTGGTTAAAATAGATACCTTCACTCCAGTTGCTTGGCAACGGCTCGGATAAATACTCTTCGTTTAGCCTGCTGGAACGTTCGTGTGTATTATCCTGTTGGGCGACACTTTTTGTGGCAACAGCCCAGAGCATAATAAAAAGTAGAATAGCAACCTTTCTCATACGTGTAAATCTTTAGCAAAAAGAAAAACACATTGACAAGGCTTTTGGTTGCGCTGTAGGTGAGTGATTGCATAACAAAGTTCGAGGGTGGCTCTGCAGAGCCACCCTCGAACTTTGTTGTTTTTACCACCATTTTGTTGGCGTGTTGCTCATCTCTATTGTGAGCGTGCCACCTTTGGCAATATCGCTGTGCTCAATATATGGCAGGTTGTGTGGCTGCCCGTTGAGTCTTATGCTCTTTATGTAAATGTTGTTGGCGCTGTTATTGATTGTCTCAATAATAAATTTACCACCTTTTACAGCAAGTTCGGCACGGTCAACAGTTGGTGAACCGAACCAATAGCGTGCACCAGCCGGTTCAACCTGATAGAAACCGAGAGCCGACATAAGATACCACGCCGACATTTGTCCCATATCTTCGTTGCCCGAGAGGCCGTCGAAGTCGTTGCGGTAAAGGGTTGTCATCACCTCGCGTACGCGCTCCGCGGCTTTCTGTGGCTCGTCAAGCATTGTATAAAGGTAAAGGATGTGATGGCTTGGCTCGTTGCCGTGAGCAAATTGTCCGATAAGTCCCGAAATATCGGGCGATGGGTCGCCCTCTATTGTCGACGGAGCAAGGAATAGTGAGTCGAGGCGTGCCACACAGGCCTCTTTGCCACCAAAGAGCTTGGCGTAGTTCTCAATATCGTGGGGCACAAGCCAAGTATATTGCCAAGCATTGCCTTCGCAGTAGTCGTCGGCGCGGTGAGCCGAGAAATAGGGGTTAAAAGGTGTGCGGAACTTGCCCTCTTCGTCGACGCCGCGAACAAAGCCTGTCTCTTTGTCAAAGAAAGTGCGGTAGCTGTGGCTCATCTTGGTAAAGTGCTCGTAATCCTCCTGCTTGCCCAAGGCCCTTGCTGCGTTGGCAGCTGCAGCATCGGCAATAGCATACTCCATATCAAAAGCTACAGCCTCATTGAATAGGTTGCAAGGAATGTAGCCGTGTTTGTGGCGGAACTCTTTTCCGCGCTCCTCAACGGCAGCAGTCTGCTTGATGGCGGCAAAAGCTGCTTCGCGGTCAAAGCCCTCGATATTCTTTACAATAGCATCGGCTACAACCGGAATACCGGGGTCGCCCACCATACAATCTGTTTCGTTACCCCACAGATGCCAAACAGGAAGGTCGCCCTGCTTGTCGCAAATATCAATCATCGTTGCCACAAATTCTCCGGCTTTATCGGGCTGTATGATGGTCATCAACGGCTGCTTTGTGCGGTAGGTGTCCCACAAAGAGAAACAGGTGTAGCGTGGTTTTTCGCTATTATACACCTTGTCGTCTGCGCCGCGATAGTCGCCATTTACATCGCTGAAAAGCATTGGGGCTATCATTGAGTGGTACATTGCTGTGTAGAAAATCTGTTTTTGCTCTTTATCTTGTGTCTCAATCTTGATGCGTGAGAGTTCGTTCTCCCACTCGTTGATGGCTGCCGTTTGAACAGCTGCAAAATCCCACGCGGGGAGCTCGCTCTCAAGAGCCAATTTTGCACCGTCGATGCTCACCGGTGATATTGCTACCTTTAGCATTATCTCCTCGCCGGCGGCTGTTGCAAATGAGGCACGGCCGTACATATTCTTATATCCTTTCAGCTCGAAACTGTCGAAAGGCTTTTTAAACTCGGCAGCAAAATACACGCGCTGGTTCTTTGCCCATCCTTTTGAGTAGCGGTAGCCGCTGATGCGGTTGTTGCCCTCGGCCTGCATAAACGTCTCGGTGCTCTCGTCCCAGCATCCGCCGTTTTCAAGGTCAAAGACAATGGCTGCCTCTTTGCTCTCGGGGAAGGTGTAGCGGTGCAGTCCCACGCGTGCGGTGGCCGTCATCTCGGCTTTAATGCCATAGCGTGTAAGTGGTACAGAGTAGTAACCGGGCTTTGCAATCTCCTGTGTGCGGTCGGCCGGTGACCATAAACCGCTGCCGGGGTTATCTATCGTTCCGCGTTCATATATCACCTCGCCTGTCACGGGCATTACAGTGACGTCAAAAAGGTCGCCGATGCCTGTTCCGCTCAGGTGAGTGTGCGAGAAGCCAATTACCGACGCTTCGTCTTGGTGGTAGCCCGAGCACCAGTCCCACGTTTCGTTGATGCTGGTGGGTCCTAGCTGTACCATACCAAAAGGAACGCTTGCTCCCACAAAGACGTGTCCGTGTCCGCCGCTGCCAATGAGCGGGTTGACAAAATCGGTTAACTTCTCCTGTTCCTGTGCCGGCTGTTGGGCGCAGGCTGTCAATAGCATTGCAAAGGCTATTATGCTGTTCTTTATCTTCATTTTGCCTCTTTTTTTAGTGTGAGTCTTATGTTTGCGTTGTCGAGCAACTGCTTGTGTGTTATGCGGTAGCCCTGCTCTTTGCCGTTGAGCTCAATGCGGTCGATATAGTGGCAATCGGTGGCGGGGCGGTCACATTCAATGGTTATCTTATCGCCCGGAGTGGTAATGTGTACCTTATCGAATACCGGGGTTGTTATTGTGTAGGTGGGCTCTCCGGGGCAATCGGGGTAGAGGCCCATCATTGAGAATACTGCCCACGCCGACATTGTGCCGGTGTCGTCATTGCCGGGGATGCCATCGGGGGTGTTTTTGTAGTGATTATCTAGAATTTTCTTTACCTCTTTTTGTGTGCGCCACTCTTCGCCCTTTATGCGGCTGAAAAGGTAGGCGTAGACAATATCGGGCTCATTGGCGGGGTCGTAGTGCTCGTCGTCGAACACACTTTGCAGGTTCTTGACAAAATTCTTTTTGCCGCCCATCAGCCTTGTGAGCCCTTGAATATCGTGTGGAACAGCAAATGTGTAGCACCACGCCGAGGCTTCGTGAAAGCCGGGAACATTCTCAAAATTCTTGCCTGTCGCCGGGTCAAAATCGCCAAGGAATTTACCCTCTTTGGTGAGTGGGCGCAGAGTGCCGTGCTCTTTGCAGAAATAGCGGCGATAGCTCTGTGAACGCTTGATGAACTCCTTGGCACGCGCCTTGTCGCCAAGCGAGTCGGCAAGCTGTGCAATAGCGTAGTCGGCCGAGCAGTATTCAAGAGCGTGAGAGACTGAGTTGTCGCCCGAGAGGTCGCTCGAGAAGAACCATAGGGGTATATAGCCATCTTTTATATAAGGGTCAATGTCGGGGCGGATGGGGTTCTTTGCTCCCTCGGTAGTTGCCGATTTTAGCATTGCTTCGTATGCGGTCTTAATATCAAAGTCGCGCAAGCCCTTTATCCAGCTGTCGGCAATGACGATGGCTGCGGGGTCACCCTCCATTGTAAAAGTCTCGCGGCCAAAGAGCTCCCAACGTGGAAGCCAGCCCCAATCTTCGTACATTCCAACCATTGTGCGCAACATATCTGTCTGTCGCTCGGGGTAGACGAGTGTCAGTAGCTGGTGCAGGTTGCGATAGGTGTCCCACAGTGAGAACACTGTGTAACGAGTGTGGTCGCTCTTGCCTGTTTCGCCACTCTCCATTTTGGGGTATTCGCCGTTTACGTCGCTTATGATGCTAGGGTGTATGAGCGCGTGGTAAAGAGCTGTGTAGAATATTGTCTGCTGCTCCTTTGTGCCACCCTCGATGCTTATGCGCCCAAGGTCGTTGTTCCATTGCTCGACGGCCTGTGCGTGAATGGCGTCGAACGCCTTGTCTTGTTGCTCGGCGTCAAGGTTCTCTCTTGCGTTCTCTATTGAAACAAAAGAGACTCCCATTTGAACGGTTATCTGCTCGCCGTCGGCAAGGTTGTCGTAACAGAAACGGTAGCCGATATTGTCGCCGGCAACCTCGCGATGGTAATTTTCATAGAGCTTGTATGTGCCATCGTCGGGGGTCCAAGCGGCTTCAACGCCTGTCAATTGTGGTTGGAATTTCCAAGCTCCATCGCTGGTGGGGGCTTTTGAGACACGCATCACAAAATAGATGGGGAACACTGCTTGTGTAGTGTAGCAGAATGTTCCAAGCAGCTTAAATCCCTCAATCTCGGTGCTGCTCACGCGGCGAACCATCGCTCCGCACTCGTTGGTGAGTCCTTGACCAAGGTTCAGAATTATATTGCCCTTGCCGGCGGGGAAAGTGTAGCGCTCGCACGACGAGCGTGTCGTGGCTGTTACCTCGGTCTTAATGCCATATTTGGTGAGCTCGTTGCTGTAGTATCCGGGTGATGCTTGCTCGTTCTTGTACTCCGAGCCGTAGCTGAAATAGTCTACGTTGAGCTCTCCGCTTGTGGGCATTACCAAAAGCGATGAAGCCTCGGGGCAACCCACTCCGCTAAGAGCAACGTGGGCATATCCTGTGAAGAACTTATTGTTATATTCATAGGGTGCCGACCACCAGCGCAGGTCTTTGTCAAAGACATTGAGGTCGGAGCCCATTACATTGAACGGCACAACAGACATCATTCCGTTGGGTGTTACGGCTCCGGGGTTGGTTGTTCCAAAATTGGTTGTTCCAATGAATGGGTTGACCAGCTCGGCTGGCTTTTGTGCCATTGTCACTGCCGGAGCTAGCAGCAGTAGTAGAGAAATAATCCTTTTTATCATAGTTTATGCCTGTTTCTTGTCTAGTTCACTGAGTGCAAAGGCATAGGCTCCAACAGAGACTGCCTTGCTTGCTCCGAGCTTTGAAATTGCAATGCCGACACGTTTTTGGCAATCGTAGTCAACGTATCTCTCCTCGCCGTAAACCTTTACTTTTTTGCTCTCGCCCTTTGCAAAAAGCTCGAATTCATCGTTGTTTTCAAGGTCGTAAACCTTCATTTGCACAAGGTTCACCTCGTCGCCGCCAAGGGTGCGTAGCTTTGAGCGCATCTCCTCGAGCAGTGCCGGCATAATCCAACGGCTGGCTGCCGATACGCCGCCACCAATGACAACAAGGCCGTCGATGATTGTTACTGCTGTTGAGATTGCAGCTCCGGCAACTCGTCCCAATGATGCAAAGGCCTCTTTTGCTGCAGCTTGGTCGCCCTCGCGTGTGCCGTCGGCTATCTCGCAAATATCCTTTGGTGTCAGTCCGTGATTGAGGTTGCCGCTCTGTTCGCCATAAACACGGCAAACGGCACGAATGGCAACGCCGTCCTCAACAATTACGTCGGGCATATCTCTGTGGCGCAGACAAAAGGTCTCCACGCAGGAGTTGTCACCACGATTCAGATTGTTGTCAATAACCACACCAATGCCAAATCCTGTTCCTAACGTGTAGCCAATGAGGTTTTTATATTGTTTTTTTGAGCCCAGCTCTTTCAAGCGGCTGTTAATTTCTGGCAGAATTCCGCAAAGGGCTTCGCCATAGGCAAAAAGGTCGCCGTCGTTGTTTATAAATACGGGAACCCCGAATTTGCCCTCGAGGAACGCTCCAAGAGCAACTCCGTCGCGGAACGACGGGAAATTGGGAAGGTAACCACCGATTATTCCGTTGGGATAGTCGGCCGGGCCGGGGAATGCAAAGCTTATGGCAACAGGTTTTTCGTCTAATTTATCGAACACCTGCTGGAAACCATTGACCATATTCTGAAGGCAAAGGTCGAGGTCGTGTGACTGTGCCGGCACAGAGACTGGGTCGATGATGAACTCTCCGGCTTTCATTGCTCCGAATACGAAATTTGTGCCACCGGCATCGAGTGTGGCTACAATGCGATTGTCTTTCTTGTACATAGTTGTTATAAGTGTTTTTTTATTTTGTTATTGCTTTTGTGTATTCTTTGATAATGGCAATGGTGCTTGTGTCGCAGTCAAAGACCGAGTACCAACCCTGCGGTTCGTGTGGTGGGTCGCTCAAATAGTCATCGCCGGGCTGCCACACAAGGTCGCGTGGACGGCCGTTGCCGCCCCAGCCCCAAAAATTACAACCAGCTATCGGCTTGCCCTCTTCTGCGCTGCTTTTTACCTGTTCAAAAATATAATGGTAGAAAATGTCGCGGCTGTCGGTGGGAATGTCTGTTCCGGATATATTATCCTTGCGCGAGTAACCAAACTCCTCAATGACGAGAGGTTTGTTCAGTCGTTTGGCAAGCTCAATGTGTTCTGCTATATATGCGCCGCTCTCTTTGCAGGCATTTTCAATGCCGCTGTCGGGGTTTGAACGTGGAGCCCAGCCCCAGTTGACAGGCCAGATGTGTATTGTCAGGTAGTCGATGTTTTTGTCGGCGTGTATCTCCTCGCACAGCATAATGTCAAGCTCGCAACCAATATATCCCTCGCTGCCAGTGGATACAAGGTGGTTGGGGTCGATGCTCTTTATCAGCGCGGCAGCTCCTGATATCCATTTTGCAAAGGCTTCTTTGTTCTCCTTAGCAAAAGGGCGGGGCTCGTTGCACAGCTGCCAAGCCATAATTGCCGGCTCGTCTTTGTAGCTGCGTCCGGTGATGCTGTTCTTGCGCGAAACAATCGCCTTTATGTAGTTGTAGTACATTTCAATAGCCTTGGGCTCGCGTGAGAAATTTGCACAATAGTCAACGTATCTGTTGTAACCGCCTTCCTCATTGGCGTTTGGTGAGTCGCCATATCCGCACTCTTTCAAGTAAAAGCCGTATCCGCCACTCCAGTCCCAAGCGTTGTTGAGGTATATTACTGCGTCCATCTCGCGTTTCTCAAGCTCGGCAATGACAAAGTCCAATCCTTGAAGAATTGTGTCATTTAGCTCTCCGGGTGCTGTTTGCAAGTAGGGCTTTGCCGGGTTGGCAAGAGCGCTGCCGGCATCGGGGCCTGTGACCATTCTTATATTTGTGATGCCGATGCTTTTTAAATGGTCGAGCTCTTTGCAAAGGCGCTCTCTGTTGCCACCTTCACCCTCGGAACCAAGAATAGAGGCATACCACATATTGGTGCCGATATAATGATAGGGCTTGCCATTCTTTATGAGTCGGGTGCCCTCTTGAGTGATGATTTTGCTCTCTGTTGCACTGTTGCTGCAACCGCTGATTATTATAGCTGCCATAATGAGCAGTAACCAAAATGTTCTTTGTGTTCTCATTTCTTTGTATGATATCTCTGCGAAGATAGCAAAAGGTTTTATAAATTATGCGCTTTTTTCACCAATAATGCGCTATATTTATTTATAATGTGTAATTTTTTATTTTTTTTCTCCCGGCATTGCCTTTTTGGTTACAATTTGTATATCTTTGCACAAATTGGCAAATTATCAAAAACACTATAAACAATGGAAACAGAAAACAAATATTTGCGTGTGGCATATACACTTTTGTCGCATCGTGACGGTGAGTGTGAAGAGGTTGAAAAAACAACTCGTGAGCAGCCTTTTGCTTTTTTGACAGGCGTTGGTTACACTCTCGACTCTTTTGAGAATAATCTCAAAGACCTCAAAAAAGGTGATGAGTTCGATTTTACAATCCCTTTTGCCGATGCTTATGGTGAGTATGACCCCGACCACGTTCAGGATTTTGACCGCGAGGTGTTTACTATTGATGGCAAGTTCGACTCGGCACACATTTACGAGGGTAATGTTGTTGAGATGATGCGTGCCGACGGCTCTCCAATCCTTGGCACAGTGAAAGAGGTTACTCCGCTGAAGGTTGTGATGGATTTTAACCACCCTCTTGCTGGCTGCGACCTGCAGTTCGTGGGTAGCGTGGTTGAGGCGCGCCCGGCAAAGGAGTCAGAGCTCAAGAAATTCTACGATTCTCTAAAGGCTTCTTGTAGCTGTGGCGGCGGTTGCAGTGGCTGCAACGGCGGTAGCTGTGGCGATGGTGGTTGCGAGGGCGGTTGTTGTCACTAAAAACAAAAACAGATGAATAGTATAGGCAATCTTTTGCGCCTTACCACTTTTGGCGAGTCGCACGGGGTGGCGATTGGTGGTGTTCTTGATGGCTACCCTGCAGGGGTGTTCATTGACGAGGATTTTGTCCGTGGTGAGATGATGCGTCGTCGGCCGGGGCAGAGCGCTGTCACCACTTCTCGTAACGAGCCCGATGAGGTGCAGTTTCTCTCGGGTATTTTTGAGGGGCGCTCCACTGGTATGCCCATTGCCTTTACTATCGTAAACAGCAATAATCGCAGTGCCGATTATGACAATCTGCGAGATGTTTTTCGCCCGTCGCACGCCGATTATGTGTATGACCAGAAGTATGGTGTGCGCGATTATCGCGGCGGTGGTCGCTCCTCGGCGCGTGAAACGGCTGTGAGAGTGTGTGCCGGAGCACTGGCAAAATTGGCTTTGAAACAGTTGGGCATAAGTGTAACGGCTTATACGTCTCAGGTTGGCGATATAGCTCTCGGTGAGGATTATACAGCCTATGACCTATCGCTGGTTGAGAGTAATGCTGTGCGCTGTCCCGATGCGACTGTGGCTACTGCAATGGAGCAGTTGATAATGGAGGTTAAGCGCGAGGGCGATACTGTTGGCGGCGTGGCAACTTGTGTTGTCAAAGGTGTTCCCGTTGGCTTGGGTGAGCCTCTGTATGGAAAGTTGTCAGCATCACTCGCGTCGGCAATGTTGTCAATAAATGCGGCCAAAGGGTTCGAGTATGGCAATGGTTTTGCTGCGGCCGCAGGGCGTGGTTCGCAGCAGAATGATATATTCTACAATAGTGGCGATGGCATTGCTACACGCACCAACAACAGCGGTGGCATACAGGGTGGAATTTCAAATGGTAATGATATTTTTTTCAGGGTTGCCTTTAAACCGGTGGCTACACTGTTGATGGAGCAACCAACCGTAACCAAGGACGGCCGGGAGACAATGTTGTTGTCGCGTGGTCGTCACGATCCTTGTGTTGTGCCTCGTGCCGTTCCGGTTGTTGAGGCTATGGCTGCATTGGTGGTCCTTGATTATTATCTACTCGATAGAGCAAAACGTGGGCTTTTTTCTTAATTTCAAGGGGAATTTTTACAATATGGGGAATTTGATGCATACTCGGGTGCACAGCGATAAAAAAACGAATAGCGAGGAGCGCTCCTCGACGCTGATTGAGCGCTTGAACAGAGTGTTGAAAGGGCGTTCTTCTGCCTTCGTGTGGGATTTTTTTGCTGCACTTTTTTTTACTGTAGTGTGGGCCTTGCTTGCCTTTCACGAGTCGGCACTTTTGTTCCGAATAAATGAGTTGTCGGTGTTCTTGTACGACAATCTTTTTTATGAGGATATGATGTCAATGCCGGCCGGAATTCTCTATTATGCAGCAAGCTGGCTGGTGCAGTTTTTCTATATCCCGGCATTGGGCGCCGGCATATTTGTTGTGCTTCTTGCCCTTGTTTATTGGTTGACTATCAAGGTTTTTGACATTCTTCCAAAATATAGGATTCTGGCGATGCTGCCGGTGGTGGCGTTGTTGGCCTCGAATACACAATTGGGTTATTGGATTTTCTATCTTAAAATTCCCGGTTACTATTATGTGGCGTTGCTCGGGGTTATTTTCTCGCTTTTGGCAATCTGGGCCGTTAAAAAGTCGCACATATATCTGAAGCCTGTTCTTGTTGTTGCTTGGATATATTTTGCTTACCCCTGCCTCGGTGTTTACGCGGTGGCCTCGGGGGTTATAATGGCCGTTCACACACTTTGTCGTGCGATAGGTGGCAAACGAAGCGTGGCAGGGATAACTGTTGCTTCGGCTACACTGATAGTGTCGGTTGTTGCAGCCTATTTTGTGCCTTCAATGTATTACGAACGTTACACCACTGTGCCGCTCGATGAGGTTTATACTGTTGGCGTTCCCTCTTCGCAGTGGAAAAGCGAACATATGCCAAATAATGATGATAAGGCAAAAGAACTCTCTGTGATTGCCGGAGTTAATGGTCGCGTGGGCTACCCAAGAAGCAGGGATTTGACAAAGTTTAAGCTCAATATTGAGAGTAGTTTTTCGCAAAAAGCTATAAAAATAGCCAAAAAAGAACTTTTTGCTGTTAATGAGATAAATCGTCCGCAAGACGGCAAGGTGTATACTTTTGCGTTTGTGGGAAAAGACGGCAGTGAATATTATTTTGATACCACCGGTGGCAAGGTCTCTTTTGTCGAGAAAAAACAGGGTGTGCCGATACCAAAATCGGGGCATTTTGTCTGTGTGGCCGATAAGAGAGATGTTACTCTGTTCAAGACATTGGATGGGCTGTTTCTTGTTTGGGAAAAAGATGCTGTAACCGGTGAGTGTTCTGTTGGGTTGGCTGCCTCTCCTTCTGCGGGCAACGCCCGTTGTTCAGTCCTTAAATTGAACAAAGGTGAGGCTGTTGATGTTGCTGATAACTCTGAACTTTTTGGTCTTGTCAAATTATTGATATTTAACGATAAAACGGCGACAGGCGCTATGGAGCTGCCATTTGTTGCAGGCTTTGCTGGTGGAGCATTTGTCGGCTCTCGGGATGCAATCTTTAACGATGTTCACACGTCGGCTTTACGCATTGAGGAGGTTGATTTTGAGCCTCTTCCTTTCTCTCTTGAACTAAAAAAGAGGTCTTGGTGGTATAATGTCAATACCTATTGGATACCATTCTATCTGCTCTTGTTGTCGTTTATTGTGTTGGCTGTTTGGCCGGCATTGCCGGTGAGCAAGCTGGGTGGCGAGGTGAGCTTGTTGCAATTTGCCATTTCTTTATTTGTGGCGTTGCTGCTCATCTGTTTTACTCACCTTTTTTGGTACGACAATGAGAATTTTCGCATAGAAAATAAACAGAACAGGGCTATGTGGAACGAGGATTGGAAAGAGGTTGCCGAGCTGTCGCGTGCCACAGATGCTCCAACTCGCCAAATTGTGATGAACAAGAATATTGCTCTTCTAAAAACAGGGCGATTAGGCAATGAGATGTTTGCCTATCCCGATGGCAGTGCTGATATTGAGACGTCAATTCCTGTGCGTCTGGCACAGACCGGCGGCAAAATGGCCTATTATCAGTATGGCAAATTCAATTTTTGCTATCGTTGGTGTGTCGAGGATGCTGTGGAGTATGGTTGGAGAATTGAGTATATGAAGCACGCTGTGCGCTCAATGCTGCTATTGGGTGAGTATAGGCTTGCCGAGAGGTATATAAATATTCTTAAGCATACGATGTTTTACGACGATTGGGCTTGTGAGATGGAAAAATATCTGCATAACCCCGAGCTCATTGCTCGCAACAGAGAATTTGCTGTGCCTTTGGCAATGACCAGCTACGATGATTATCTTGACGTTGATGAGTCGTATGTTGAGGCTTATCTTACAAAGAATTTGACAAATGCAACCGAGAAAATGTCACGTGTGTATGTAGAGGCGGCGCTTGCATCGGCGCTCACACGCAAGGATTCAAATTCATTTTGGCCATTCTTGAATTATTATGTTAATGAGCTGAAAGTTAATTCATTGCCAAAGCATTATCAAGAGGCTATCGTGCTTTTCCTCAATGTGGACAAAGGCCGCTCTGTTCAGGTGCCAAAGGCTTTCCTCGATAAATATATTTCTATTGGAACTAACAACAAAATGAATCGCTTTATGCAGGTTGTTTCAAGGCATAAGGGAATGAGCGAAGAGGAGATGGCGCCATATTTCAAGGACGATTTTGAAGATACATATTTCTATTTCTACTTCTTCGTGCGTAATATAAAAACCAATTGATGTTTTTAAAGTGTTGACTATGAAAAGATTGTCAAAATATATAATCGTGGCAATGCTGTTTGTTTGTGTTGCCTGTTCCACAAAGACGTCGGAGCTGCCTGCCGAGTATAATGTGGTGGCGGCAAAGCCTAAAATTTATCCCGATTACTCCGATGTTGTTGTTCCTTGCAATATTGCACCTCTTGTGTTCCGTGTAACCGAGGAGGGTGATGATTTTGTGACGCGCCTAGCGGCCGGTGACAAGGCTTTTGTATATGGTGGCCGCGAGGTTGCTCCTGCTGTCGATGATTGGCATTCGCTTTTAACACAAGCGGTGGGCGGGAAAATAGATGTCGAGGTATACGCCGCCAAGGCCGGCAGTTGGGGAAAGTTTGAACCCTTTTCAATCGCCGTCTCGGGCGATAGCATCGACAGGTATATCTCTTACCGATTGATACCTCCCTCGTATGTGGCCTATGAAAAGTTGACAATCTCGCAACGCGACCTCTCGGGCTTTGAAGAGAGTGTGATATACAACAATAAATTCATCTCCTCGGAGCCTGATGGCCAATGTATCAATTGTCACGCCTACAAGAATTACAAAACCGACAATATGCAATTTCACGTGCGCCAGCATCTTGGCGGCACCGTCTTTGTGCATAATGGAAAGGCGAAAAAGGTTAATATGAAGACCGATTCAACAATCTCGGCCGGGGTATATCCTTTCTTTAATCCAAAATATGATGTGGTAGCCTATTCGGTAAACACCACCGGTCAGATATTCCACACAAAGAATCCGAACAAGGTCGAGGTGCAGGATCAGGCGAGCGACGTTATAATTTATGACCCGGTGCGAGAGGTGGTTACACACGTTGCTGACGACCCCGATTGTCTTGAGGTTTTTCCGGCGTGGTCGCCCGATGGCAAGATGTTGTATTACTGTTCGTCTCGTATTCCAAGAGTGGATGGTATGCCGCTTGTCGAGAGTCTGATACGTAATTACAAGGATATAAAATATGATGTTCTGCGTCGTCCGTGGGACCCACAGACAGGTGAGTTTGGCGCTGTTGACACAGTGTTTGCGGCATCGTCATTGGGCAAGAGTGCCACGTTTCCGCGAGTGTCGCCTTGCGGCCGTTATCTGCTTTTTGCGCTTGCCGAGTATGGGTGCTTTCACATCTGGCACAAGGATGCCGATTTATACGTCTTGAACCTCGCTACGGGTGATTGTCATCCCTTGGAGAAGGCAAACTCCCCATTCCCCGAGAGTTATCACTCGTGGAGCAGTACGGGGCGCTGGATTGTCTTTGCCAGCCGTCGCGACGATACAAATTATAGCCGCTTGTATATTGCTCATATAAATGACGATGGAACAAGCGATAAAGCATTCCTTCTGCCACAGAGCGAGAGCGAATTTTATGACTTTTTCGACCGCTCATATAACGTTCCCGAGTTTATGATTGAGCCGGTAAAAATAACACCGCACGAGTTTGCCGAGGTGGTAAAAGGTGATGCTGTAAATGTTAAATACACCTCTGATTTTTAGTCGTTTTTAACAAATAGATGTTAAAAATACAAAAAAGGGCTTTTCTCCTGTTTTTTTGCGATTTATGCATTAAAACAGGAGATTTTGTTTTTTAACAGTTAAAAAACTCTCTTGCCAATGAAAAAAAACAGCGATTTGTGCGAAAATTTATTTAAAAGTCTTATTTTTGCACGTTAACTATGGGGTAATTGTGCCCTAATGCGAAATGTTTAAAAAAAACAAAAAATAATAATTAATAATTTTGTACTTATGTTCAAACACCGTTTAACTAAATTCTGCGTATCGTCGCTCTTTGCGATGTTTATGCTTTTTGTCGGTGGCTCACTACAGTCGTGTCAGGATTGGCTTGACGTCTATCCTTATGACGACCCCGGTGATCCGGAGTGGTTGGGACCAAATGTCTACGATTTCCTCAAGAAAGGAACCTCGGGGCATAGTTACTCCAACTTCGTTGCAATTATCGACAGCTTGGGCGAGAAAGAGACCCTGTCTCGCACCGGTAGCAAAACTTTGTTTGTTGCCGATGATGCTGCTTTTGACCGTTTTTTCAATGGCGGCAATAATGTTTGGGGTGTGAAAAGTGTTGGCGAGATGACCAAAGCTCAGATGAAGATCATTCTCTACAACTCAATGCTCAACAATGCAATGTTGCTTGAGATGCTTTCAAGCAAAGGAGCAAAGGAAGAAGACGAGGGATTGCGTCTCCGTCGCGAAACATCGGCGAATGATATTGATACAATTCCACTCGTGAATGGTGCTTCGGTTGAGAATCACAAAAATTGGCCTACATACAACAAATATTGGGATGCTTTGCACGGCAAGGAGAGAACCCAGAAAATGCGTCTCGCAATGGACGGTACAACCGCAATGATGACTCATTTTATTGGCGACTATCTGAAGAACAACGGAATCAAGGCTTCTGATATTGAGTTCTTGTTCAAGAAAAAAGGCGAGGTTAGAAAGACTTTTGTCGATGGTGATGCATTCATCTTTGACAAAAAGCTTGTTTCAAGCGGTGTAGACACTGACGGCTTCTCTGACGACACAATGACCATCACTTGTAAGAATGGTTACATTTATCGCTTGGATGATGTGCTTTTGCCTCCTTCGAATATGGCAGACGAGTTGCGCAAACGCTCTGATGTTAGAATTTTCAGCCACCTGCTCGACCGTTTCTGTGTTCCTGTGTACAATGCGGATCTTTCAAAAAAATTCAATGCTCACTACAAGACCGAGGAGAAGGTTTATGAGCTTCGCTACTTTGTACAGAACGGATTCAGCAGCTACAATATGTTGGACGAAACGATGCAACCGGCAACCGAGGATTTGTTGATTTTCGATCCCGGAAAAAACAACGATGGAAATATCGAAGATATGGCAGCAATGTTTGTGCCTAACGATGATGTCTTGTATGAGTATTTTGCACATCCCGACAGCGCCGGATACTTCCTATTGGAGCGTTTTGCACCAGATGTTGAGGTGAAAGATGTTGAAAGTCTGATGTTGGCGCTTGATAGCGTGCCCGAGAAGAATATAGCTCCATTCATCAACAACCTGATGAAGATGTCGTTCAAAGCGGCTGTCGCAAGTCACTTTGATAAGATTACAGACGATGCCAATGAGTTGATGGGCATTAAGGAGAGTCACGTGGACGAATGCGTTATTGCAAACAACGGTGTTATATATATATTAAACAGCGTGTTCGGCCCCGGTGCATACCAATGCGTTTCGGCTCCAACTCTTGTCTTTGACAATATGGGTGTGATGAATAAAATGATTGAACAGTTGAAGTATAACTACTATCTGCTCGCGATGGATGTAAACTATTCATTGATTGTTCCCGATGATAATCATTTTATATACTACGACCCGCTTACAACAAAAGGAAAAGAGCCCAAGGTTTACTCTTTCCACTATGATACAAAACATCCAAAAGCTAAAGGTGAAAAGAAATTCTGGGCTAGTGTAAATAAATTTGATGTTTCAAATTATGCGTTTAAGGATTCACTTGCTCCCAAAGAGTATGATGTGAATTCTGATGGTAAGTATTTTGGTGGTGGTAGTGACGATAATAAGGTGTTTGCAGAAAACCGCCTAGGCGACCTCTTGGGTTATCTTGTTTTAGTACACAACGATGAGAAAGGCATCTATGCCGGTAACAAATATTTCTTGACAAAGGGATATGGTACTATAAAAATTGATGCGAGTGACCCTGATAATATAAAAATGTATGGTGGTGAGCAGCTTGAGCGTGGAACATCTGTGGTTGTCTCTAGTATTAACAAGCAAAAGAATGGTTTAACCTATTGCACTGTTCCCGGTCAGGCCGATGAGGGCAAGATTAAATACTCTTCAGTTCCCACACCTCCAACAAGGTCGGTATATGACAACCTGTTGTTGCAGGCCGAGCATAAAGATAGCCTCTTCTATGAGTTCTATCATCAGTGTTATCCCGGCGATGATTATATGTCAGATGCTGAGGATGGTTTCTTGATGCAGCTCTTTGGTATAACAAGCAATGCAAATAATGACTTGGCAAAATATGCCAGAAATCATTCTGTGTTCTTTACAAATACATCTAACGTAAACGACTTTACGATAAATACAATTCCTTTCTTCAACATCTTCCACTATACAGTGTTTGCGCCTTCGAATGACGCTATACAGGAGTTGCGTCAACGTGGTCTTCCCTCTTGGGAGCAGGTTAGAGCTGTTGTAGCCAAGGGACAAAAGAAAAAGGCTATCTCTATGATTACTTCGATTGTAAACTTTGCCAAGTATCATATTCTGGATAACTCTGTTTTTGTTGATAACTTGCCATTGGAGACAAACGACCCGTCTTCGGGAGGTGTTTTGGATTACGTTAAATATCCAACAGCGATGCTAAACCCCGAAACACGTCAATTCTATAGGCTGGAGTTGTCAAATAAAGACAGAACTACTATTGTTGTTAAGGATGACTTTGGCAATGAAAGACACGTCATTACAACTGGTGTAGAGAATAAAGACTGGAACATTATGTGTCGTGACAATATCTACAAGTCAAAAGGTACCGGTCTTTCGGCAGAGTTGAATACTATTCAATCTTCTTCATACGCTGTTTTGCATCCAATCAATGGCGCTCTCTTGAACAAGACAATGTTTGGTTACGATGGTCGTTTCAAACGCTTTGCATCCGACGGCCCTGTTGCTAATAGCGCAGCCAACGGAGCTCTTGTAGATATAATGTATGTCGATGGCACCGGTGCCGTAGAGGTAGGTGACAGTACATACTATCTTGTTGCAGATTTTGGCAATGTTGTACTGAATAACGCCAATGGTGTAAAAGAGGTACACAGGGCCGGTTATTTGATGCGCGTACTTGCTGCCGGTGAAGAGGGGTATGATGAAATGTTGACAAAAGAGGAACTTATTACTCTTGACAAGGTGGTTGAAGATGATGCAGAGACTGAGACCGCTTCGGCGACAGGTTCTGAAACAGACCCAGAGGCAAAGCCAGCCAAAGAGTATGTGCTCGTTACCGATGAAGGCTACAGAGTCAACGAACTTGTAGATGAGGACGGCAATATTTCATACGAATATGCTACCGAGCAAGAGAACGGCATTATATATAGAATAAGGTATAATAATGACGGAACGGTTAAAGAGAGAACGAAATTTGGTGAGGTTGCTCCCGAGGAGGAAGAGACCAATTAATGGTGATGTAGAAAAAACATAATAGCTATGATAAAAATAAAGCATTTATTTCTGCTTGTGCTTTTCTGCTTGGTAAGCAGTGGCGTATATGCGCAAAAAAGTGCGAGAATTTCGGGTACGATTACAAGTGATGCCGAAGGAGCGCTGATTATGGTGAACATCACCGAGCGCGACAAAAGCAATCGTATCATCGAAGCTTGTGTAACCGACTTTGAGGGTAACTTCTCAATGGTCGTGAAGAATACAAGCAATACACTTGAAATTTCATACGTGGGTTATAAGACCCAGCGTCTTGAAATTGGTAGCCGAACAATCTTTAACGTAAAGATGGTCGAGGATAATATGCTCGAGACGGTGGATATCGTGGCAGAGCAGCGCTCTCGTTCAGGAGGTCTTGATATTCTCGAACGCGAGATGACTCACGCTACACAAAAGATTAGTATGGACGAGATGGATGGTCTTTCATTTGCTTCGGTAGATGAGGCCCTTCAGGGACAGATTGCCGGTCTTGACGTCGTGTTTAACTCTGGTGACGTCGGTTCAGGTACTCAGATGCGCTTGCGTGGTAACTCAATGCTTGACGGTGACGCAACACCGCTTATCGTTGTAGACGATAATATCTTTGAAGTTGATGAGGGTCAAAGCTCATTGATTAAAGAGGATGCTACAGCCGAGAATTTTGCCGAGCTTCTGATGATTAACACCGAGGATATTGCCGAAATTGAGGTGTTGAAGGATGCTGCCTCTTGTGCTGTTTGGGGTTCACGCGGTGCCAATGGTGTCATCAAAATTAAGACAAAGCGTGGTAAGCGCGGTCCTACACGTGTGAACTTCACATACAAGTTCAAGGATAAATGGACACCTAGCGGTTATAACTTGCTCAATGGTGACGATTATACAATGCTCATCAAGCAGGCGCTGTTCAATGTAAATCAAAGTGAACCCGACAAACCTATTCGTGAGCTTGACTATGACCAGACATTCTCTGAGTACCAGAACTATAACAATAATACCGATTGGGTAGACGAGATTTCAAAGCACGGTTATAGAAATGAGTATAACCTCAACATCAGCGGTGGTGGTGAAAAGGCAACATTCCGCATCTCGGGAGGTTATTCAAACGAGACAGGTCAGGTGATTGGTCAGAACCTTCACAGCTTCAGCTCTCGTTTGGCTCTTGACTACTATGTATCTGCACGCATCAAGGTTATTGCCGACTTTGCATTCTCATATACAAAGCAAAGACGCAACGCAGAGGATTTGCTATACAACTCGTTGTTGATGATGCCTAATATGAGTATCTATGCTCAGGATTCGCTTGGTAATTCAACCGATAGATATTATGCAATGCTCAAGTATGCCGAGGGTAATGACTTAGAGAAAAAAATGCAGGGTCGTAAAAACCCAATTGCAGTCGGTGACTTGGCACAATATCATACCGAGAACTATAGTATCAACCCGATGATTACTTTTGAGTATAGTCTGCTTGGTCTTGAGGATAATGAGACACAACTCAAATATCGTGGTATGGTGAATCTTAACGCTTCTACATACTCTGGAAACTACTATACTCCGGCATCGTTGTTTACAAACGAATGGACTTCAACCGACAAGAACAGGTCAAAGGCCGAGGATAGCAAGAGTCTTGGTTTTACAACACGTCACCAATTAATCTTGACGCCTTATTTGGGAAGCAGCGACCACTATATGACAATGAATGCTCAGTTTGAGCTGTCGACAGGTTCGGGTAACTCACAGAATTCAACAGCAACCGGTTTGCCCACAGGCAACATCAGCAGCTCTACTGTTGGTGCATTTTTGATTGGCTCGGGTACAAACAAGTGGGAGAGTCGCAATATCAGCTTTGTGTTCGATGCTCACTATTCATATAAATCTAAATACTCTTTGCGTCTTGCCGTTCGCGGTGAGGGTAACACAGCGATGGGTGACGACCAAAAATGGGCTGCTTATCCATCAATCTCTGCTCGTTGGAATATCATCGACGAATCTTGGATGGAGTGGGCAAAACCATATTTGAGTATGTTGTCACTGCGTCCCGGTTTTGGTATGGATGGTCACGCTCCGGGTTCAAATGCGACATTTAACACCTACTCCGATTTTGGTAAGAGCTATTTGGGTATGGCCGGATTCCAGATGGATGGTATCCGCTTGACCAATCTTCGCCGTTCGGACAAGCGTGAGTGGAACGTCGGTTCCGACTTTGGATTCTTCGATGGTTTGTTGACAGGTGCTTTCAACTACTACCACGGTACTACATACGATAACATTATCCAGTATTATCGTTTGCCATCATCAACCGGTTATCCTCATCTCAGATACAAAAACTCTGGTACTGTAAGAAACTCTGGTTGGGAGTTGAATATGAACCTTAATAACATTAAGTTGGCCAAGGATCTTTCATTGACAATGTATTTTAACATTGGTAACAACTTCAACGAGATTCTTGAACTTGAGGAGGCTTATCTTGATGAAAAGAATGGTACTTACGAGAGTCCTGCAAACACAAAGTATTTGCCTCGTATCCAGATAGGTAACCCAAGTGGTTCAATCTATGGTTTCCGTTATAAGGGCGTTTATCGTTACAGCTACAAGAATTGGGAAAAGGCTTTGGCCGAGGAAGAGGCCGGCCGCGATGGCTCTTGTCCAATCGTGCGTGATGCTAACGGCAACGTAGTGTATGAGGCTAATGGCACACCAAAGAGAATGGTGCTTTTCTATGACAATGAGAAGGGTAACAGTGTTTACACTTTCAATGGTGGTGATGCTATCTACGAGGATATCAACCACGATGGTAACATCAACCAGCTTGATATTGTTTACCTTGGTAACTCAAATCCTGCAGCTCAGGGTGGTTTCGGTTTGACTTTGCGTTACAAGAAATGGTCATTGAGAACATCGTTCACATATCGTTGGGATGTTGATGTTGTAAACAGTGCGCGTATGGCCTTTGAGAATATGGCCGGATATGATAACCAAAGTATTGCTGTAAACTGGCGTTGGCGCAAAGAGGGTGATATTACCGAAATTCCTCGTGCCGTTAACGGAGATGGCAACGCATACAACTATTTGGGTAGTGACCGCTATGTAGAGGATGCGTCGTATGTCCGTCTCTCTTACTTGCAGTTGTCATACTCTTTCGAGCCAAAATGGTTAAAGAAGATTGGTTTAAAGAGCCTCAATCTCTATGCTTCGGCCGACAATGTATGTTTCTGGACAAAATATACAGGTCTTGAGCCCGAGGTTGCAAATGGTGGTGAGGGTATTGCCTATGACAATACAAAGACACCTCGCCCACGCTCGTATACACTTTCATTGTCTCTCGGTTTCTAAAAGTTTACGAATATGAAAATAGTATCTAATATATACAGAAAAACGGTTCTTGCAGCAACGGTTGCTTTTGGCGTTTTGATGGGTTCTTGTACAGATTACTTGACAATTATCCCTGCTGACGTTGTTGTTGAGGAGAACTTTTGGCAGACAAAAGACCAAGTTAATGGTATGCTTGCGACAAGCTACCTTAAACTGCTCAGTTCCGATGCAATCTCTAAGGCTATTATTTGGGGTGATATGCGTTCGGACAATATGACCTTTAATTCGTCCCTGAGTGGTGATATCAAGCGTCTGATTGAGGGAAATATCACCGAAGAGAACTCTTATTGCCGTTGGGGAATTTTCTATGAGGCAATTAACTATGCAAACTTGGTGTTGGAGAGCGCCGATCAGGTTGTGATGCGTGACCCGGATTTCACCGAAGGTGACTTGGCTGTTGTAAAGGGTGAGATGTATGCAATGCGTGCGCTTTGTCATTTCTATCTTGTTCGCACATTCCGCGATATTCCTTTGGCAATGCGTTCAGCTAAAAACGACGCCGATATCCCCGACTATAAACAGGTGCATCCATTGGTTGCGCTCGACTCTATTATGAGCGATTTGAATCGTGCTAAGGATATGGTAATGAAATCCGGTGCATATTCAGATGTCTCAAAGAATTTGGGTCGTATAAGCCGTAATGCAGTATTGGCAATGAAAGCCGATGTAAACTTGTGGCGTGCTGCTTTTGCTACATATTACAGAGATAACACCAAATATGTCAAAGCAGGCGATGTGCAGGCATACTACGATGAGTGCGTTGAGGATTGCAGAGAGGTTATTGCCAATATGGATAAAATCCTAGAAGAGGAGAATAAGGGTAAACCTGTTGAGACGTTTGCTTATAATCTTATCCAGAACGAGGGAACTGTTAATGAGAAGAAGGGTCAGCATACGAGCACTGCCTATGATGCAATATTTGGTAGCAAGAACTCTTCTGAATCTATATTCGAGCTACAAATTCAGAGCAGTTATAATACAGGTGATAATCCTTATGCTGTGGGTGTGTTCAACTTGTATGGAACCGAAGGTAATGCGCAAATGGCAGTTGTTCCAAAGGATTTTATAAAGAATAATTATAAAGAGGACGACCTTCGCATTTGGTCTTTTACTAATATCAAGGCATATGACCAAGCGGCTACCGATGGTGATGTTTGTATCACAAAATACGCTTTAAAGACATCTCCATCAACAAGCTCCGATTATCGTAAAAAAGATGGTTGGGATGCCAATTGGATTGTATATCGTCGCACAGATGTTCTTTTGATGATGGCCGAGGCAATGGTTCTGCGTGAGAGCGCTGCCGAGCCCGATTTCAGAGAGGCGTTTGATATAGTTAATGCCATCAACACACGTTCAAAGTTTGACAATTCCAAATCACGTTTGCAATATCCTGCAAAAGACGTAAAAGCTACATTGACAAACTTGGTGCGTACAGAGCGTTTGTTGGAGCTTTCGTTCGAGGGTAAGCGTTGGTATGACCTTGTTCGTGTGGCTTTGATAGAAGGAAACACCGAAAATGTTGCAAAACTTGTTTCTAAGAAACTTACAGCGTCGTCGGCTGTGCTAGAATCTCAGTTGGCTGTTATTGATGCTTTGTTCTTGCCAATTCACATTGACGAGTTGCGTTACAATAAGAACCTAAAGCAAAACGATGCATACAAGAAGGAGGATTCATCTACCGAGATGAATTGATAATAGAAAAGGGCATTTTATAAGTGAGACTGATTTTTGATGAGATAGTGAGTTTGGATAGTCTCAAAATAACGAATAAAAACGTATACATAATATGAATAAAATTATCAAACATAAAATTCTTGCCGGAGCAATGTTGTTCGGTTTTATGCTTGCAGGTTCCTCTTGTGAGGACAATGAGGGTATAAGAGTAACACCGGAGACACCGTATGCCGATAAGACTTTATACGAGGTCATCGAGAACGATCCCGAATTGTCACACTTTGTAGAGATTCTCAACGCTTGCGGCGACAAATGTGCCGATTCACTCTTTAACCAGTCAAGAGTCTACACTGTGTGGGCTCCGGTGAATCCAATTGCAAATAAGGATTCTTTGGTAAACGAGGCAAAAAACAATGGCAATCGCGACATCGTCTTCCGTTCATTCGTTGAAGCACACGTTGCCAACCATCTTGTACCTGCAAATGGTGAGCTCAAAGACAATAATCTTGTCTTGCTCTTGAACAAGAAAAACGCAATCTTTGCCGGTGGTAAAAATGAGAATGGTTACAGCTACACATTCTCGGGTATAGAACTTGAGGAGAGAAATATCCGTGTCCGCAATGGTATTATCCACAAGATTAAATCGCCATCGGAGTATAAGTTCAGCATTTGGGAGTATTTGAAGGTTGCCGATAATGTAAAACTTGTTTCAGAATTTTTGTACTCTTACAATGTTACAAAATTCAACGAGGGGCAGAGTGTTGCCGGTCCGATAATTGATGGTGAGCAAACATTTATCGACTCGGTTTTTGTAACCTCAAACAAATGGCTCGATGCTTGGACTGGTGTCGGTAATCTTGATAAAGAGGACTCAAGCTACGTTGTTTATGTTCCGACCGATGAACTATGGCTCGAGATGATTGCAAAGACCGAGGCATATTTCAACTATGACTCATTGTCTGCTTCGAAAATAGAGTGGATTGAACGAGACTCTTTGCGCAGACATTATGCACGTTTCCACAACCTCAAGTATATAACATTCAGCAATAACGAGCAAAAGCACCTTGAGTGCACCGATTCGGCTCTTCCTGCTTTCCGTGGAGTAGCTGAGCGTCCGCTCTTCCCAATTGCCGATCTTGAGAAGAACGTAATCTTTGAGAAAGAACTCTCTAATGGTACATTCAAGGTCGTTAATGCAATGCCTTATAAGCCAACCGACTTGTGGCACGATACAATCTTCCTTGAGGCCGAACGAGAGGATATGTGGTCAACATCAAAGCAAGGTGAGATACTTACAGCCTACAAAGGCGAGCTTATCAAGGAACACGATAGCTTGGGTGTAGAGGTCTCTGGTGGCAGATATTTCTCTCAGACAAAAAATTCAGCAACAACTGTTAGATTCAAGATTCCAAAAGTACTCTCTGCTAAATATGAGGTTGCAATCATCTTTGTGCCAAAGAACATTACAATAGAGCAGAAGAAGACAAATATGTATCCAAACAATTTAGAGATTATGCTGGGTCAGACGTTGGGCTCAGGAGGAATTGACACACTTTATATCTCGAAGTACAATTCAAAACCAGAATTGTCAAAATCTCTGAAAACAAATCCTTTTGTAATGGATACGTTGTTTTTGACAACCGATAGCCAAAAGGTTGTAGTTCAACCCAAATATTGTGAGTTCTACGACGGCAAGAACGCAACTAGTTACAATTTGGAGCTTACAATATCGTCAAAGACAAAGAGCCGAGACGAACCTAGCACTGTCAAGTATGACGCAAGCTTCCGTATTGATAAAATTATGCTTATACCGGTGCGCGACTGATGAGAATGGTTTGTATGAAGAAAAAAAGAAAAACAATTATGTATATGCGACAATTAATGCAATTATTAGTGGCATTTATGCTAATGATGCCATCGGCAGCTCTTGCATCGACCTCGATGCAAGAGAGTACTGTAGCAGACGAACCTGTTAAGGTTGAGAAAAAGAGCGCTGTTGCAGATGTACGCACCGTGACCGGTACTGTATATGATGCCGCAACCAACCAGCCAATGGCCGGTGTACGTGTTCAGGCAACAGGCCATAAGAGAGTCACAACAATGACAGACGGTGAGGGTAAATACAAATTGAATATCCCATCGTATGTAACCCTCTTGTCATTCTCTACCCCTGATTATCTGCTCGTTCAGAAACCTGTCGGTAAAAGAGACATTGTAAACGTACGCCTCTATTCCGATAAGTTCGAGGAGAATTACAACAGTGACATTGTCATCACTGCCGAGAATGGATTTGCCGAGGATGTGACAACAGCACTGACTATTGAATCGGATATTCAGAACAAGCTTGGTGCCGAAGTTCGCACCATAAATCGTTCAGGAACCCTTGGTATTGGTGCGCTAATGCTTATACGCGGTATAAACTCGCTTAACGCAAACACACAGCCTCTGGTGGTTGTCGATGGTGTAATTTGGGACTTGCAGGAGGGTAACGAGGCCATCCATATGGGTGCTTACAACAACGTGCTATCAGCTATTGATGTCAACGATATACGTGATATCAAGGTCCTGAAGAATGGTGCTGCAATATATGGTGCACGTGCTGCAAATGGTGTTATAATAATCAACACCAAGCGTGGCGAGAGTATGGCAACACGCATTACAGCGAACATCTATGCCAATGTGTCATTGGAGCCAAAAACACAGAAAATGCTTTCGGCCGAGGATTATCGTATCTATGCCAATGACCTCATTGGTACAATGAACGTAAACCCCAATCGCAACATTCCTTTCTTGCGTGCAGACAAGCCCGTGTATAATGAGAACGGTCAGTTGCAGAGTGGTTTTATCTACTACGATAAATACCACAACAACACCAATTGGAACGATCTTGTATATCGTGAGGCTGTTACACAAAACTACAAGATTAACGTAGAGGGTGGTGACGAGGTTGCGATGTATAACTTCTCATTCGGCTACACATTGGGTAACTCTCCTATCAAGGGTAACGATTTTGACCGTATGAACGTTCGTTTGAATTCGGACGTCCTCCTCACAGACAACTTTAAGACACGCATCGATATCTCTTATGCACGCGTGGGTCGTGAGTTGCTCGACGATGGTATGCGCGAGGATCAGACAGCCTTCCCGTTGTCGTCACTCGGAGCCATTGCAACAGTGAAGTCTCCGTTCCTTAGCCCTTATCGTTACGCAACAACAGGTGAGTTGAGTTCTATTATCGACGTTGCTGATGACTTTGCTTTTGATGTAGTAAGCAATGCCGGCATCGCACACCCCAACAACTCATTGTATAACCCCTTGACAATTCTTACCAAGGCATCCGATCCTCACAAGAATGAGTTGGAGTATACAAATATGGGTATTACGGTTGCTCCTGAGTATAAAATTGGTGATTTTACAATTTCAGAGATATTTAACTACTCTTTGTATCGCGTGAGTGAAAAGTATTATTTGCCTTATCCGACAGCTGCCGACAACACATACTACCATTTCTATGTGGAGTCGCTTAACGGACGTATCGGTAACTATATTTCATCATTCTTTGGCAAGGAGGCTGCTTTGTCAAGCGATACTCGTGTTGCTTGGAACAAAGTCTTTGGTGCACACAAAGTGAATGCATTCGGAGGCTTCCGCTATACAAACTTTAACTTCGACTCAAATGCCATCAGTGGTGCGAACTCTGGTAGTGACACCAGCTTCAATATCAAGGATGAGCTCGACCACTCCGACAGCTACGGTGATAAGAATGTCTGGTCAAATATCTCTTGGTATCTGTCGGCCGATTATTCTTACAAGACACGTTACTTCCTGCAGTTGGCAGCATCGTTGGAGGCTTCGTCACGTTTTGGTGGCAAAGCAAAGAACGCACTCAATATGCTAGGTGTTGCGTGGGGCTTCTTCCCATCGGTTCAGGCCGGATGGCTTGTTTCGTCAGAGCCTTGGTTCAATGTAAAGAACATCAATATGCTTAAGTTGCGTGCCGGCTTTGACATAACAGGTAACGACGCTATCGACTACCTTGCTGCACGCAGTTATCTGCAGTCTGTCAAATTCACCAAAGAGTGGATGGGACTTCAACTTGGTAACGTTGAGAACGAGGGCGTTAAATGGGAGAACACAGCACGTTTCAATGTAGGTCTTGATGCTATGTTCTTTGATAATCGACTAGCCCTCTCTTTCGACTGGTATAAATCAAGGACAAGCGATCTTTTGGTTCAGAAACAATATCAGTTTGTCACCGGTATGGGCCGTTATTGGGCAAATGGTGGCGAGCTTGAGAATATGGGTCTCGAGGCCAGCATTAATGCAAAGCTCATCAACGAAAAAGATTTCCAGTGGGAGCTTGGAGCCTCTGTTGGTCACTACAAGAACAAGGTGGTTGCGCTTGACGAGGAGCTTGCCCCGGTATCGGTTTATGGTGGCGAGGTTGCAACCAAGATTGGTCAGCCCGTGGGCGTGTTCTGGGGCTATAAGACCGACGGCGTAATTGCCTCTTCGGACGATGCCGATGCTTATGGTCTTTATCAGAAAGATGCTACCGGTGCTAAAAAATATTTCAAGGCCGGTGATGTTAAGTTTGTTGATGTCAATCCAGCAGTAGCAGAAAACGAACCTCTTGGACTTATCGATGATAACGACAAGACAGTCATTGGTAATCCTAACCCCGATATTTATGGTAATATCTTCACAAGACTCTCTTATAAGGGCCTCTCACTCGATGTAAATTTCAACTACTCGGTGGGTAACGATATATACAACTATTATCGTCAGCAGCTCGAGAGCGGTTCTACATTCTACAACCAGACAACAGCAATGCTTAACCGTTGGACTGTAGATGGTCAGGTTACCGATATTCCTGCAATTGCTTATGGCGACCCTGTTGGTAACTCACGTTTCTCTGATCGCTGGATTGAAGATGGTTCATATTTGAGATTAAAGACCATCAAACTCTCATACGATATTCCTGTCAGTGCAAGCTGGTTGCAGGGATTGACAGTTTGGGGCGCAGCCGAGAATGTCTGCACATTCACCAACTACACAGGTAATGACCCTGAATTCTCGGTAAATAACAATATATTGTATCAAGGTGTTGATGCCGGTTTGTTGCCACAGACACGCAGTTTCCATCTTGGTGTTAAGGTAAATCTCTAATGAACGCAAACCTTTGTTAATGAAAATTGATTAGGGTGAGAAAAACGATAAAAAAATGAAAAAGAAACTTATTTATACAATAACATTCCTTCTTTGCGGAACAATCCTTTTTAGTTCCTGCGATGATATGTTGAATGTCGATTCAAACCGTGTAGAGTACGAGTATGACGATTGGACACTTAACGACTCTGTATACTCGGTATTGGGTATTTTAAAGGCCGTTCAAGAGGTTGCAGACCGTCAGGTGTTGATTAACGAGTTGCGTGCCGACCTTGTCTCAGTCAACGAGGCAAAAGCCGTTGTTGATGTTCAGGAGTTGTGTAAGTCTGAGTTTAATCTGGGCACAAACAAGTATCTTGATGTCAAGGATTATTATGCAATTATCAACAACTGTAACATCTATTTGGCACGTGTTGATACAACACTCGAAAAGAACAATATCAAGCTGATGCTCCCCGAGTATGTCGCTGTGAAGAGCGTGCGTGCTTGGACCTATCTGCAGCTTGCTATCAATTACAACAACATACCTTACTTTACAGAGCCAATCCTCACACACGGTGCTGCCGAGGCTGTAATGAACAAGCCTATGCTCACTCGTGACGAGGTCATCAACAGGCTTATCGAGGATATCCTGCCTTATGAAAACCCGTTAGTATACAATATGCCGGCTTGGGATACCGATGGAAAGGTGCTGTATTTTAGCTATAATAAAACAGAGGTTGAGACAAAACAACTCTTTGTTCCTATAAGAATGTTGCTTGGTGAGCTCTACTTGTGGAGTGGTAATTACAAGCAGGCTGCTCGTTTCTACTATTCACAGATTGCCGGTACCGGAACTAATAAGACTGGTAGAAAATACAACGATGCCGGTTACAAGGCAAGTTACACCAGCGAGGGTGGAAAGGGCTTCAATAATAGCTATATGAATATGTTCTCAGCTGCAGGTTTTAGTAGCAACAGCTCAAATTTCTTCACTATTATACCATTCAATGATACAGACCTTTATGGCTCAACATCTAGTCTGGCATCTGTATTCTCACCACACGGTGAGGTTGGCGGGGCTCAGGTCGTAGCCTCTCCGGGAATGCAGTCGTTGGCCGAGCGTCAGGTTTATTGCTATATTGAAGACCCTGCTAAACCAAAGGTAAAAGAGTATAGTCATCACTATGAATATACTGGTGACCTTCGTATAAAGGCTACAACTTATTCACAGCGTGCTAATGACGAGTTGAAAACCGAATATAAGGATATTATTGGCAAGTTCAACTATGCGGGCGAAAATATAGGTATGGAAACAGAGCTTATTCCCGGAATTAGAACAACATTCCTTATCCTTTTGCGAAAGGAACACGCTTATCTTCGTTTAGCCGAGGCCTTGATTGGCTTGGAGCGCGAGGGTTATGTTGGTGCAATGGACTTTGCTATGGAAATTCTTAAGGTAGGTGCTAAAAAGGACTATCAGCTTTTGCAGAACCCCGTATATGCCGAGCGTGTAAAGCTTAAAGAAAACGGCGATACTGTATATGAATACATCTACAAAAACAAGGTTGTAGTTGACAGCACCGTGGTGATGGAAACATATCTTGCATCTTGTTCCGACTCTTTGAGATGTGACTTCACTGATGCAGCTTTTGAAAGTAATGCAGGTATTCACTCACGTGGTAGCGGATATAGTGAGTACAATGATTATTATAGATTGAACGACACCTGTGTTGCACGTTATTTGGGCTTGACAGAGGTTAATAATAGAGTAGAGGTGATTACAGACTCTCTCACTTATCAAGATTCTCTTAACTACGTTGCCGACCTCATCATCGACGAGCTTGCTCTTGAGTTTGCTTGGGAGGGAACACGCTTTGGCGATTTGATTCGCTTTGCCGAGGCTGCCAAGAGAGCAGGAGACCCCTTCTATTATGATATCTTGGCTAAACGTGTTGCCGGTCGTGAATTCAAGAATGAGTGCACCTATCGCTCTCGTACTGCGATATTTGAAACAAATCCCGATTTGTATGAGAAGATGAAGATTGAGGCAAACTGGTACTTGCCGCTTCCTGCAGGAGTTGTGCAGCCGGTAGACCCTAACGATATTCCAAAAGGAGAGTTACCTAAAGAATAAAATTAAATAATCACAGGCCGGGGTGTTAGCCCCGGCCTGTTTTCTTATATAAGCCTTTTTGGGGTTAGCAAGCGTCTTTGTTGTTATGAAATGATTACAAAATTAAAATAATTTAACAAAAATGTTTTAGAGATTTTGGTTAAATGCGTTAATTTTGCATAGGAAACAGATGGCAACGGCACTAATTTTTAAAGAATGTATTTGAACATTTGTTTCGTTGAATTGTTGAATATTTAAACATTAAAATTATGAAAAAGTATATTTGCACGGTATGTCAGTGGGTCTATGACCCCAAAATTGGTGACCCTGAGCAGGGTATAGAGCCCGGAACTCCTTTCGAGGCATTGCCCGATGATTGGGCGTGTCCCTTGTGTAGTGTAGGAAAAGACGAATTTGAGGTGGTTGAAGAGTAACCCGCACCAATAATCAATTTAAAAAGAGAGATTATCCATAATATGAAGTGAACCCCAAAGTTTGGACAAAAAACTTTGGGGTTTATTTTATGCGTAAAAAACACGATTATTCAGCATTGCTAAAATATATGCATATGCTCGAAGATGGTTATTCCATCAATTACATCCACACCAAGTATGGTAT
>JAZRMQ010000001.1:0-8757 GCA_045647745.1 Bacteroidaceae bacterium | reverse complement strand
TCTTCGATAGAAGCGATACCATTCTCGTTAAGTACAGCGAGGATCTGCTTGATACGACGATCCTGACTTTCAAATTTTACGGGTCTTATCATAGCTTTGTCCTCCTTATTCTTTACGTGGGTCAATATACTTAACAGCACCTGCCTCCTGTGAGAAGCGGCCATAAGACTTTGTCAATTTCTTGACAGCCTCATTAGCATCTGTGCCTTTCTTAATCTCATCCATAAGCTGTCCGAGGTTGATGAACTCGTAACCGCAAATCTCGTCGTTCTTGTCGAGAGCGAGGCGTGTGATGTAACCCTCGGCCATCTCCAAATAACGTGAGCCCTTAGCCAATGTACCATAAAGTGTACCTGTCTGGCTGCGGAGACCTTTACCAAGGTCCTCGAGGCCTGCGCCGATAATCAAACCGCCCTCAGAGAACGCTGACTGGCTGCGACCATAAACAATCTGCAAGAACAACTCGCGCATTGCAGTGTTGATAGCATCGCAAACAAGGTCGGTGTTCAATGCCTCAAGAATTGTCTTGCCGGGGAGAATCTCTGATGCCATAGCTGCTGAGTGTGTCATACCTGAGCAACCGATTGTCTCAACAAGAGCCTCCTGAATGATACCATTCTTGATGTTCAAAGAAAGCTTACAAGCACCCTGCTGTGGAGCGCACCAACCAATACCGTGTGTGAAACCAGAAATGTCGGCAACCTCTTTAGCCTTAATCCATTTGCCCTCTTCGGGGATTGGAGCAGGACCGTGGTTAGGACCTTTCTTCACAACACACATGTTTTCTACTTCGTGTGAATAAACCATAATTTTATATGTTTAAAATGTGAAACATAGTCTCTTTCAGTCTGCGAAGATAACTAAAATTATATCTTTAACAAAGGTTGCGGCGTTTTTTTTCTCTTTGTGCGTGCGCAATTATGAAAAATCATACTACGAGATAATTATTAACACAAATAGGGGCATTGTTTGCCTTTTTGTTTGTATCTTCGCGCTCGAATTGTTTTTTTTTGAAAAATTGAAATCTATGAAAAAACTTTATAGTTTGATAGCTGTTCTTGCTACGGTTGTCTTTATGGGTTCTTGCGAGCCGGCCGAAATTGGTGCAACACAGACGTGGTACTATTATGGTATATACACTGTTAACAAGGCTACTGTTGCTCCTGAGTTCAGCGACACCAATTTGTTTGTGAAAAATATTGACGATTTTGACCTCAAGACCGGCGACCGATTGTTTTTGACATTGCAATGTTATTACAATTTCTACAGCGAACTGCCACCGCAGTGGAGTTTGATAGAGGTGGGGCGTGTAATTCCAACGTATCCTTTGTCGTCAAAGGCCGAGATTGATACCACGGAGTATGAAACACCTTTCTTGGAGTTGTGTCCGGTTAATTTTTTTGAAGAGTTTACAGCGTTGACTTGGGTGTGGAAGGACAAACAAAACATTTGTCTCAAATATAAGGGAGAAAAGGAGGGTGCTCGGTTTGCAATGACTGTCCGCGGTGTTGATGCCGCCGGTTATGTGGTGCTCGACCTGCATATTGATGCCGAGGAGAGCGATAATATAACACAAGCGTTGCTGACATTTGATATTTCTAACGTTAGGGATTTCTTGTCCGATGAGGAGAAGGCTCTTTTGCCTGAAGGCAAGGAGATAAAGACAAAAATCAGTGTCAAGCGTACCGATAATAACGTTCTCAAACCTTTGGAAATTGATGGCAATAAAATCATTAAATGATAGTTGGTGATTGTGGTTGATATATGGATAGAAGGGCTGCTAACATAAATATTAAGAACAAACGTGCCTCGTTCGACTATATATTTGCCGAGACTTTTACGGCGGGTATTGTGTTGACGGGTACCGAGATAAAGTCGATAAGGCTCTCAAAAGCGAGCCTTGTCGATACCTATTGCACGTTCATTAACAACGAGCTGTGGGTAAAGAATATGCACATTGCCGAGTATTTTTATGGTTCCTACAATAACCACTCGGCGCGGCGCGACCGCAAGCTGCTGCTCGACCGCAAGGAGCTGCGCAAGCTGAGACAGGCTGTGAAGAACCCCGGTTTTACCATCGTTCCCACAAGGCTGTTCATTAATGAAAAGGGGCTTGCCAAGCTGGCGATTGCGCTTGCGCGCGGTAAGCACGAGTATGACAAGCGCGAGTCAATCAAAGAGCGTGACGACAAGCGCGAGATGGATCGTATAAGAAGGAACTTTTAATGCGTGTCATTAAAAGTTTTCTTGCAATATAAAGAGGGCGTGTTTTGCCCTTTTTAACGTTTTAAAATAACAAAGAAGAATGGCTGCAGCGCCGGGCGTTGCTCCCACACCGCTTTACAATGACAATAGAAGAGGCTTTAAAAAATAGAATATTGGTGCTCGATGGCGCTATGGGCACAATGGTGCAGCGCTACGGGTTGTGCGAGGATGATTTTCGTGGCACATTGCTTGCCGGGCACAAGCGTTTGTTGAAGGGTAATAATGATATTCTTGTCCTTACACGCCCCGACATTATCCGCGAGATACACACGCGTTATCTGCTTGCCGGAGCCGATATAATAGAGACTTCAACCTTTAATGCTAACCGAGTATCGCAAGCCGAGTATGGTTGCGAGCATCTGTGTGCCGACATTAACCGCAACGCGGCGTTAATGGCGCGCGAGCTTGCCGACTCTTTTTCAACCCCCGAAAAGCCACGCTTCGTGGTGGGCTCTGTCGGCCCAACAAGCCGCACCTGCTCAATAAGCCCCGACGTTGAGAACCCTGCGCTGCGAAATATCACATTCGACACGCTTGCCGACGCCTATCGTGAGCAGATGATTGCGCTCATTGAAGGTGGGGTAGATGCTCTGTTGTGCGAGACAATCTTTGACACCCTCAATGCCAAGGCAGCACTTTACGCAGCCGATGAGGCTTGTGCCGCTACCGGTCGCAATGTGCCACTGATGCTCTCTTTCACTATTGCCGACAAACAGGGACGCATCCTCTCGGGGCAGACGATAGAGGCTTTTGTGGCTTCGGTGTCTAATCGCAATCTCCTGTCGGTGGGGCTTAACTGCTCTTTCGGTGCAAGAGAGATGAAGCCTTTTTTGAGACGTTTGAGCGAGATTGCCCCCTGTTATGTGAGTGTCTATCCAAATGCCGGGCTGCCCAATGCGCTTGGCGAGTATGACCAGACACCCGAGGAGATGGCCTCAATCATTGGCGAATATATCGACGAGGGGCTTGTGAATATCATCGGCGGTTGCTGTGGCACAACCGATGAGTTTATAGCACTCTTTCCACCAATGACCGAGGGGGTACAACCGCGCTGCCCCGTGGCAAAGCCCGATGAACTTTGGCTCGCAGGGCTTGAACCATTAGTGGTGAACAGCCGTATGAACTTTATTAATGTCGGTGAGCGTTGCAATGTTGCCGGCTCGCGTAAATTTCTGCGTCTGATAAATGAGAAAAAGTATGACGAGGCGCTTGATATTGCCCGCAAACAGGTTGAAGATGGAGCACAACTGCTCGATATAAATATGGACGATGGCCTGCTGGACGCAGAGGCCGAGATGGTCACATTCCTTAATATGCTTGCCGGCGAGCCCGATATTGCCCGTCTGCCAATAATGGTCGACTCCTCGAACTGGAACGTTATACGCGCCGGCCTTAAATGTATTCAGGGGCGTGCGGTGGTTAACTCAATTTCGCTCAAAGAGGGCGAGACACTTTTTGTGGAGCGCGCTATTGAGGCGCGTCGCTTGGGTGCGGTAGTTGTTGTGATGGCTTTTGACGAACAGGGGCAAGCAACGACCTACGAGCGCAAGATAGAGGTTTGTAGCAGGGCTTTTGAATTGTTGACAAAGAGAGCCGGCTTTGAACCTTATGAGATAATTTTTGACCCTAACATACTTGCTGTTGCAACAGGCATTGAGGAGCACGCAGCCTATGGCGTTGATTTTATTCGTGCCACAGCTTGGATAAAGAAACATCTTTGTGGTTCGCACATCAGCGGTGGTGTGAGCAACCTCTCTTTCTCTTTCCGTGGCAATAACTACGTGCGCGAGGCGCTGCACGCAGTGTTCCTCTATCACGCAATAGCAGCAGGGATGGATATGGGCATTGTTAACCCGCAAACAACGGTGCAGTACGACGATATTCCATTGTCTTTGCGCGAGGTGCTTGAAGATGTGGTGTTGAACCGAACCTCCGATGCTACCGAGCACCTGATTTCAATGGCGGGGCAACTGAAAGAGAGTGGGGCTGTGGCGCAGGAGTCGGCAGACTATGCTTGGCGCGAGCAATCGGTGGAGGCACGTCTTGAGTGGGCGCTGTTGAAGGGTGTTGGCGAATTTCTTGCCGGCGACCTTGCCGAGGCTGTAGCTAAATATGGTACGGCGGTAGATGTTATTGGCGGCCCTCTTATGGATGGAATGGGGCGTGTGGGTGAACTTTTTGGTGAGGGAAAATTGTTTCTTCCTCAGGTGGTGAAGGCTGCGCGCACAATGAAACAGGCAGTTACAATTCTTCAACCGTTGATAGAACAGTCGAAGAGTGGCGCGGCACACTCGGCCGGCAGGGTTCTTGTGGCAACGGTGAAAGGTGATGTGCACGATATTGGCAAGAATATTGCAACGGTGGTGATGGGCTGCAATGGCTACGAGGTTATTGACCTTGGTGTGATGGTCCCTCCCGAGGTGATTGTTGCCACAGCCTTAGAGAAAAAGGTTGATATTGTTGCATTAAGTGGTCTTATAACCCCGTCGCTCGAGGAGATGATAACAGTGGTGAAAGAGCTGAAAGCCGCAGGTGTTAGTGTTCCGGTGATGATTGCCGGAGCTACCACAAGCCCATTGCACACAGCGCTGAAGATTGCGCCTGTTTATGATGGCGCAGTGGTGCACGTAAAAGATGTGTCGCAGAATGTGGTGGTTGCTGCCGAGCTGCTTGGCGGCGAGCAACGCAAGAACGCTTTTATCTCAGCATTGAGAGAACTGCAACACTCCTTGCGGCAAGATGCAGAACAAAAACACAACGCACCTTTGCGTTCGTTTGACGAGGCTCGCGCAAACAAACCTAATCTTTTTTGAATTATTGGCGCGGCAAGGAAAATGATGTAACATAATGGTAATAAAAAACTTTTACCTTTGTGCTGAATGAAAAGATATTGTAAAAAAACGGTTTAACGAATAAACAATATAAAAATGTCGGAAGAAAGAATACAAGGACTGACGCAACAGCAAGTGGAGGATAATCGTCGCCTGTATGGCGAGAATATTTTAACTCCGCCGGCACGCGAGTCGCTGTGGAAAAAGTTCCTCGAGAAATTTGAGGACCCGATAATACGCATCCTGCTCATTGCTTGGTTGCTGTCAATGGTTATCTCTTGTGTTCATTGCTGGGGGCCTGAAAATGCTGGCTTCTCGGCATTTCTTGAACCGATAGGAATATTCTTTGCAATAGTTCTTGCAAGTGGCATTGGCTTTATCTTTGAGGTAAAGGCTGCACGAGCTTTTGAGGTGCTGAACACTGTTAACGACGATGTGTCGGTGACAGTGATGCGCGACGGCAAGGTGCAGGAGGTGTCTCGCAAAGATATTGTAGTGGGGGATATTGTCCTGTTGAATACCGGCGACGAAGTCCCGGCCGATGGTGTGCTGTTGCAAGCACAGTCACTGCAGATAAACGAGTCGACACTTACAGGTGAGCCGATGATAGCAAAAACAACTATTGAGGCCGATTTTGACGATGAGGCTACCTACCCTTCGAATAAAGTATTACGCAGCACCACAGTTGTCGATGGTAACGGCATTATGCGAGTTGAGTTTGTTGGCGATGCAACAGAATATGGCAAGGTGAACCAAGGAGCGCAGATAGAGAATGGCATTGACACACCTTTGCAACTGCAACTGAAACGCTTGGCAGGAGTCATTAGCAAATTAGGTTACGCGGCGGCCGGTATAACATTTGCACTCTTGTCGGTAAAGACCTTTATTGCATTCGATAATATGTCGGCAATGGATATTGTATCGGCAATGCTGCACAATTTTATGATAGCAGTCACGCTCATTGTTGTTTCAGTGCCCGAAGGCTTGCCAATGTCCGTTACGTTGAGCCTTGCTCTCAGTATGAATCGTATGCTGAAGGCAAACAATCTTGTGCGCAAGATGCACGCTTGTGAAACAATGGGTGCTGCAACGATAATCTGCACCGACAAGACAGGAACACTGACACAGAACAAGATGCAGGTCTTTGAGAGCAATTTCTTTGCTCTTGATGGTGACGCTCTTTCCGATAATAGAGTGAGCTCATTGGTGAAAGAGGGCATTGCAGTGAATGCTACAGCCAATTTGAACCACGATGGCAGCGAGGTGAAAACTATCGGTAACCCCACCGAGGCGGCATTATTGCTCTGGCTCGATAAGCAGGGTGTTGATTATGTGCCTCTGCGCGAGGCTGCGGCAGTGCTCAGTCGTTTGACCTTCTCCACCGAACGTAAATATATGGCAACGGTGGTAAAATCGCCTCTGCTTGGTAAAAATGTGCTCTATGTAAAAGGTGCCCCCGAGATTGTGCTTGCCAACAGTAACAGGGTAGAGGTCTCTGCCGGTGTTTTTGCAAGCGTCGACGAGGAGCGCTCGCTGGTCGAGGCAAAATTGCTCGAATATCAGAATATGGCAATGCGCACATTGGGTTTTGCTTATCAGGTGCTTGATGATGATGCCGACACAGAACCATACGCCGATGGCCGCTTGAGTGGCACCGACCTCACCTTCCTTGGCTTTGTCGCAATATCGGACCCTGTGCGTGCCGATGTTCCCGAGGCTGTAAAGTGTTGTCTTGATGCCGGTGTCGATGTCAAGATTGTGACAGGTGACACGTCGGGCACTGCGCGTGAGATTGCCCGTCAGATAGGCATTTGCGATAAAAATACACCGGCCGACGCAATTATAACCGGCCCCGAGTTTGAAGCGCTGAGCGACGATGAGGCTGCAAAGCGTGTTATGAGCCTGAAAATTATGTGTCGTGCACGTCCTATGGATAAACAGCGCTTGGTGCGTCTGTTGCAGGAGCAAGATGCTGTTGTGGCTGTTACCGGCGATGGAACAAATGATGCTCCGGCGCTGAAGGCAGCTCAGGTGGGGCTTTCAATGGGTGATGGCACCTCTGTGGCAAAAGAGGCAAGTGATATTACCATTATAGACAACTCTTTCAGCAGCATCACACGTGCTGTGATGTGGGGGCGTTCGCTCTATCGCAATATTCAGCGTTTTCTGCTGTTCCAGCTAACGATAAACGTTGCAGCTTGCCTCATTGTAATGATTGGTTCAATGATTGGAACAGAGTCGCCATTGACAATTACGCAAATGCTGTGGGTGAACCTTATTATGGATACCTTTGCTGCCGGAGCGCTTGCATCGTTGTCGCCCAGTTGGTCGGTGATGAAGGAGCGTCCGCGCAAAAGTGGCGAAAAGGGTGATTTTATCATAACAAAGCCAATGGCACGCAATATCTTTGCTGTGGGTGCACTGTTTGTGGTGGTGCAGGTGGCTTTGTTGCTATGGCAGTCGAGAGGCGATGGCTTGTCGCAGTATGAACAGTCGGAGTTCTTTACCTTCTTTGTTATGCTGCAATTCTGGAATATGTTTAATGCAAAGGCTTATCTGTCGGGCACGTCGGCTTTCAAGGGCTTGTGGGAGAACAAGAGCTTCCTGCTGGTGTGCTTGGTGATAGTGCTGGGGCAGTTCCTCATTGTTACATTCGGTGGCGAGATGTTTAACGTGGTGCCGTTGACCGCTAAAAGCTGGGGTGTTATCATTGCCTCTACGTCGGTGGTGCTGTGGTGCGGAGAGCTTGTTCGCCTCTTTGGTAAAATGAAAAAATAAAATTGTAACTTATATTAATACAAACAGAATATAAAACATTATGGAGTCGTTGATACAATTTTGTCTTGATAATTTAAATTATTGGACTGTCACACTTTTTATGGCAATAGAGAGCTCTTTTATTCCTTTCCCCTCGGAGGCGGTTGTGCCTCCCGCTGCTTGGAAAGCTGCTGTGACAGGTGATATGAATATAATTCTCGTAGTTGTGTTTGCCACAGTGGGTGCACTTCTTGGTGCATTTGTCAATTACTATCTTGCCGTGTGGTTGGGCCGTCCTATTGTGTATAAATTTGCGAACAGCCGTTTAGGTCATATTTGTCTCATAGATGAGGCTAAGGTGCAGAATGCCGAGAGGTATTTCGACAAGCACGGTGCCGTTTCTACCTTCATCGGCCGTTTGGTGCCTGCGGTGCGTCAGCTCATCTCAATTCCTGCTGGTCTTGCGCGTATGGGGCTTGGTCGCTTTGTTCTTTACACCTCGCTTGGTGCTGGCTTGTGGAATGCTATTCTTGCAGCGCTTGGATACTATATGTCTACAATCCCCGGTATGCAGTCCGAGGCTGCTGTGATGAACAAGGTTAAGGAGTATAGCGGCGAGATTGGTGTGGTGTTTATAATCCTTGCGGTTGCCATTGTCGCTTTTCTTGTGTACAAGGGATTGAAGAAGAAATAAATCCTTGGGATTATGGGTTGTTATAAACAAATAGAAGCGCCTTGGCGCTTCTATTTGTTTAATGGTAGTTTGTACTTAAATGTTTGCCGGATAGAATAGTTATTCAACGTGCGACAATATATGCTGAATGTGAGATCTCTCACGTGCGTTCGAGATGACAGGGTTGCGAAAATGTGAGATGTCTCACGTGCGTTCGAGATGACAGGGTTG